>JAPPKD010000112.1 GCA_028820215.1 Spirochaetaceae bacterium | reverse complement strand
CATCAGCATGTCGTGCACGATGCGGTTGGCGCGGTCGCCGTGCGAGCGGATGCGCCCCAGGTTGTCGACCAGGTCGCCGGTGACCTCCGCCAGCAGTGAGCGCTGCTCGTCGCCCAGCTTTCCGCCTTCTTCCTCCAGCACCTCCTTGAGCTCGTCGATCAGCTCCTCGGAGGCCTCGGAGAAGTTCTTGATGAAGTTCAGCGGGTTGCGGATCTCGTGCGCGACCCCGGCGGTCAGCTCGCCCAGGGCGGCCAGCTTCTCGCGCACCACGATCTGGTCCTGGGCGCGGCCCAGGTCCTCGAGCGCGTTCTCCAGCTCCTCGTTCTTGCCCTGCAGCTCCTGGGCCAGCCGCTCCACCAGGTTCAGCCTCTGCACTTCCAGGGCGTGGCGGCGGAACACCTCCAGGGCGGCGGCCATGTCGGCCACCTCGTCACGGCCGCCGATCTCGACCCGCGCCTCCAGGTCGCCGCCGGCCATGCGCCGCATCCAGTCCGACAGCATGCCCAGTCGGCGCAGCAGAACCCGGCCCACGAACAGCCAGGCGATCAACAGGGCGCCGACCAGGCTGACGGCGCTGATGAGCAACAGCAGGGTGCGCGCGGTCACGATCGCCTGGGTGGATGCCTGCGTCGCCTCCTGGGTGTCCCCGTGCGCGGTGTCGACCAGCTCGTCCACCACGGCGACCAGCTCCACGGCCAGGTCGCGGTTGCGCGCCAGCAGGTCGCGTTGCCGCTCGGCGAGCCTCAACTCCCGCGTGCGCAGGTCGAAACCGCTGCCTTCATCCAGCCCCAGCGCCAGCAGGCGGGCGAAGATCGGCACCAACGCGCCGCGCAGCAGCGACTCGTCGAGCGCCGCCAGGCTGCGCTCGATGCGGCCGGCGGCGGACTCGAACCGCTCGCGCAACGGCTCGATCGAGGAGGCGTCCTGCAGGTTGAAGGCGCTCGCCAGGAGCTGCGAGGCGATACCGCCGTCCGCCTGCAGGTCGGCCAGCCGGCGGTAGCGGCCCAGCTCCTGCTCGGACAGATGCTCCGCGCGCGGCGCCGGGGGCTCGCCGAGGGTGTGGTAGCCGGTGATCGTGTAGAAGAGCTGATCGTCGATCGCCGGGATCACCAGCTCGTCCAGGCTGCTGCGCAGGGCGGCCAGCTCGGCGCGCAGCGCGGCGCTCCGCTCGTGCAGCGGGAACAGCTCGGTCATGCCGCCCCGGATCTCCTCGATGTTGGCCAGCAACGCGTCGGCATGGGCGCGGGCGCGGCCGATCGTCTCCGCGTCGGCGCCGGCCTGCCGCAGTGCGTCCAGGTCGACCTGCAGCGCGTCGTGGGTATCCGTGATGCGGGAGGCGGCGCCGGCGAACTCCTCCTGCGTCGCCGCGGTGGTCAGCCGCGGCGCGGCGGCCACCAGGTTGCCGGCCGATTGCGCCACCCCGAACGCGGCCACCATCCGCGGGACGCTGCCTTCGTTCACCCGCCGCTGCACGCCGGCGACGCGATCGAAGAAGAACCAGCCGACCAGGCTGGCGGCCACGGTGAGCGCCACCGCCGCCCCGATCCCCAGGGAGAACTGGCCCGACAGGCGGGAGCGGAATTGCAGCAGCCGCTGCAGGTGCCCGGTCATCGCCCGCGCAGGGTGGCGGCGGGCCGGTAGCGGCCGTCCGCACCGATCCGCGTCAGGAACACTGCGTCGGAGCCCTGGTTGTCGGCGTCGCCGTAGCGGAGCCGGAAGCCGTCGATGTCGATCGCGTCACTGGCGCGCAAGCTCCCGAGGAAGCAGTCGCGCGTGACCTCCCCGCCGCAGCCGGCGACCCCGGCGGCCGCCAGCCGGCCGGCCAGATACCCCTCGAAGGACACGAAGCCGGGCTCCGCCTCCGGGTCGTAAGCCGCCAGGGCACGCAGGTAGGCACCCACTACCGGCAGCGAGTCGTCGGCCGGGAACGGCACCACCTGCGTCACGTAGACCCCCTCGCCTGACGGTCCGAGCTCCTCGGCCAGGGCGTTGCTGCCCACGAAGGAGACGGTGAGGAAGGTCGGGTCCATTCCCACGTGGCGCGCCCAGGTGATCAGGGCCGCCACCGGCTGGTAGGCGCCGATCATGATCACCGCCTCCGGATCGCCCCGCCGCAGGTCGAGCAGCGCGGTCTTCACGGCGGTCGTGTTGCGCGGGTAGAGACCGATCGACACCGGCTGCATGGCACGCCGGTCCAGCGCCAGCCGCACGCCGCGGTAGCCCGCGCGGCCGAACGAGTCGTCCTGGTACAGCACCCCGATGCGGGTCACGCCCAGGTCCTCGGTCAGGCGCGCGACCATCTCCTCGGTCTCCTGGTAGTAGGAGGCGCGCAGGTTGAGAATGTTGTCCCACTCGGGGTCGCGCAGGAACTCGGCGCCGGTGAACGGGGCGATGTACGGCACCGCCGCCTCCGCGGCGACCGGCGTGGCGGATCGCGAGGTGGGCGTGCCGACCGCGCCGATCAGGGCGAACACGCGGTGCTCCTCGATCAGGTGGACGGTGTTGGCGATCGCCGCCTCCGGCTCGTAGGCGTCGTCGAGGGTCACCAGCTCCAGCCGCCGGCCGTGGATGCCGCCGCCGCTGTTGGCCTCCTGGAACGCCGCCTCGATACCCAGCCGCATGTTCCGGCCCAGCTCCCTCGCCGGGCCGCTGAAGGCGGCGGACTGCCCGAACAGAACGTGCGTCGGCGACACGCCGGGGACCGGTCCGCGCGCGGGTTCGGCGGGTGCGGCGGCGCTCGCCTGCTCCGTGCGGCCGGCCGGCGCTTCCGTGACGGCGGGCTGGTCGGCCGGGCTGCAGGACAGCAGCATCGCGAGCAGCGCCGAGCCGGTAAGGACCGCGACGGGCGCCGTGCCCGCGCGACGCCGGGGTTTCATGCGCTCCCGTGGGTCACCGGGGTCGGCCGCCGCCGTGCGTTCACGTCCCGAACTCGCCCCGGGAGAGCGTCAGACAGGTCACGTCGTCCGATTGCGGCGTGTCGCCGGCGAACGCGTGCACGGCATCGAAGACCGCCTGGCTGCTCGCCCCGCTGTCTCCCGGCGGAGCGCCGGCGAAGATCGCCTGCAGGCGCTCCACTCCGAACTCCTCCTTGACGTCGTTCATCGCCTCGGTCACCCCGTCGGTGTACAGGACCAGGGTGGAGCCGGGCTCGATGGTGATGGAGTGCTGTCCGTAGTGGTAGCCCGGCATCACCCCCAACGCGAGCCCGTCGGTCAGCGGCAGCAGCTCCGAGCTGCCGTCGGCGCGCACCAGCAGCGGTGAGTTGTGTCCGCCGTTGGCGTAGGTGAACGCCCCGCTCGCCGGGTCATAGGTCGCGTAGAAGACGGTGACGAACATCGCCGCCTCGTTGTCGTCGTTGAGCAGATCGTTGACCTCGCCCATCACCTCGCCCGGTTCGCCGAGGCCGACGGACGCGCCCTTGAGCAGGGTACGCGTCGACATCATGAACAGGGAGGCCGGCACGCCCTTGTCCGAGACATCGGCGATCGCCACGCCGATGCGGCCGTTCTCCAGCGGCATGACGTCGAAGAAGTCGCCTCCGACGGCGCGCGCCGGCTCCATGTGGCCGTGGATCCGGAAGTCCGGCCCCTCCGGGAACCGGGTGGGAAGGATCGACTGCTGCATCTTGCTGGCCAGGTCCAGCTCGTTCTGGAGCACGACCAGCTTGTCCCGCGACTCCAGCGCCTCGCGCCACTCGGCCACCCGGCGCAACGTCCGGTCGATGGTCACCCGCAGATCCGCGAAGTCGAGCGGCTTGGTGACGAAGTCGAAGGCCCCCCGGTTCATCGCCGTGCGGATGTTCTCCATGTCGCCGTACGCGGAGACGATGACGCAGCGCAGGTTGGGGTCCACCTTGGCGATCTGCGCCAGCAGGGTCAGTCCGTCCATCTTCGGCATGTTGATGTCGGACAGGACCATGTCGATGTCGGCATGCTGCTCCAGCATCTCCAGGGCTTCCACCCCGTCGCGGGCGAACACGAACTCGTACTTGCCGGCGCGGACGTCACGCCGCATCCGCTGCCGGATCAGCGGCTCGACGTCCGGCTCGTCGTCGACCACGAGGATCTTGTGAGGCTGCTTCACCACGCTCATCGCCGATCGGAGCTCATCCTATGCCTTGCTCCAGGTGCAGTCGGCGATCGTGACCAGGACGTCTTCCAGGTACTCGGTGTCGTACGAACAGGTCCCGGTGACGCCCGCGTACTTGCCGGTTCCGCCGAGCAGCTCCCACACGCCTGCGCCACCGCCGCCGGCGACCACCTCGCCCTGCTCTCTCACGGCGCGCGAATAGAGGATGTCCCCGGACGCGTCGGTGTCGGTGCAGGGCGCTTCAAGAAGCGACACGGTTCCGTCCACGCTGCTGGAGAACACTAGGCACTCGGAGTAACGGTTCGACCCTGCCATGAACGGGCCGCCACTGCTCTCGATGACCGTCCCGGTTCCCGTGATCACCCCTCCCGTGAAGGTCCTCCCGCCGTGATCGATGGTCAGGTAGTCATGGTGGTAACTTCTCAGTGAACGGAACGTTCCACTCTCGTCCGCCATTGCGGCCTGAGCCACCACCGCCATCATCGTCGCGGCCAGCACGGCGACCGCACCCTTGCCAAAGCGCATTGCCTCTCTCCTTCCTGTACCAGGGCGTTCGCCCGATCGGGGGATGGCCGGGATCATCGCCCATCCCCCGATCGCACGCAACGGCCAAAGGCCGTTCCGGGATCAGGGCTGCGAGCCGCACGGCGCCGTCAGCTTCGCTCGTACCAGTCGGCTTGTGCCGTGAACATCTGGTGGTACAGGCCGCGCCGTTCAAGCAGTTGCCGGTGCGTGCCGTCCTCGACGATGCGGCCGTCCCGCATCACCAGGATCCGGTCCGCCAGCCGTGCCGAGCCAAGCCGGTGCGTGACCAGGATCGCCGTGCGGCCGGCTGCGATCTCCATGAACCGCTCGTACACCGCCTGTTCCTCCAGCGGGTCGATCGAGGCGGTCGGCTCGTCGAGCAGGATCAGGTCGTGCTCCCGGAACAGTCCGCGGGCGATCGCGACGCGCTGCCATTGCCCGAGCGACAGGTCGCGCGTCCCGAACTCGCGCGACAGCATCAGGTCGAGCCCTTCCTCTCCCTGCCACAGCTCCGCGGGCACCCCGCCCCGTTCGAGCGCCCGGATCACCGCCGCCTCGTCCTCCGCGCGGGTTACGTCGGCCAGGGCGACGTTGTCGCGCAGCGTCATCTGGTAGCGCTGGAAGTTCTGGAAGACGGCGGAGGTGCGCTCGCGGATGTCCTGTTTGGTCGCGTCTCGCGTGTTGACGGCGCCCCGCATGACGTCGCCGCTGCTCGGGACGTAGAGCCCCAGGAGCAGCTTGGCCAGGGTGGTCTTGCCGGCGCCGTTGGCGCCGACCAGCGCGACGGTGGTGCCGGGCGCGAGGTCCACGCTCACGTCGTCGACGGCCGCCGTATCGGTTCCGGGATAGGTGAATGACAACCGGCGGGCCGTCACGGTCCCGCCCGTCTCGCCAGCGCGATCGCCCATCGGCCGGCCTTCGTCCCGCTCCAGGAATTCGAACAGATGGGAAGCGGTCGCACTGGCGCGGTAGGACTGTCCAAGCATGTCCATCACGGCGCGCGTCATCATCATGAGCCGGCTCACCGCGTAGATGACCACGGCGAAGCCGCCGACACGATGCTCCCGTCCGCCAGCAGGAACGCCGCCAGCACGAAGGAGCCTGCGTAACCGAGCAACACCAGGACGCTCAGCCCAAGATCGATGCCGCCGATCCAGAGATCCTCGCGCCATCGCTCCACATTGAAGCGCCTCAGCGTATTTCGGTACCGCCGCGCCAGCCGGGACCCGGCTCCCAGGATGCGCGTCTCCTTGAAGTACTCGCGATCCGTCAGACAGCGCTCCAGGTACTGGAACTCCCGGAGCATCGGCACGGTCTTTCGCTCAAGCCGATAGTAACGACTTCCTCGAACGAGATGACTCACAATGCGAGGCAAGAAGGTAAGGGGAACGACCAGAGCCAACACGGGAGAGAGCGAAAAGAGATAGATCGCTGCGGCCGCGAAGAACGTCAACTGGAAGACCGGAAACAGAAAGGCCATGAGCGTGCTGAGCGCATTCACGATACCGGCCTGGGCCAACTCCACGCGCTCGTTCGCATCCAGGGTCTCGAAATCGATGACTTCCTGCCGCTCGACCTTCTGATTCATCGCCCCGGTCAACACCGCGGTGGTCGTTCCCCACACGTACGCCGCAATGGGATCGGACACCATCTCGAGCACCTCTCGGAGCACGATCACGGCTCCGGCGACGAGAATTGCTCCGGCGAGCTGACTCAACGGCTCGCGGTCGGTGAGTTGCGACAGAACGCCTTCCAGCAGATGGAACACCAATACATTCGCGCCCATGAGCGCCAAGCCGACGACCACGAAGGCCAATAACGGGAACGGTGCCCTGCGCACGACGAGGGCCATCATCCGGCCGAGGACCCGGAAGTACGAGAGCCGGTTATCCGGTCTCATACCAGTGCCTCTGCGCCGTGAACATCCGCGCGTACAGACTGCCCTGCCGCATCAGCTCCTCATGTGTGCCGGACTCGGCTATCGCACCCCCATCGACCACCAGGATCCGGTCTGCGATCTTGGTCGAGCCCAGGCGGTGGCTGATGAACAGCGTCGTCAGCCCGGTCGCGGCGCGCGAGTACGACCTATACAGATCGCTCTCGGCCAGCGGATCCAGCGCCGCCATAGGCTCGTCCAGGATGCGCATCGGTGCGTCAGCAGCGAGTGAACGCGCCATCGCAAGGCGCTGCCACTCACCGCCGGACACATCCACGCCGCCGCGCAGCACCTTGCCCAGTGGCGTGTCGTACCCCCGCGGCAGCCGTCCGACGAATTCGTCGCCGAGGCCGGCACCTGAGAGGCTTTCCCGCACCGCGTCATCGTCAAGGCGGCCGGCCGCGGCGACTTCGACGTTGTCGCGGACCGTGAGCGAATAGCGTGCGAAGTCCTGGAACACCACGCCGAAGAGCCCGTTCACGGCGTCCTGCTGCCACTCGCCGATCGGGGTGCCGTTGATCAGGATCTGCCCGCCGTCGGGAGGGTAGAGACCGAGCATCAGCTTGGCGATGGTGGACTTGCCGGACCCGTTGGTGCCGACCAGCGCGAAATGACGGCCGGCCTCCAATACGAAGCTGATCCCTCTCAGGACCGGCTGCTCGGTGCCGGGATAGGTGAAGCTCACCCCCGCGAACTCGATCGACCGAAACAGTTCCTTCGGCGCGCGCCGCGTGAGCGGGCGCGGCGTCTCGGCCATCGCCGAGAACGCGGTCAGATCGACGAAGAACTCCCGGTGTTGAGAGAGCCTCGAGGTGATCTGCACCAGACCCTGCGATACGAGACGTTCCGCGTGCAGGAGCGCCATGATCGACGCGACGTAGAAGGCGACGTCGATCGTGCCGGCCTGCAGGGGCCGAAGCAGCACCAGCATGGCAGTCATCACCAGCGCGATCGCCGGAACGGCCGCGGCCTTGAAGCGGATCCAGTTGCGGATGTTCACCAGGACGAACGACCTGACCACTCCGACGTACACGGCACGCCAGCGTCCGTTCAGGAGACCTGCATAGCCGAACAATCCCCGCTCCGAGGCGGCCTCCCTCGCCTGAAGGACCTCGTCCGACAGGTACTGGGCGCGGCGCCTACGGCTCGCCGCCCGGCGCTCGAACTCGTAGAGACGGCGCCCGCCCCCGATTCCGAGCAGCACGTACAG
The DNA here is from genome assembly GCA_028820215.1 of Spirochaetaceae bacterium. The sequence goes on along the minus strand of JAPPKD010000112.1, from coordinate 10,076 downwards.
AACCATGAGCGCCACCGCGACGGGGAGGATCCACCATCCCAGCCGCGCCAGCACGGCGGCGATGCCGATCACGCGCACGGCGATCGCTGCCAGTCCGATTCCGTCGTCGAACGCCTGCTTCACCGGTCCCCGCTCGGGCGCCGGCCGGGACTCCATCTGAGGACCCGCGGCCACACGCCGCAACAGGTCCCACGTCTCCTGAGTCTCGATGTAGCGATACTCCAGACGCGCCCGCTTCTCGGTCAGGTCGGCTCGGAAGCCGCGCCGTAAGCCTGCTTCGATCCGGGCGTCAGCCAGGGAACGCACGGCGGTTTCGACGATCTCCACCGCGAACAGCGCGGCCAGCGCCATGACCGGAAGGGTGATAGCCGCCATGGGGAGTTGACCTTTGGCGACGTCGAGCGCCGTGGCGATGAAGCGCTCGGTCGCCAGCACCAGCAGCGGTCCGGTCGCCGCGCCCGCCGACAGCGTCACCACGGCGCGGATCACGGCGGCGAGCGGTGCGTCCTGGAACACGATCCAGGTTCCGCTCAGGAGCCCATAGCGGCGCCTGTCGAAGCGGCGGCGCCCTCGCTCCTCGCCTAGCATCACATTCCAGCCACGGGATACGTGGAAGATCCGGATCCGTTCACGAAACAGCTCCCGGTGCCACGGAGCCTACAGGGCCAGAAAGCCGAGGTTGCCGACGCCGACCGATTCCTCTTCGTCGCCGGCCGTGCTGTCGACCAGCGCCCCGTCGTTCCGGTCCATGAGCGCATGCAGCGCGCCCATTTGCGGCGGCGTGCAGCGAATGGTCCCGTAGTTGTGCACCTGGGCAAGCCGCTCCATAAGCAAGGCAGGGTCCACTGTGTCGTGAATCGTCACCAGTCCTTCGACGATCAGGGTTGCCACCCCTTCCAGGTACGCGAAACGCTCCGTGGTCAGTGCCGTGCTGCCCTCCTCCAGCCACAGCGTTCCCTCGTAGAACAGCACCTGATCCCGTTCGAGGTCACACTTGGGAGCCAGTACGTCGCGCAGCCGAGCGGGCGCCAGGATCGTTCCCGCGCAGCGCAGCTCCTTCAGGTTCCGGTCTACCTCGTCCTCGGTGACCGCGGAATCTATGGTAATTCTCGCGCTACCGTACAGCTTCTCGGTCGCGTTGAACCGAAGGAACGTACCGTCGATACTCAGCGCTCGCTCAACAACCTTGAACCCGGCCGGCAACGGCGTGAATCTTCCCGAACCCTCCGGCATCAGGGAGCGCAGGATCGGAGCGCTCTCCTCATGACACAGGACCGCACCATCCACGTTGAGCCACCGGATCTTCCGCACTAACAGATCCGCCGACAACGGCTCCGGCACCGTCAGGCGACCCTCCACGTTGAGCGCGGTTCCATCCTCCAGCGTGGCGACGGCACCGTAATCGAGTCTCAGCGCCCCAAGGATCGACACGAGCCTGGCACCGGCCGGGTAGCTTGTGACCGGTCCCACTTGCTGCGCGGTCTTCGAGCGCAAGGCTGCCACAACGTTGTCCGGGCAGATGACCGGGCCCATGATGAACAACCGCTCAATGCACTGCTCGATGTCCTCCGCCGAGACATCGGACTCCACGGCAACAGGAGCCAAGATGATCATCCCGAGCGACTCTGGCTGGTTGTGCAGCGCCTGGGCATTGAACCGCACCGGGGCCACCTCCAGCTTGTAGTGCGCTGGCGCTTCGATGGTGCAACCGATATTGCCCACGGACAGCATGTTCACGAGAGCCGCGTTGTCCGGGCCGTGCACCAGCATCCCGAGATTCCCGATCCGCCTGACCTTGCGCAGCGCCGCCTCATCAGCCGCGAATCGCACCGCTCCATCTCACTGCCATACGATCGCCTTCGCCTCCCCGCTTCTGCATGAATAACGAACGAGCCTCCAGTAGTGTTCGGGCGCGGCACCGGATTCGTCGACCGATGCAGGAGAGGAGGACTATGCTGCCCGCATGACGATGGTGAGCGTGCACGAGGCCGTGCCGCAGCTCGCCCGGCTGGTCGACCGTGCGCATGCCGGGGAGGAGATCGTGATCGCCAAGGCGGGCGTTCGCTGCGTGCGGCTCGTGCCGCTTCAGACGCCTCCGCCGCGCGATCTGGGGAGGCACCGCGATCGGGACGGCGCGGTGCCGGACTCGTTCGTGCAGCCGCTCGACGACGCCGAGCTCGCGGCCTGGAACGGGAGCGGATGAGGCTATTGCTCGATACCTGCACGCTGCTGTGGGCCTGGGCAGAGCCCGAGAAGCTCAGCCGCCGGGTGCGCGGACTGCTCGAGGATCCGCACAACAAGGTGTGGGTCAGCGTCGCGAGCGCCTGGGAGATCGCCACGCAGCACCGGCTGGGCAACTACCCGGCGGGCTGCCACGTCATCGAGGAGTGGGACGACCGGCTGGCACAGGACGGCTTTCGCCAACTCACGATCGCCGGCGCACATGCGCTGCGCGCGGGCGCCCTCCCCCACGCCCATCGTGATCCCTTCGACCGGATGATCGCCGCGCAGGCGATGGTTCAGAGAATCAGCGTCGCGACGCCCGATCCGGCGATCGGCGCGCTCGGCGCCGACACGATCTGGTGACCGCCGTAGGGGCGGGCAGTGCCGAGCTGTTGACAGCGCGCGCGGTGACGGAACAGCGTGCTCCCATGGACGCGGACAAGCTCGCTGACGAGCTGCAGGAGTGCGTCCGGCTTCTGGAGTCGGACCGGCTGCCGGCGGCGCGCCTGCGCGCCTGCGCCGAAGCAGCTCGCGCGCTGCGCGGCAACGGCCACCGGCAGGATGTCCTCTACCTGTGGACACTGTTCTCGTCGGTCACCTCCAAGGTCAACGGCATGGCCCTGGTGGAGGACGGCGACGTCAAGGCGTGTCCCGAGGATCCCGAGGACTGGCCGTACCAGAGCGTGCTGGAGGCGATGAACGACGGCTGGCGGATCATCAGCTTCCCGAACATGGCGCTGATGATGGATGAGTCGAAGACCTACGGCCTGGGGAACGAGTTCATCCTGGAAAAGCTGCGCGGCACACCGGCCGGGGAGTAGACCGATGGCGCTCGACGGCGAACAGCTCGATCGATTCCATGCCGACGGCTACCTGCCGCTTGGCGCGGTAATGAGCGCCGGGGAGCTGCAGTCGCTCAACCGCCGCACGGACGATCTGACCACCGGCCGGGTCCCTCCCGGCCGCGTCGGCTTCCAACTGGACAACAAGTGGCACCACGCCGGTTACGACTCCACCCGGCGCCGTTGGCGCCGACCAGCGCCACGGTGGTGCCCAGCGCGAGGTCCAGGTTCACGGTCGTCGACGGCGGCCGCGTCCGTTCCCGGATAGGTGAATGACACCCTGCGGGCGGTCAAGTCCCTGGCGGTTTCTCTTGACTGCGACCACCACCGGCCTGCCTTCGTCGCGTTCGACGAAGTCGAACAGATGGAAGCGGTCGCACTGGCGCGGTAGGACTGCCCGAACATGCCCCGTCACTTCCTCCATTCGTGTACGCAGCTGAAGGCGGCCAAGAAGGCCCGTCTACAGCGAGAACGACCGGCGTCGGGTTGCCCACGAGGCGCATCGGCACGTGGTGCAGCCTGAGGTCGACGGAATCGAACGGATGATCCGTCAACCGCCGTATCTGCACCACATGCATCCGCGGCGCGGCGGTCACGAAGGTAATGGGGCAGTTTGCGATCGTCCCCCGTTGGAGCGTCATGTAGATGTCGATGGTGCGGTGTTGCGCGTCTCGCGTGCTCAAGTGTGGTTCAAGCGATCGTCTGCGGCGAGTGTGTACCGGAAATGAAGATGCACTCAGCCGAGCGCGAAGAACGCCGTGCCGACGGCGTTCGGTGGAGAAGTGGATTTCGCCAACTTGGTGACGCCTTACGTACGCCAACCCTGGGCACGTCATGCACGTGAGCGGCCGGCGGCCGCCAGCACGGTCAACATCTACTTCCTTCTTGGACCCCACAACTGAATGCGGACGCGGCACTTCACGAAGCCCAACTGACTCCTGCGGAAGCCCAGAACCACATGCGATGATGCGATGGTGGCGCTGTTCATGTACACCTACAACTTCGTCGAGCCGACCCATGCCCTCACGAGCGGGGTTGACACCCTCCTCCAATCATCTTCAAGATTCATCCGACACGGCCCCTTCTCTACCGGCGCAGTGCCATCGATAGACTGAGGGTAATGGGTATGCGCGGATCATGGCAGCTGCCATACGAGACAGATGTTCCAATGCGACTCGAAATGGCGTATAAGCGCTGTCAAGAATTGTTCGACAATATGCCACCTAGTCATGACTTTATACCCAGTGTTAACCTCGTAAATAGTTGGCCTATTATTACAGCTTCCTACTCCGGCATAGAGCAAAGCTTCAAGTATTTGATAGCTTCATCCTGCAGCATGTCTGTCCCCGAAATGCGCAGATCAACCAGACAACACAACCATCACGATCTACGCAAGCTGCTCGTTGCACTCGACCAAGAAGCCCAGAGCTATCTGACGGCATACTACAGGTGCTATCAGTCGCTGCACAATTACATACATCATCGAGATTTGTCCTCGTTCATGACAGGGATTTCGTCGATGGACGGGCGCGGCTATGAAAACTGGCGATATGCTCTAGTTGAACCAGAGAATGACATTCCTACCAACAGCCCGGAGGGCATGCTGGCCGTTTGGCGTGCCAGCATACATTTGATTATGCATCGAGGCGGCCGCTGGCGTGGTCTACCTATGCCCAGTTCCGAAATTTGGCACGAGCTTCGATGCACTAATCCGGTCTTGTGTAAGCATCTGCCAGACGATGATCTGTTGAATCGTGCCGCACAGCTCTTGTGGGAGGAATATCGCGGAATCCCTGAGAGAGAGGCGAGTGATGAATTCACTGAAGCGCTTGCGGACTGGAAGTCAAAGCTTGTCAAAATTCCGCTCCTATCGTACTTCATTCGTCGTTCATGCGGGCTAGCCTCTGGATTAAGCGTCAGATGGGATGAGGAGTCGAATGTATTTGAGGATGTTCCTTGGGCGACGCGTCCTCTCTCTGCCAAGAATCTACCGGATGGTGCGCGAGAGATTACAGGGCATAGAGACTCGGTACGCGGATATGTTATTCGCTCTCTGTATCGACGGAGACTGAGCATCAACGAACGTACGTACGACTGGCGCAGGGCGCAACGGGACATCCAGCGGTCACGAGAAACTGATTGGCAGCGTACGGCAGAGGCTGTGAGCACCGGAACTGAACACGATTTAGTGGTGCGTGTTTGGGAACATATATTGGATCCATATATCCGTGTTACTATTGATGGATCCCAGGATGAGGTCGCGTATATGTGGAATTTCTTATGGCCTCCTCCGCTGCAAAATGAATTCAATTGATGCTATCGATTGTCTTGCGACCTTTTCTTGCGAGAGTGGCACGCGTCCTCGCCGCGTTGCAATGCGGCCGCGATGATCCGCCGTCAGCGGCTCCGGCACCGTGAGTCGACCCTCCACGTTGAGCGCCGTACCATCCTCCAGCGTGGCGAGCGCATCGTGTTCGAGTTTCAGCTCCCAGGATTGAGACCAGCCTGGCACCGACCGGATAGCTTGTGACCGGTCCCACTTGCTATTCGGTCTTCGAACTCAGTGCTGGCACCACGTCCTCCGGGCAGATGACCGGACCCATGATGACCATCCCGAGCGGTTCGGACCGGATGCGCAGAGCCTTGGCATCCACCGAACCGGCACCATCTCCAGCTTGTCGTGGGCCGGCGCTTTGACGGTGCAGCCGAGATTTCCGGCGGACAGCGTGTTCACCAGAGCCGCATTGTCCGGGCCATGCAGCAGCAGCCCGAGATTCCCGATTACGCCTGATTCCCCGCAGCGCCGCCCCATCCGCCGCGCGAATGTCAGGACGCCGATGTTTCCGTAGACGATTCCCTGATCCTCGTTGCTCATGGCTTCCTCCTGAATTACAGATATTGTTCCACTTCCCCGCGCAGAAGCCTGCGCGCGGCATGCAGTCTCGAGCGCCCGGTGCCGTGGGGAATGCCCAGTTGGGCGGGCGATCTCCGCGGCATTCATCCCCTGCACGTATCGGCGGTACCACAGGTCACGCAGGGTTCCGGCAGGATTCCCAGAAGCTTCCGCACCTGCAGGGACAGGGAAGGATCGACGGCGCTGGCCGACGAGTCGTGATCGAGCGTGGCGATCAGGTCACGTTCCCGTACGTTCCGCCGGTACTGGTCGACGAAGATGTTCGCCAGCACCCGCCGCAGCGTCGTCCGCTGCAGGAGGGACAGGACGCTGAGCAGCGGAAGGGTGGCTCTAGGCGCGGACGAAGGTCTCCTGCGCAAGGTCGCCGGCCCAGTCCCGAGTCGGGCACAGCACCGTTTCGTGGACCGGCGTTCGTCGGAGAACTATGCTGACGGCATGACGATGGTGAGCGTGCATGAGCCCGTGCCGCAGCTCGCACGGCTGGTCGACCGGGCGCATGCCGGGGAGGAGATCGTGATTGCCAAGGCCGGCGTCCGCTGCGTCCGGCTGGTGCCGATGGAGAAGCCTCCGCCACGCGAGTTGGGGCGGTATCGCGACCGCGACGGCTCGGTGCCCGACTCGTTCCTGGAACCGCTCGACGATGCCGAGCTCGCGGGCTGGGACGGGGGAGGATGAGACTCCTGCTCGACACATGCACGTTGCTGTGGACCTGGGCGGAGCCCCACAAGCTCAGCGAGCGCGTCCAGCGTCTCCTTGTGGATCCGCACCACAAGGTGTGGGTGAGCGCCGCGAGCGCCTGGGAGATCGCGACGCAGCACAGGCGGGGGAACTACCCGGCCGGCCGCCACGTCATCGACGAATGGGAGGACCGGTTGGCTCAGGACGGCTTTCGCCAACTGGCAATCGCCAGCGTACACGCGCTGCGCGCGGGCTCCCTCCCACACTCCCATCGCGATCCTTTCGACCGGATGATCGCGGCCCAGGCGATGGTCCAGAAGATCAAGGTCGCGACCCCCGATCCGGCTCTTCGGGCGCTCGGAGCCGACACGATCTGGTGACCGCGTCGAGCGCCGCACATGTTGTAAGGTAGGTCCCGTGAAGGCGAATGCAAGGATCCGTGACCAGGCAACACCTCATCGCGCCCGCTTTTCCGGTCGCCGTTACACGTTGTTGCGAGGAATGTGGATCGTATTCGAGGATGCCGCGCCGGCCGCCGTGCTCCGCCTGTTGTTTGCGCTGGGAGCGGGAGTGGCAACCGGTCCGTTGTTGGTGTTGGGAATCGAGCGCTTCATCGGGACAGCACTCGATGTAGCGGCAGGACGGCTGCCATTCGGTGACCTATCGGCCCCGGTGATCGTACTCCTCGCGATATTCTCGGTGGAAACCCTCGAGACGGTGGTCCGCCGGCTCGCTGACACGGCGATCGAGGCAAACCTTCGCCGCGGTTTGCGCTCCGACTTGACCGAGAAGCGAGCACGCCTCGAGTACCAATACGTTGAGAATCCTGAGACTTGGGACCTGCTGCATCGCGTCGCATCGGAACCGGAGACCGGTCCGGTAAAGAAGGCGTTCGACGACGGAATCGAGCTGATCACCATCGCCGTTCGGGTCATCGGAGTCGCTGTCGTGCTGGCGCGCCTGGGCTGGTGGATCGTTCCCGTCGTGGTCGTGCTCACCGTGCCGATGGTTCTCCTGGGCATCCGAGGAGGACGCCTCGTGTACGACCTGCAGCGTCGCCTGTCAGACCTGCTGCGCCGTGCCGACTACCTGTCTGAGGAAGTGCTGCAAGGCCGCGATGCCGCCGGAGAGCGGACGATGTTCGGCTACTCGAACTATGTGAACGAGCGTTGGCGTGCGGCGTTCGCCAAAGTCCGTCGCTCACGGCTCGGATTGAGTGTACGATTGTGGCTCCGCTACCGAGGTGGGAGCGTATTCATGGTCGCAGGCATCGTGATCGCCATGCTGATGCTTCTCCAACCCCTGCGCGCCGGACTCATCGACGTCGCCTTCTACACGGCAGCGGTTTTAGCAATCCTGCAAGCGGAGACTATCGTAACGGGACAACTGGTTGAAATCACCTCTCGTTTTGCTCAGCATCGAGAGTTTTTCGTCGATCTCACGTCGTTTTCATCATTGGCAGAGACACGGAGTTCGCTCACTCGACGCTCGCCGGAGGAGCGGTTCGAGTCGATCGAGTTCGACGGTGTGAGCTTCGCGTACCCCGGCACGGAAGAACGTGTCCTCGTGGACATCAGCTTCTCGCTGAAAGCCGGTTATCATTACGCACTCGTCGGTGCAAACGGATCCGGAAAGTCGACCATTACTAAACTTATGCTGCGTCTCTATAGCCCGACGAACGGCCGTATTCTTATCAACGGCAGATCCATTGAGCAGTGGCCTCAGGACGCATTGAACGGCTTGTTCGGCGTCGTGTTCCAGGACTTCGCCCGCTACTCGCTCACGGTGCGCGACAACGTTGCCTTCGGTAATCTCGGTCACGTCGACGATGCCGTTGTCGAACGTAGCCTGGAACGCGCGGGACTCGCCGAGCTCGTCCAGAGGTTGCCGCAGGGCTGCGACACACCGCTGGGCAAGGTGCTGGCAGGCGGCGTCGACGTGTCCGGCGGTGAATGGCAACGCATCGCCCTCGCCCGCTCCCTGGCCGGTGCCGCGCCCGTACGCATCCTCGACGAGCCCACGGCGGCGCTGGACCCGCTTGCCGAAAGCCGTCTGTATCAGTCGTACGCCGATGTTGCCGGCGGGCTCACAACGCTGTTCATCAGCCACCGACTCGGTTCGACGAAGATCGCCGAAGAGATCCTGGTGATCGACGACGGAGCGATCGTCGAGGCCGGCACACACGAGGACCTGATGCAGCGCGATCGGTTGTACGCGCAGATGTTCAATTCACAGAAACACTGGTATGAAACGTAGCAGCAGGCCGTCGTTCACGGGTACTCTTGCCAGAGTTACGGGTCTGGTAGCCCACCGTGCGCCGTTCGCAATGGCCGCGTTCATTCTTGTCGGCACGGGCCGTGCCGGCGCTGATCTCCTCGTACTTCATCGATTGGAGATCATCATGTCGCAACTCGCATACGCCGAGGTACGCGATGATCTCGTCGGGGCCATTCTGGTTGTCGGAGTCGCTATCCTCATCCGTGATCTGCTCTACATGATCGGTGACCTCATCGCCGGATACTTCATGGACAAGGCCCTCGGAGTCATCACGGAGGCGATGAACGAGAAAGCGGAACGCCTGGAGCTCATCGACTTCGAAACGCTCGACGCCAACGAGCGGCTGGAATTGGCGAAGGCGGGAATGCAGGGAGCGATCGGGATGCTGATCGGCTTTCTGTACCCGGTTCTCCTGTTGTTTTCGTTGGTAGCTTCTGCCGTATACCTCCATTCACTGTCCCCACCGCTGGCGCTCGTTGTTCCCGTGATTTTCGCGCCCCGCATCGCGAGCCACCTGATTCGTGGAAGTCGCTACTATCGGTTGGAGCGCAGGACCGTGCCGACGCTCCGTGAATTCCGCTACCTGGAGCAATGCCTGGTGGATCGCGCGTACTACAAGGAGACCAGATGCCTTGGTATCGGATCATATCTCCTCGGGAGGTACCGACGCACGCTCCACCGTTTCAACATCGAGCGATGGCGGGAGAGCCTTCGTGTGGGCGGTATCGACCTGGCGATCAACATTCTCGTCCTGGTCGGATACGGCGGCTGCTTCGTGCTCGCAGCGCTGCTGCTCGCTCGCGGTGACATCGACATCGGAGGGTTTGCCGTTGTCGTCTATGCCTTGAGCAGATTCATGACTTTGACGGGCGCGATGCTCGATCTGTTCGGGCAGTCGTATCAGGCGAGTGCGACGGCGGCACATCTCGTCGAGTTTCTCCGGCGCTCCGAGGGGAGGGCGATGGGTGACCCCCGCCCGGTGAGAGCCGCTCCGAGCATTACGGCACAGGGAGTGACGTTCACCTACCCCGGATCGAAGACAGCCGCGGTGGCCGAGATCGATCTCGCCGTCAAGAGCGGAACCACGGGAGGAAATTGCGCTGTAGGGGTCTCTGTCGGCCGATTCGGGTCGGAGGGACGAC
>JAPPKD010000253.1 GCA_028820215.1 Spirochaetaceae bacterium | reverse complement strand
CTACCAGGGTATCTAATCCTGTTCGCTCCCCACGCTTTCGCGCCTCAGCGTCAGTCTTTGGCCAGAAGCTCGCCTTCGCTACCGGTGTTCTTCCTGATATCTACAGATTTCACCCCTCCACCAGGAGTTCCAGCTTCCCCTCCAAGACTCTAGCGCAGCAGTTCCCAGCGCATTCCTCGGGTTGAGCCCGAGCCTTTTACACCAAGCTTGCTGCACCGCCTACGCGCCCTTTACGCCCAATAATTCCGAACAACGCTCGCCCCTTACGTGTTACCGCGGCTGCTGGCACGTAATTGGCCGGGGCTTCTTCCTCAACTAACGTCATCGATGAGGCGTTCCACTCCTCACCTTATTCTTCGCTGAGAAAAGGGCTTTACAACCGTCAGGCCTTCATCACCCACGCGGCGTCGCACCGTCAGGGTTTCCCCCATTGCGGACTATTCTTAGCTGCTGCCTCCCGTAGGAGTCTGGGCCGTGTCTCAGTCCCAGTGTGACCGTTCACCCTCTCAGGCCGGCTATCCATCATCGCCTTGGTGAGCTATTACCTCACCAACTAACTAATGGACCGCAGGCTCATCCCAAAGCGACACAATTGCGCCTTTCATCCGAGGCATCCAATCCTCGGATCACATGAGGTATTACCCTATGTTTCCATAGGCTATCCCACACTTCGGGGCAGATCACCTACGTGTTACTCACCCGTTCGCCACTGTCCCCCGGCGCTTCAGCAAGCTGAAGCACCATGGTTCTCGTTCGACTTGCATGCTTAAGACACGCCGCCAGCGTTCGTTCTGAGCCAGGATCAAACTCTCCGTGATATGAGTAGGACTTCCGCCCGAAGGCATCCGTCCTACGAATCTACATTCGAGGACCCCACTCTCCCCATCCCTATGATGTCAAAGAACCGCTGGGATCCGATCGGGATCCCGCTCGCGGACGGGCACGAGCGCCCGATCCGTATCACGGAAGCTCGTCTACCGACGGGCACCGTGGAAAAGGAATTTATACATCGTCGCGTGGCTCCGTCAAGGGCTTCGGAGCCTTTTTTTCATCTTTCTCGTCATCGGCTCCCGGCTCCCCGGCCAGCGGCTCGCCGGCCAAGCCCTGGATGGCGAGCTGCTCCAGCGCGTGCCGCTTCGCCGCACACCGTTCGGCCAAGTCGTCGATCTGGGCCATCAGGTCCTTGACCCCGGGGGTGCCGTGCGACACCGTGGCTTGGCCCTGTGTGCCCAGGCGGTCATGGATGAGCTGTCCCAACTCCTCGAGCAGCCGCGATCGCTGCCGTTCGAGCTGCAGCAGGTCGAGCCTGAGAGCACCCCGCTCGCCGAGCTCCCGCGCCTTCGATCGGGCGCGGTCCAGGGCGTCGCGGGAGCCCCGGAGCCCTTGATTGACAGCCCGCTCGACACCGCGCCACAGGCCGCTCCCAGCCATACCGGTAACCAGTTTACAATGACGGACGGGAGCTCGGCCACATCGGCCGGGGCGAAACGGCCCTCGGGGTGACCGATGGCCGATGGTCTGTCGACCGCAGGCGAGCGAGCGGCTAAACTGCCGCCGTGACCGGATACAAGATCAAGGAGCCAGCGCTCGCCGATCAAGGTTCGCTGAAGCTCCGGTGGGCGGAATCGCGCATGCCCGTACTTCAGCATCTCCGCCGGCTGCATCGCGACTCGAAGCCGCTGGCCGGCATGCGGATAGCCGGCTGCCTGCACGTGACCAAGGAAACCGCGATCCTGATCCGCGCCCTGCGGGACGCGGGAGCCGACGTCGCCTGGTCGGGCTGCAATCCCTTGTCCACTCAGGATGATGTCGCAGCCGCGCTGGCGGCCGAAGGAGTCCCGATCTACGCCTGGCACGGCCTCTCCACGGACGAGTTTTACTGGTGTATCGACCAGACGCTTGCGGTCGACCCGACGCTGACCCTCGACGACGGTGCCGACCTGATCTTTCGCGCGCACGCTGCCGGGGACGGACTGACCGCCGGCATCATCGGCGGCACCGAGGAAACCACCACGGGGGTGCACAGACTCCGCGCCATGGCTGATGACCACGCCCTCAAGTACCCGGTCATCGCCGTGAACGATGCCACTACCAAGTGGGACTTCGACAACGTCTACGGGACCGGCCAGTCGGCCCTCGATGGAGTCTTGCGCGCCACGTCGGTGCTCCTGGCCGGCAAGCAGTTGGTCGTTGCCGGCTTCGGTCATTGCGGGCGTGGCGTCGCCCAGCGCGCACGCGGCCTCGGCGCGAACGTCGTGGTCACCGAAGTAGATCCGATCGCCGCCCTCAAGGCGACGCTGGAGGGGTTCAACGTGTCGACCATGGATGCGGCCAGCGCCGTCGGCGACGTGTTCGTTACGACCACGGGAATCCGCGACGTGATCACCCGCCGGCACTTCGAGCGAATGAAGGATGGCGCGATCGTCTGCAACGCCGGCCACTACGACTGCGAGATCAATCTGAACGATCTGGCAGAGCTCACCGTGCGTTCCGAGGAGGTCCGGAGCAACAATCGCGAGCACGTGCTCGGCGATGGCCGCCGCCTGTACATTCTGGCGCAAGGCCGGCTCGTGAACCTGGCCGCGGCCGAGGGCCATCCACCCGAAGTGATGGACATGTCTTTCGCCAATCAGTTTCTGTCCCTCATCCGATTGGCCAAGGAGGGTAGCTCCCTGTCGCCGCTCGTGTACCCGGTGCCCGAAGAGCAGGACCGGGAGATCGCCGCCATCAAGCTGCAAACGATGGGCATCCAGACCGACGAGCTCACCGCCGAGCAGCAGGCGTACCATACCGACTACGCTCAGGGCACCTGAGCCCTGGAGCCACCGCGGCGTCGCTCGCTCGCTCAGCCTGCCCCAATCTCATGCAGCTGGTTCTCCTCGGACCGCCCGGCGCCGGCAAGGGCACGCTCGCCAGCACCGTGGCCGGCCGCACCGGAATGCGTCACATCTCCACGGGCGACCTTTTCCGCGCTGCGGTGAAGGCTCGGACCCCGCTCGGGCGCCGGGTGGCCGACCTGCTGCAGGCCGGCAGCCTGGTCCCCGATTCGCTGACCATCTCCCTGGTGCGCGAGCACCTGGCGACCCTCGACGAACGGAAGGGATTCATTCTCGACGGCTTTCCTCGCACCGTCCCGCAGGCCGCCGCGCTGGCCGGATTCGCGCAGCTCGACGCCGCCGTCGAGCTGATCGTGCCCGAGCAGGAGGTCGTTCGCCGCCTGTCCGGACGCCGTACCTGCGCCCGGTGCGGCGCCACCTTCAACGTGGCCTCGATGCCGGCGAATGCGTCCCTGTTCTGCGCACCCGTGCAACGCGAAGACGACGATCCGGAGGCGATCCGACGGCGGCTCCACGCCTATCGGGCACAGACCACCCCGGTCATCGAGTACTACCGATCGACGGGTCTGCTGCGCGGCATCGACGGTACCGCCACGCCGAACGAGGTTGCCGATCGCATGCAAGCCGTGCTGGCCCGGCGGTCCGGCCTGCTGCCACCGTGCCGAGCGCGACGAGCACGGTGACGTACCCGTGCTGCCCCGGGACCCGTGGCGGTATACACGTGCGCCCCGCGCTCCTATGATTCAGCCCCGCACCCCATGATGAGGATGCACACCTGATGGCCGACATCGCCGTGGCCGGGATGGCCGTCATGGGCCGCAACCTGGCCCTCAACATCGAGAGCCGCGGATACACCGTCGCGGTCCACAACCGAACTGCCCGTACGCTCGAGACCTTCGTCGACGGCGTGGGCGCCGGCAAGCGACTCGTGCCGTGCCGTACGCTGCCCGACGTGGTCGCGGCGCTCAACCGCCCCCGGCGCATTCTGCTGATGGTGCAGGCAGGAGCGCCGGTCGACGCGGTGCTCGGCGAGCTGCAGCCGTTGCTGGAGCCGGGCGACGTCATCCTGGACGGCGGCAACTCTCACTTTGCGGACACGACACGGCGCTGCCGCGACGCGGAAGCCTCGGATCTGCTGTACCTGGGTACGGGGGTTTCGGGAGGCGACGAAGGGGCGCTCCACGGGCCGAGCATCATGCCCGGCGGCAGCGAGGCCGCCTATCGTCAGGTGAGCCCAATCCTGACCTCGATCGCCGCCAAGGTGGACGGAGACCCCTGCTGCACGTACATCGGCGCCGGCGGCGCAGGCCACTACGTCAAGATGGTGCACAACGGCATCGAGTATGGCGACATGCAGCTCATCGCCGAGGCGTACTCGCTGCTGCAACAGCTCTGCGGCATGACGTTCCCGGAGATGGCGCAGCGCTTTGCGGACTGGAACCGCGGCGATCTGGACTCGTACCTGATCGAGATCACGGCGCGGATTCTGGCGGCGACCGACCCGGAGACCGGCGCGCCGATGGTGACGGTGATCCTCGACAAGGCGGGACAGAAGGGCACGGGGACGTGGACGGGACAGTCGGCGCTCGAACTTGGCGCCCCTGCGCCCACCATTGCCGAGGCGGTATTCGCACGCTCACTGTCGGCGGCAAAGCAGGAACGGATGGCCGCCGGCGGCGTGCTCCGCGGTCCGGACGCCGCGTTCAGCGGCAATCGTGAGGACCTGGCCAACGCGATCGGGACGGCACTCTACGCCGCGAAGATCTGCTCCTATGCTCAGGGCTTCGCGCTGATGCGTACCGCTGCCGCGGAGCACGGCTGGCGGCTCGACTACGGGGCGATCGCCATGATCTGGCGGGGAGGGTGCATCATCCGCGCCCGCTTCCTGCAGCGCATCAAGGAGGCCTATGACCGCGAACCGGACCTTGCCAACCTCATGCTCGACCCGTACTTCGCCGACGTGCTGCACGGGGCACAGTCCGCATGGCGCCACGTCGTCGGGGCGGCGACCTCCGCCGGGGTGCCGGTCCCGGCGTTCGCCTCCTCGCTGAGTTATTTCGACTCGTACCGAACCGCCCGCCTGCCGGCCAACCTGATACAGGCGCAACGCGATTACTTCGGCGCCCACACGTACGAGCGGGTCGACCGCCCCGGCACATTCCACACAAACTGGTCGACGACATGACGAGCCCCTCTCCCCTGTTCTCACTGGACGCCACGGTGGCCATCTCGGGCGGCGGAGCGACGCTGGCGATCGGGATGGCGCGCGGCCTGCTCGACGCCGGAGCGCGCATCGCGGTCTGGAGCCGACGGGCCGAGACGGTCGACCGCGCCCTGACCACGCTGAACGCTGCCGATCGCACCACCGGCTTCGTGGCCGATGCCGGGTCGCCGGACGCGATCATGGATGCCCTGCGCCACACCGAAGCGCGGCTGGGTTGCCCGACGGTCCTGATCAACGCGGTCGGCGGCAACCTGAGCAAGGGAGCGTTTACCGAGATCGACATCGACGTGTTCCGTCAGACCGTCGAGCTCAATCTGATCGCGGGATGCGTGGTTCCGACCAAGGTCGTCGCGGCGCACTGGATCGATCACGGGATCGTGGGATCGATCATCAACATCGCGTCGATGGCCTCGTACAAGCCGTTGTCCGGCGTGTGGGCCTACGGAGCGGCAAAGGCCGGTGTCGTCAACCTCACGGAGGCGACGGCGAAGGAATTCGCCCCTCACCGCATCCGCGTGAACGCCATCGCACCCGGGTTCTTCCTCGCCGAACAGAACCGCCGGCTGCTGGTGGACGAAGCGACCGGCCACCCCACCGAGCGTGGCCGGCAGGTGCTCGGCCGGACGCCGTTCGCGCGGTTCGGCGAGCCGGAGGAGTTGGCCGGGGCGGCGATATTCCTTGCCAGTGAAGCCGCATCCGGGTTCGTCACGGGAGCGACCATACCGGTCGACGGCGGCTTTCTCCTGGACAGCATCTGAACGCCGACGCCGGAACGATGCACGGGAGCACCTGGACGCGGACATGCGGGAGGCCGGACGTACGGGAGGCATGACATGGCGGATCTGATGACGATGGAGCGTTCCGCGACGATGACCCACGAGGACATCTGCAGCCGCATCGAAGCCGGGACGCCACGCGCGCTGTTCGAGTCGCGGCGGGTTCTCGCGATCACGCCGGACGCCACCCGCAGCGCCCCGTTGCCCGCTCTGGTACGGGCGGTGGACGAGGTCATCGGCGTACACGCCCGGCAGCTCGACTACATGGTGGCGCTGGGGACGCACCCGATCATGCCGGACGACGCGATCGCCCGGCTCTACGGGGTGAGTCCCGCCGAGCGCGCCGAGCGCTTCGGCGCCAGCCGCTTCCTCAATCACCGGTGGGACACCCCCGGGACGCTGCAGCGGATCGGGTCGTTCACGGAGCGCCAGATCTCCGCGGCCACCGACGGCCGGTTCGCCGAGGCCGTGGACATCACCATCAACCGCGCGATCTTCGAGTATGACCTGCTGCTGATCGTCGGTCCCGTGTTCCCGCACGAGATCGTCGGCTTCTCGGGCGGCCACAAGTACCTGTTTCCCGGCATCTCCGGCGGCGAGTTCCTGGACTTCTTCCACTGGCTGAGCGCGGTCATCACCTGCATGAAGACGATCGGGCACAAGGACACGCCGGCGCGCCGCGTGATCGAGCAGGCCGCCGACCTGGTCCCCACGGCCTGTCACCTGGTCGCGATGGTCGTGCAGCCGGGGCAGGAGCCGCCGGAGCTTGCCGGGCTGTACGTGGGCGATCCAAGGCGCGCGTGGAGCGATGCCGCCGACCACTCCGCACGGATCCACATCACCCGTACGCCTCGCCGTTACCACACGGTTCTCGGGCACGCGCCCGCGATGTACGACGAGCTGTGGGTGGGCGGAAAGGTGATGTACAAGCTCGAGTCAGTGGTCTCCGACGGAGGACGCCTGATCATCTACGGCCCGCAGATCGACAAGCTGTCCGCCACCTGGGGCGACTACCTGGAACGGGTCGGGTACCATGTCACCGACTACCTGGTGGCGGAGCGGCACCGATTCGCCGATGTCCCGCGAGGCGTGCTGGCTCACTCGGCCCTGGTCCGCGGCGTCGGCGAGTACCGCGACGGCGTCGAGCGCCCGCGGATCGAGGTGGAACTGGCCACCGCCCTGCCGCGCGCGCTGTGCGAGCGCATCGGGCTCGCGTACCGGGATCCCGCTGCCATGGAACTGGATGACTACCGAGACCGGGAGGACTCCGGTATCCTGTATGTCCCGCACGCCGGGGAGGTGCTGCATCTGCCGGCGGCCGGCTGAGCTCGGTTGCATGACGAGTCCACTGCAGTTGTTCATCGACTTCGATGGCGTGATCTGCGATTCCGCCGCCGAGTGCCTGTTCAGCTCGTGGGTTGCCTACGACCGCCTTACCCGCGACGCGCAGCCTGACGACCCCGCCGGGCCGGACCCGGACACACCGCCATCGGTTCCGGTCACGCTCCGCGAGCGCTTCCTCGAGCTCCGCCCATTCATCCGCGCCGGTGACGACTACGTCCTGATCCAGGACCTGCTGGCCGCGGGACGCACGCCCGCACATCAGGAGGAGTTCGACGAGGCCCGCCGCATCGCCGGCCCGGGGCTGCTGGCGCGCTACGCGGACGCGCTCAATCGCGTCCGTCAGGAGTTGATGGTTCACGATCTCAGCCACTGGCTGCGACTGAACCCGTTGTACCCGGGCGTCGCGGATCTCCTGCACGCCGCCGACTGGGACAGCACCTGGATCCTCTCTACCAAGCGCCCGCGTTACATCGAGGCAATTCTCGCCTTCCACGAAGTGCCGGTGCCGGCGCAGGCCATCCTGCACGCCGCTGCCGTTTCGAAACTGGAGATGGTTGCCGCGGTGCTCGACGAGCGGCAGGCCGGGCGAGCCGCGCTGATCGATGATCAGCTCGACCACCTGGTCGGCAACGAGGACGCGCGCATCGAGGTGTATCTGGCCGCGTGGGGGTATGCCAAACCGGAGTGGCGGGCGGATCCGCGCGTCCCTTCTGTGGACCTCCCGGAGTTGCACGACCTGCTGGGACGGGCGATGAGCGGCGGGCGCTGATGATCCGGGGACTGTTGTTTGTCGGTTACCTGCTGGTCCGGTTCCTCGCCGGGGACGTACGTCTGGGCCTTTGGAAAGTCTCGGGAGTAGCCCCCCGAGCGGGACCTGCGAAGGGCCGCCGGGACGGCGAACCGGATCCTGCGCAGCGGTTGCGCGCCGCAGTATCGATCTTCATGCGCCGCGAGGGACGAAGGCTCGTCCGTCGCGCGGGAGAGTTGACCGGCTTCTCGGTGGTCATCGAGTCGGCTCTTCCCCATCTCCCACGGCGGTTCGTGCTGGTCAGCAACCATCAGAGTCTGCTGGACATCCCGGTGCTGATCACGGCACTGCCCGGCCGGACTCTCAAATTCGTCGCCAAGCGATCGCTGAAGTACGGAGTGCCGCTGGTGTCGAAGTGCCTTCGCTATGGCGGCGACGCCCTGATCGTTCGGCCGCGCGGCCGTATCGACACCACCCAGATTCGACTGCTGATCCGCGAGCTCCGCCGCTTCTCGGCGCTCGCCGACGAAGGTGCCTGTCCCGTCGTCTTCGCGGACGGCACCCGTTCACGGGACGGCGCGGTGCATCGGTTCCATTCGGGAGGGCTGGCCATCGTCCTGGAAGGGCGGCGGTTGCCGATCGTGTCGGCTGCGATCGACGGCGGGTACCGCCTGCGCGGACTCGCCGGGCTTGCCCGCATGGGAACGACCCGCTACCGCGTGAGATTCCTGTCGGTCTACCAGCCGCCGGAGAACAAGGCGGAGTTGCGCCAGAAGGTGCGACACATGCGCACGGAAATCGCGGCACAGGTCGAACGCTGGCGGCGCGAAGCCTCCGTGCTCACACCGGGCTGACCTCCCAGCGCCGGTTCGCCTCATCGAACCGGAAGTCCCCGAACCCGACTCCCAAGACCGCGCCATCGGCGCCGCTGATGCGGGCCCGCTTGGTGAGCGCATTCAACTCCATTACGCGAAAGCGGTCGCCCTGGTAGTACACCGACTTGCCTTCCTTGGGCACCGAGCGGCGCACCTCCTGGTAATAGTCATACTCGTAGGACAGGCAACACAACAGCCGCCCGCATAATCCGGAGATGCGCCGAGTATCCAGCGAGAGTCCCTGGTCCCGAGCCATACGGACCGTCACCCGCGGGCGTCGGTCCGTAACCCCATTGCAGCACAGCACCCGGCCGCAGATCCCTGCCCCGCCGACGATCCGCGTCTCGTCGCGCATGCCGACCTGCTGCAGATCGATGCGCAAGCCCACCTCGTCCGACAGCTCTCCGATCAGCCGACGGAAGTCGATCCGCTTCTCTGCCGTGAAGTAGAGGATGAGCGTGCCGCCGCTGAACACGATGTGGGCTGCGGCCAACTTCATCGCCAGATTGAGACCTTCGAGACGCCGTCGGCATGACCGCAGCAATTCGTCGGCGAGCTCGCGGTTGCGTTCGTAGTCGTCCAGATCATCGGCCTCCGCCTGGCGGATCACCTCGAACAGCTCGGCGCCTCGCAGTTCCGTTTCGTCATGGACCGCTCCGAGCACGCGACCGATCTCGGACCCATGACGAGTGGGTACGATGACACTGGCATCGGTGTCCAACTCGACCGCCACGGACGCCGGCGGAACGCACAGGCAGGTCTCGCTGGAGTGCAGCAGCTTGACCCGCACGACCCGACCGCTCACGGGTGCGGAGGTCTTCATGCCGGTTTCGCCGAGTACGGCGACGCCGGACGAGACTCTGTCATCCGGCCGTCTCCGACTCCCACGCGGCACCGTCCGCAGAACCGACCGCCTCCTTCGACGATCAGCCGCGGCGTGCAGATCGAACCGATCACGGTGGCGGTCGAGCGCAGTTCCACGAGCTCGGAGGCGACGACATCGCCGCGTACGCTACCGGCCACGACGACCGTGCCCACGCGCAACGTGCACTCGGCTCGACCGGTGTGGCCGATGAGGACCCGTCCTCCGGCACGAACCTCGCCATGGAATTCGCCGTCGATTCGAAGCATTCCGGTCAGGTCGATCTGTCCGCTCATCCGGGTGCCCTGTCCCACGATCGAGTCGACCATGTTTCGGTCGGCGGCACCGCTGCCGGAGTCCCGATCGGTCGTCATCGCGACGCCGCCACCGTGATCGCGGACACCGCAAGGAACTCCTCAGGGTTGCGGAGTTGCCCGCCGATGCTCACCTCGTAGTGCACGTGGGGCCCGGTCGACCGGCCGGTAGAGCCCATCAGACCGATCGTCTGGCCACGCTGCACCGTCTGGCCCGGCTCGATCAGCACCCGTTGCAGGTGCCCGTAGCGCGTGACGAAACCGTATCTGTGGGCTATCTCGATCACGTTGCCCAGATTGTAGCGTTCGTAGGCGATCCGGCTGACGGTCCCATTGGCCGTGGCGACGATCTCGGCGCCGCGGTGCATCGCGATGTCGATGCCGCGGTGAATGTAGAACGCGCCCGTGAACGGATGGCGCTGCGGACCGAACTCGAAACTCACGTACCCGCCGCCGCGGACCGGCCACAGCGTGGGCACATCCGCCAGCAACGTCTGCTGAGCCGCTACCGTTTCGTTGAGCTCGGTCAGCGGCATCATCGCAGCGTCGAGCGCGGCGCTGAGCTGCCGGAGCGCGGTCACTCCCGGCGATTCGGCCGCCAGCGCGGAAGGCTGGCCCACGAACGCCGCCAGATCCCCGGCGCCGCGCACGGCGGACGCCGTAGTGGCCGTGAGATTCCCGGAACTCAGAATCCGCTGGAGCTGATCGATCAGCACCCGGAACTCCTGCATCGTTCCCTGCAGCGCGATCACTTCGTCACCCACCGATTCCAGCGCCAGCTCGCTTGCGGCCAGGGAACGGTTGACAGCAGCCATCCTCTCATTGGTAGTGGTGAAGTGGGTGGAGAGAATCAGAAACGCGCAGAGCACGACGACCAGCAAGGTGCCGGCCGCCAGCAGCGTGAAGACCGAAAGCTGCAGATTGTACGTGCGGCGTTCACTGTGAGGGATCAGCATGACCGTGAAACGCTGGTTTCCCCTGCGCACGAGCGAGCGCAGCGCAAGCCGGAAACCGCGCGCCGCCGCGGCTGCACGCGGTTCGCCGGGGGTCTCCGCCAACACGTCGTTGCGACGATGAAAGCCTGATTGCACGGTAATGTCTGTGATGGTTCGGGGGCTCCGCTCCGGCACCATCTTGACCGGAGTCTGTGCGCCACGGTAGCGTTCCGCTCGCTCTCCTGTCAAACCGGCACGCTGCCCGGCCAGACCATTCCCCATCCGCCGAAGAAGAGACATGCAACTGTTCGACACCCACGCTCATCTCGGTCTCATCCACGACGACCCCATCGAGCAACTCCTGGCGGTGCAGGAAGCCAAGCATGCCGGCGTGCAGGCGTTCGTCTGCATCTCGAACGACCTGACCGACTTCACCGACACCTACGAGCAGCTCGGGCAGGATCATTCAATTTATTACAGCGCAGGCATTTCTCCTTCAGAAGTAGACCGCCTGCCGACCGGCTGGGAGACGCGCCTGGCCGATCTGGCCGGTGGCGAACGCGTGGTGGCGATCGGCGAGACCGGGCTCGACTACTATCGCAAATACGGCGATCGTGACTCCCAGATCAACCTGTTCGTTCGCCAGCTCGAGATCGCCGGTCACGTCGAGCTGCCGGTGGTGATCCACAACCGGGATGCGGGAGCCGATGTGTTGGCGGTATTGCGGGACAAGCTGCCGGAGCGCGGCGGCGTGCTGCACTGCTATTCGGAGGACCTGGAGTTCGCGACGCGTGCGCTGGAGCTCAACCTGTACATCTCCTTCGCCGGCAACGTCACCTATCGCAGCGCTCGCACCCTGCAGGAGGTGGCGGCCGCCATGCCGCTGGAGCGGCTGCTCCTGGAAACCGAGACTCCGTTCATGGTGCCGGCGTCCCGCCGCGGTGAGCGCAATCGACCAGCCTATCTGCAAGAGACCGCACGCTTCGTGGCCGAACTGCGCGGGATGCCGCTGGAGGAGTTCGCGGACGCCGTGTTCGCCAACAGCGAGCGCTTCTTCCGGGTGAACGGCGGCGGGACTGGCGCCGCTCCGTGATCGGCCACCCGAAGCACTCGTCGGGGCGCGGATGAACGCGCTCGTGATCGGCTCCGGGGCACGGGAGAGCGCCCTGGTTTGGGGCCTGTCACGCAGCTCGACAGTAAGCCGGCTGTACGCCGGCCCTGGCAACGCCGGCACCGCGGAGGTCGCCGAGAATATCGCTTCACTGGACCCGCTTGACCCGGACGCCGTACTGGGCGCCTGCCGCACGCACAGGATAGACCTCGCGGTGATCGGTCCTGAAGCGCCGTTGGCCGCCGGCGTCGTCGATCGTCTGGATGCGGCCGGAGTGGCCGCGCTCGGAGCAACGCGCCGAGCCGCCCGGCTCGAGTCGAGCAAGGCCTTTGCGAAGGAGTTCATGGCCCGGCACCGGGTGCCTACGGCACGTTCGCAGCACGTTCACGAGATCGGCACGGCAGAGCGGTTGTTGCGGAGCTCGAAACGGCGTCTCGTGGTCAAGCGTGACGGCCTCGCGGACGGCAAGGGCGTGCTGGACTCCGACGACATGGATGCTCTGGTCACGTTCGCCCGCAATGGACTGCGGTCGGGATCCATCCTCCTGGAGGAACACTTGAGCGGCCCCGAGCTGTCCGCCTTCGTGTTGTTGTCCGGCCACGACCGGGGCGACTGCTTCCTGTTGCCCTACTGCGCGGACTACAAGAAACAGCACGAAGGCGAGGTGGGCCTCAATACCGGGGGCATGGGGTCGATCACCCCGGTGCCGTGGATTACCGACGAACTGGACCGGCGGATCCGGGCGCGGATCATCGAGCCCACCGTGAACGGCATGGCCGAGGAGGGCCTGAGCTACCGGGGCGTGCTCTACGTGGGCCTGATGGTCACCGAGGACGGTCCCCGGGTGATCGAGTACAACGTCCGCTTCGGAGACCCGGAAGCGCAGGTGCTCATTCCCTCCCTGAACACCGATCTGGCCTCCCTGCTCGATGCCGTCGCGACGGGACGGCTGCCGGACGTTCCACCCCAGGACCGCGCGGCCGCGTGCGTGGTGGTCGCTTCCCGCGGCTACCCGGAGCGGTATGAAACCGGCTTTCCCGTGGACGTGCCGGTCGCCGACCCTGACCGCGGGCTGATTTTTCACGCGAGCACACGGACCCGCGACGGGCGAGTGGTCACCGGCGGAGGCCGGTGCTTTTCTGCGGTGGGACTCGGCTCCGACCTCGGGGCGGCTGCCGCCCACGCCTACGAACTGGCGGAGCGGATCCGCTTCCACGGCGGCTGGTACCGCCACGACATCGCTGCCGCCTACCGCGGCAACCGATAGACAGGGCTCCGGTTACCTCGCCTCCGGCGAAGGGTCCCGGTCAGGGACCCGTGCGACAGGCGGCAGCATGGGAGCGTGCGGCTCGATACAACACGATCCCGGCAGCCACGCTCACGTTGAGCGAGCCGACGCTGCCGGCCGTCTCGACAGTCACCAGCGCGTCGCAATGCGCGCGAACGCCCGGGCGGATCCCGGATCCTTCCGCCCCCACGACGACGACGCTGCGCTCCGCGAACCGATACCCATCCAGAGGTTGTCCGTCGAGATCGGCCCCGACTACCCAGAATCCAGCCCGCTGAAGGCGCGTGAGCGCCCGTGCCAGGTTGGTGACCGTGGCGATCGTCAGGTAGGCCGTGGCCCCGGAAGCCGCGCGAATCGCCGCCGGACTGACGGCCGCGGCGCGGTCCGCCTGCAGCACCACGATGTCGACGCCGAAGCATTCCGCGGAACGGAGGATCCCTCCCAGATTGCCGGTATCCGTGACCCCGTCGACGGCCAGAACCAGGGCGTGGCTGTCGGTTCGAGCCGCAATCTCTTCCAGTCGCCGGTCATCCGTTCGTGGTTGACGGCAACGGACCCGCAATAACGCGCCCCGATGGCGTTCGGGGTCGACGTGCCGGCTCAGCTCACCGTCGCTCGTTCGCCGGACGGGCACTCCCGACTCAGCCGCCAGTTGCGCCAGCTTTCTGTGTCGAGCCCCGGCGCGCGCAAGCATGAGCACGCCGCCGGGCGAAGGAGCCGACAGCAGTTCCTCGATCGCCCGGAATCCATGGACGTACTGATGACGAGCGTGGCTCATACCTGTCCGCCCCCCTTCCGCATCATCCCTCTTTGCGAAACACCAGGATGTTCTGATGCAGCATGGAGGGGATGTAAGCGTACTGGTAGCCGTACAGATGCAGCGCCTTGGCGACGTCGTACCAGACGAGATTGGCCTTCCACACCAGGCCGGGGATGGCGCTGAGGGTTTCGCCCAGTTCCGCGGACAGGCAATGGTAGCGGCCTTGCAGATACATGTCGCCGATGAACGTCGCGAGATAGCGGTTGCGGTCCAGGAGGACGGTTGCCTGCGTGAAGATCCTTCCCATGGCATCGAGCCACGCCTGCTTGCTCGGATATCGGATGTCGCTGTGGCCGTGCAGCCGCGTGGGCCGTCGGGGAGCGGCCGGTTGTCCGACCCGCTTGAACTCCCCTTTCGACCGCGGCGCAGTCTCCATCTGCCAATACGGAACGTCGGTGAGAATCAACTGGAAGCGGCGGCCGCGCAGCTTCGGGAGCGCCTCCCGGGCATCGCCCGCAAGGGTCTCCAGCCCTCCCAGCCCCTCCAGGCTGCAGACCTGCCGATACAGGCTGATCCAGTGCGGGTTGATGTCTATCCCCGTGGCGTTCCGGCCGGCGAGTTCCGCCCCGATCAACACGCCGCCCACGCCCATGAACGGATCGAGCACGGACTCTCCCGCCTTGCTGAAAACGCGGACCAGATCCGCGCACAGCTCCGGCGGTTTCTGGCCGCCATGGGCTCGCCGTATATGGTGCTGATGGTCAATCGGATACGGGCGGCTGATCACAGAACGGGTCCAGTACAGCCACTCCTTTCCGGTGAGGTCGTTCAGCCGGTTGCGCTCCGAGTAGAACCCGCGGGATCGGCCGTCGGGATGGAACAGCTCCTGCTTGCCCGTGCTCATCGCCGGGGCCCGATCATCACGAGGTATTCGGTCACCGACCGCCGCCGGGCCACGCCCGCACCGCGTCCAAACACCGGGTACGGACGCGAGAACGTGCGTACGGTTCCATGCCGGCGAGCCAAGGCGACCAGCTCGGCGATGGGCACGATGCCCTCCGAATTGTACGAGACCGCGATCCACTTCGCGCGCAGCGCCGAGAGCAACGCGGCGATCGCTCCGGCTGCGCCGCGCCGGGTGCTGAACGGGCTCTTGAGACGGCCGCGGGGGAACTTCCGCGTCTTCCCCGACAGCTCGGGCCGCTGCCATCGCGCGATGTTCTCCAGCACGTGGTAGTTGTCGACGTACTGCCGCGTCGTGTAGGGAGGATCGAGGTAGACGATGTCAGCCTCGATGCGCGGCGCAATGTCGAGGAGGTCTCCGGTGAGCACGCTCGCTCCCGGTGCGTCGATCGTGCGAATCGGCACGAGGCGCAGAGGTTCGTACACGCGTGCGTCGACCACATGACGGCCGCCCCGGAATGGGCTGCTGCCGAGGTGCTTGAGATACGCGTCGTACTGGCCGACGGTATTGGCAGCCCGGTCGCATGCCAGCAGCAGGCTGGCAAGCAGCCACGACCGCTCGGCCGGGCCGATCACGCCGGAGGCGAGGAGCACGTCCACCCCCGGACGGATGGCGTCGATCCGCATGCAGTTCTCACGCGTGAAGTAGGTGTCCGAGTACCACCGCGTCGCATAGCCGGACCTCGGCAGCATCGAGTTGAGCTCGCGCAGCGCTGGTTGCAGCCGCTCAGGGTCGGTGCGGGACAGCACTCCGTCGAGGATCAACGTGTTCGAACGCAGATTGTCGACGCACGTGACGCTGCCCACCCCTCGGGACAGCATCTCCAGGCCGATCGCACCGGTCCCGCAGAAGCCATCCAGAAAGGATGCGGGTGTCCCGGCGACGGCGAACATGGAGTCCGCGATCCAGCGAGCCAGACGCCGCTTGCAGCCCAGGAACTTTCGGCTGGTCGCCGCAACGGTCCGTACGCCCACGCCCGGGTCCCCGGCCTCCATCGCCCGCCGTATCGCCTATGCCTCGGGAAGCTCGATCGTGAAGCGCGAGCCACCCTCCACGGGATGCCACTTGAGCTCACCGCTGGCGCTCTCGACGAGCTTGCTGCTCAACGGCAGACCCAGTCCCGTGCTCTCGTCTCCCGAGCTACCCAGCTCGAACGCGGCAGTCGCGGTCTTGGCGTCCATCCCGCCTGCGTCGTCGATCACTTCCACGATCACCGTGCCGGCCGTCCCTCGCCGCGACGCGACGCGGATCGTGGTTGGTGATCCTCTGCCGGCCCGGGCAGCATTCTCTACCAGACTGGAAACCACGATGGTCAGGTCGCTTGGCCCGATCGCGGCCATGAGTCCAGGCTGCAGGTCGACCTGCAGGGTCGCCCGATGCGGCCGCACGGCGATGCGCATGGATTCGGCGACGGCCTGGACCACCTCCGTAACGTCCGCGTCCCGCGCCTCGTCGTCCTTGATCTCGCGCAGCAGCCGTTCCAGGTCCTGATGCGCTGCGCGGACGTTGCGGCGGATGAGCTGCAGGCTCCGCTGTGCGTCAGCGTCCGTACCCGCCGCCGTTCCCCAGTCGGCCGCCAAGCCGATGGCGGACAGCGCATTCTTGACTCCATGCACGGCCCCGGTGGCCAACTGGCCGACCGACGCGAGGCGGCTCTGCATCTGCAACCGCTCTTCGGACTCCGCAAGCTCGGCGCGAGCGGCATCCACGTATCGAGGCCGGAACGGGCCGGTATACAGCTGGTTCGCCACCACCGCGGCAGCCAGCAACGCCAACTCACACCAGAGGCCAGGAGCGAGGCGCGGCAGACCGAGTTCGTCCGTCCAGCGCTCGTACAGCGCGCCCGCCACCGCCAGAGAGGCGAACGAGACCACGACGACACGCCCGCGAGGTCGGGTGGCGATCGTACCCGAGGCCAACAATTGGAGCGGTCCGGCAGCCGCAGAGGCGGCAAGCGTCAACGACGACAGCGCCAATGCGGGCACCGTGCCTTGCAGACCAAACGCCGAAGTCAGGCAGTTCTGCACGATCAGTGACACGCAGAACGCGTGCCACACACGAGGCGAGACCCCGCGATCACGGACCGCCAACCACGCTCCGGAGAACCAGATCACGCCCTGGGCGCTCAGGATCTCAACGACCGTGCCGTCCGGCATCAGCCTGCCGATCGCCCGCACCGCCAGCGTCGCAAGCAACGCGACCTGCCAGACACCGGTCCACGTCCAGCGCCGCTGCCATGCGGCCGCCACGCCCAGAGGTACCGCCAAGGTGATGAGTGCGATCGCCCCGACGGTGATGGGGTGTACCGTGGCCGGCTACTCCAATTCGGCGAGCGGCACCGGCTCGGGGCTCGATTCCTCTCCGACCACTTCAGCCACCTCGCCGAGCAGTTTCCTGGCGTGCGACGAGAGTCTGTCCGGGACCGTCACCGCGACCTTGATATACAGGTCTCCGCGCCGACCGGGTTTGTCCAGATGCGGCACTCCCTCGCCCCGCACCCGCAGCAGTCTGCCCGGTTGCGTTCCTGCCGGAACCTTGACCCGGATACGCCGGTCGTCGAGCGTGCCGACCAGGATCGAGGTTCCCAGTGCGGCCTGGGTGAACGCCAGTGGGATCACGCAGTACAGGTCATCGCCATGGCGCTGGTAACACGCGTGCGGCTCCACGTGCACGAAGACATACAGGTCGCCGGCCGGCGCACGACCGATGCCTTCGTCCCCCTGTCCGTTGAGCTGGATGCGCTTGCCGTCCTCCATGCCGACCGGGATGGTCACCCGCAGTCTTCGTTCCTTCTGTTCGCGTCCGGTTCCCCGGCACACGCGGCATGGGTTCTCGATCACCTCCCCCTCCCCCCCGCATGAGGGGCAGGACGTGGCGATCGAGAAGAACCCGGAGTTGCGGCGCACCTGACCGGAGCCGCCGCAGGTCGGACAGATGCTGCGGCTGCTGCTGCCTTCGGTGCCGCTACCGTCGCAGCGGGAACACGCCTCCTGGCGACGGTAGGCGATCTCTGCCTTGGTGCCGAACACCGCTTGTTCGAACGGAACCCGCAAATCGTAGCGCAGATCGCCTCCACGGCCCGCTGCGCCGCGGCGTCCTCCACCACGCCGCCGATCGGTGCG
The DNA here is from genome assembly GCA_028820215.1 of Spirochaetaceae bacterium. Next base: position 74,699 of record JAPPKD010000253.1, on the reverse strand, counting down.
CGTGAAGAACGAGTCGAAAATGCTGCCGACGTCCCCGAATATGTCCTCGAAGTCGCGGAACACGTGTGAGAAGTCGTGCGCCTGGCCCCCGGCCATGCCGTCCACTCCGGCAAAGCCGAACTGGTCGTAGGCTTGCCTCTTCTGCGGATTGGCCAGCACGTCGTACGCTTCGGTGGCCTCCTTGAAGCGCTCTTCGGCTTGCCCGTCGCCCGCGTTGCGGTCCGGGTGGTAGCGCACCGCCAGCTTGCGGTACGCCTTCTTGATCTCGTCGAGTTCCGCGGAGCGGTCCAGCCCCAGGACCTCGTAGTAATCGCGCTTGGCCATCCTGAGCTATCGTCCTGCGGTGTCGCCGCGGCGGTCACCACCGCAGGTGGTCAGTCCGTCCACCCTGAGCGCCACCCTGAGCGTCTGTCCGGATTGGCACCATGGGCCATCCGACAGATTCCTAGCCGCGCTTCTCGTCGTCGTCGACCACCTCGTAGTCGGCGTCCTGAACCGAACCAGCCCCCTTGCCGTTGGCTCCCTGGTCGGCATCACTCTGCGAGTCGCTCCCGGCGCCGGCATCCTGCGTGCCGGCGCCGGCATCGCCCGATTCGGCCGATGCCTTCTGCTGAGCGTCCCGGTACACCTCTTCGGCGAGCTTGTGGGAAGCCTGCTTGAGCGCCTCGGTCTTCTCCTTGATCGTGGCGCTGTCGTTGCCCTCGACCGCCTGCTTCAGTTCCGCGATCGCGGTGGTGATCTTCTCCTTGTCATCCGCGCTCACCTTGTCACCGAAGTCGCTGAGCGACTTCTCGGTGGCATAGATCAGGCTGTCTGCCTCGTTCCTGGCCTCGGCGGCGTCCCGGGCGCTCTTGTCTTCGTCCGCGTGGACCTCCGCGTCCTTCACCATCCGCTCGATCTCGTCCTCGGAGAGTCCGGAGGAAGACTCGATGCGGATCTTCTGTTCCTTGCCGGTACCGAGATCCTTGGCGGACACGTGGACGATCCCGTTCGCATCGATGTCGAAGGCGACCTCGATCTGTGGAACGCCACGGGGAGCCGCCGGGATCCCGATCAGATCGAACCTGCCGAGCGTGCGGTTCTGCGTCGCCATCTCGCGTTCCCCTTGCAGTACGTGAATGGAGACCGCGGTCTGGTTGTCGGCAGCCGTGGAGAAGATCTGGCTCTTGCGAGTGGGGATCGTCGTATTGCGCTCGATCAGCCGTGTGAACACCTGCCCCAGCGTCTCGATCCCGAGCGACAGCGGCGTGACGTCCAGCAGCAGGACATCCTTGACGTCCCCTCCCAGGATCCCGCCCTGGATGGCCGCTCCGACCGCGACCACCTCGTCCGGATTGACACCACGGTTCGGATCCTTCCCGAACAACCCGGCAACCAACTGCTGGACCGCCGGAATACGGGTCGAGCCGCCCACCAGGATGACCTGGTCGATCTCGTCCGCGCTCACGCCGGCGTCCTTGATGGCCTGCTCGCAGGGACGCCGCGTCTGTTGCACCAGATCTTCGATCATCTGCTCGAACCTGGCCCGCGTCAGGGTGTACTGCAGATGCTTGGGGCCGGAGGAGTCCGCGGTGATGAACGGCAGGTTGATCTCCGTGCTCTGCGTTCCGGAAAGCTCGATCTTGGCCTTCTCAGCCGCCTCCTTGAGGCGCTGCAGCGCCATCCGGTCGTTGGCCAGGTCGATGCCGGTGTCGCTCTTGAAGCTGGCGATGAGCCAGTCGATGACCCGCTGGTCGAAGTTGTCCCCTCCCAGGTGGGTGTCGCCGTTGGTGGACTTGACCTCGAATACGCCGTCGCCGAGTTCGAGGATGGAGATGTCGAAGGTACCGCCGCCAAGGTCGTAGACCGCGATCTTCTCCTCGGAGCCTTCCTTGTTGAGCCCATAGGCGAGCGCTGCGGCCGTCGGCTCGTTGACGATCCTCTTGACATCGAGGCCGGCGATCCGCCCGGCATCCTTGGTCGCCTGGCGCTGCGAATCGTTGAAGTAGGCGGGGACGGTGATCACCGCCTCGGTCACCGTTTCGCCGAGGTAGTTCTCCGCCGTCTCCTTCATCTTCTGCAGCACGGCGGCCGCGATCTCGGGCGGCGAGTACTGCTTGTCGTCGATATGGACGCGGACGTCGTTGCCCGAGTCGGTGACCCGATACGGCACCATCTTGATCTCTTCCGGCACCTCGTCGAAACGACGGCCCATGAAGCGCTTGATCGAATACACCGTCCGCTCCGGATTGGTGACCATCTGGTTCTTCGCCGGCTGGCCTACCAGACGCCCCTTGTCCGTGAACGCGACGATCGACGGGGTGGTGCGCTGACCCTCGGAGTTCTGCACCACCGTCGGCTCGCCTCCCTCCATCACCGAAACACAGGAGTTGGTGGTTCCCAAGTCGATGCCGATGATCTTTCCCATGTTATTCGCCTTCCTCTCTGTCCGCGTTCGTGTTGTCCGTGTTCGTGACGGTGTCGGCAGCCCCATCGTCCTGTGGGCGTGCCGGATCCTCGTTCGAGCCTGAGAGCGGTTGCGCGACCTTGACCCGCGCCGGGCGCACCACACGATCGTGCAGCAGGTAGCCTCTTTGGTAGTCCTCCACCACGGTGGCAACCTCGTGGGTTCCGGACTCTTCTGACGCTATCGCCTGATGCCGTTCCGGGTCGAACGGCTCACCCGCGGAGACGAAGCGACAGAATCCCCACTTGCGCTCCAACAGACCGGTGAGCTGCTTTTCGATCAACGACACTCCGTCGCGCAGGGATGCGACGTCGGCGTCCTCGCCGGTCTGGATGGCGCGCTCGAGGCCGTCGATGATGTCCGCAAGGTCAAGGAGAACCTCCGTGTTCGCATAGCGGATGGCGTCGTCCTTTTCGCGATGCAGCCGTCTGCGGAAATTCTCGAAGTCCGCCTGCTTGCGGAGCAACTGATCCTGGAGGGCAGCTATCTCCACGGCCAGATCGCGTTCCGCAACGGCCCCGCCAGCCACTTGGCCGTCCGTCTTCACCGGGCCTTCCGTCTTGCCTTCGCAGCCGTCACTGCCGTCGCCGGGTTCCCTGGCCGGCCGCGTATCGGCCGCCGCTTCATCCGGCCGCTGGGGATCTCCCGCGGGTGAAGCAACTGCGTCGTCCTTCGGCCTGTCTGCCGACCCTGTCCGCTCTGCCGGCCCTGTCCTGTTTCCGTTGTCGTTCATCTCTGCCTGCCGGCCCGGCACCTCCTGCCGGCTCTCTCCCCGACGGCACGGCCGGAACGATCACCGCCGCCCGAACGGCGAGATGGGCCGCAGGATCAACCCCGCGGGCCGAAGCGGCCTACGTCCCGGTTGCCGTCAAAAGTGGATGATGGAAGATAATAGGGCCCCGAAAGCACCGTCAACAACGGCCGCGGACGTGCTCGGCGCGTCGCTCCAGCGCGTCCATACGGTCCTGCAGCTCGTCGAGACGCTTGACCACCTGCGCTTGCCACCCGGCCTGCCGTCCTTCGATCGAGGCTACGGTCGAGTCCAGGCCGGCGATACGCTCCTGAAGGGCCGAGCGCTGCTCGTCGACCCGGCGCAGGCGTTCGTCTTCACCGCGGAGCCGGCGCAGATTGTCGTCCACCCGCTCGCTCATCTTGACCAGCTCGGCCAGCGCGGTGTCATACCCGTCGATGCGGCTGTGAATCGCCTCGATCTCCGCGGAACGCTCCTCGAGATCCCGGCTGCGAGCGGCGAGGTCCTCCTGGATCTCGCGGACGGAACGCAGCAACTCCTTGCCCTGCTTGACACTGATCTGCACCTCGATGGCGAGGTCCTTGATTTCGGAACTCTTCTTCTCCACGAACGACGACAAGGTCTGCATGACCCGGTCTCCGTAGCGCTTTACCTTTTCGAGCGAACGGTTGTTGCGGTCGAGCTGGCGAAACACGAGGACGACCGCCAGCACAACCAGAAGCGTGATGGCATCTCCAGGCCCGACGATAGGCATGTATCCCCTCCCAGCGGGATACCCGATACTATGGCCGTCCAGCGATTACTGTCAACGAATCAGGAAGAACGTTCTGCCGGCAGTCCGATGCCGGCGGAGCCCATCGCCTGCAGCAGCGAATCGTAGCGCCGGAACGTGAATCCCGCACGGCTGCCCGGCTCTGCCCGGCGCGCTCGGTGCGCGGTCAGCATTCCTGCCGCGCCAGCGCCGAGGATGTCGTACCGGTAGTCATTCCCGACGTACAGCGTTCGCTCCGGGCGCACCTGCAGGAGGCCGGAGACGTACCCGAACGGCTCCGGATTGGGTTTCAGGTAGTTGGTCGCTTCCGAGGTGACTGCGCAGAACAGTCGTCCCAGCCCCATGTTACCCAGTTTGGCGGCCGGCGGCATGTCCGATAGAACGCCGACCTTCGCTCCATGATCCCGCAGTGCGATGAGCGCGCGCGACACGCCGGGATACGGACGCACACCCCGCAGCGCAGCCGGCAGCCGCGTGTACACGACGTCGTCGATCAGTGCGCGCGCGGCGGCCGCCGTGATCCCCATGCGTTCGGCTACGAGGTCAGCCTGCAGGCCATGCAGGTCGGCGATCGGACGGATCGAACGAATCTCGATGCGTACCTCGCGGAAGGCCCGAAACAGAGCCGCGTTCCGCAACACCAGGCGCCACGATCGCGCCGCCGCCCGGCGGGTCGGATACAGGGTGCCGTCAAGGTCGAACACCACGGCCTCCGCGATCAGGTCGCGCGGCTGGTTCATGACCCGCCGGCGGCCACCTCGGCAGAGCGGCTACGGATCTGGATGGTCACCACTCCATCGACCGGTTTCTCGTTCTGCACCGGCTCATAGCGCCACCCGCGCAGCGTCTCCCGGATCTTCGCGTTGATCTCCGCGGATGCCGAGGCCCGCTCGAAGCCCTCGAAGCTCACCCTTCCCTGCGGGTGCACGCGGATGTGCGCGAGTACCGTCTCGCGAACGATCTCGTCCGGGTATCGGTCTAGCGCCGGAACCCCGGCATCCAAGAGCCGGCGCTGCCCCAGGGATCCAGACACGTCCCAGCCCTCGGGCAGCCGCACGTCAGAAACGGCCGAACCCGCGACCCCGTCGGCTGCCGTGCTGGCTCCTCGATCCTGACCAGTGCTGGCGGTGCTGTCACGACCGCTCGCGCGAAGCGCCCGGTCGAGAACCGGAATCAGCGCCCCGACGCCCTCGGTTTCGTCTGACGATGCCGCCGCGCCGCCAATCACCGTCGCGTCCACGGGCGCCGGCGTGGCCGCAGATCCCTGCGCGAAGTCGGCAAGCGGTACGGCCTGTTCGGATGCCCCTGTACCCGTACCGGTACCGGCGGCGTCCGCCCTGCGGGCCGTCGGGGTCCCGCTCATGCGTACCGGAGCGAGCGCCGCCGTTTCCGAGCTCCTTCCGCTGAGCCCGGGGTCGCGTACCACCGGCACCGAGTCGTCCGAACTGAGGCCCTGGGCTGCGCTGCCGCCGGGCATCCGGCTCGAGGCGCTCCTCGCATACACCGAGTCGTCCGCCGGTAACGCTAAACCGTCCTTGAAGGTGGTTGGGAGGTCGCCCTGCCCTGCGAACGCGGCCGGGACCGCAGGGGCCGCGGCGGACGGCTGTGCCTGCGCGGCAACGTCGCCGGCCACCGCGTTCAACCCGCCCCGTCCACGTACCGGCGCGGACTCCACCGACTGGCGGAGCGCCGGCGTCCACGCCGCGACCGGGCTGGCAGGCGACTCGGCCGCCGCGGACTCCGTTCGCGGCTGCGTCCTGACCGGAGCCGGCTCCTCTGCGGTTGCCCGTTCCGGCGCCGGTTGCGGCCCGGCAGCGGGCCGCGGGGTGGCGACCGGCTGCGGCGCGGGCTTGGGCACGGCCACCGCCGGGGCCGCCTCCTCCTGCTTCGGCGGCAGCGGCCGCTGCTCTCTGGCGGGGGCGTCGCGGGTCTCCGGGGCGAGCAGCTGAACCGTCAGAGGACGCGTATAGTCCTCGAAGCGGAGATCGAACAGCTTGTGCGCGCCGATCAGCAGCGCCGCGTGCAGCACGGCTGCCACCAGAACGCCGGCGAACATCCGCTCCGATTCCTCGCGAAAGGTCACGGCACGATTCTCCCGGGGGCAAGGCGCGTTCGCAGCGCTACCGCGTGTATTCCGTTCATGCGCAACACGTCCATCACATGGACCAGAATCTGCGAGGATGCTCCTTCATCCACCTCGACGATGATGCTCTGGACCGACTCGGGGTCGATGCCATCCGTGCCGAACGCGTTTGCCAGGCCGTCGAGGTCGAGCTTCCGTTCGTTGAGATAGATCGCGTCATGCGAGTGCACGGTGATGACCAGGCGCGTCATCTCCGTCGGCACCGCCGTCGCCGATTCCGGCAGGGTCAATCCGATCGCGGGGGTGATCTTGAACGTCGAGGAGACCATGAAGAAGATGACAAGCTGAAACACGACGTCGATCATGGGAACCATGTCGACCCTCGTGCTGCGCTGCAGGCGCCGCCTGCGCAGTGTCATCATTCCCCCTGAACTCCCAGCAACAGCACGAGCTCGCTGACCCGGTTCTCCAGCCGGACGATCGTATTGTTGGCTTTACTGACCAGGTAGTTGTAGAACATGATCACCGGAATACCGACGATCAGGCCGGCAGCGGTGGTCAGCAATGCCTCCGAGATCCCGAGTGCCAGCTGGGATGAATCCGCCACCGCACCCGCCTCGCCGAGCACGCCGAACGCGCTGATGTTTCCGGTCACCGTCCCCAGCAGGCCCAGCAACGGCGCCACGTGAGCGATCGTTCCGAGAGTCGGCAGAAAACGCTCCTGCTTGGGGATCTCGACGTTGGCCGCGTCCATGATGATCTCCCGGACGACGCGGTTCGGCTGGTGGCGGTGCTGGATGCCGACCGAGACCAGGCTGGAGATCGGCGACGGGTTCGCTTCGCAGATCGCCAGGGCTTCATCGAAGTGACGCTCCTGCAGGCGGCTCTTCAGCCGGCTGAGCAGCTTCTCCTCATCCACCCGGTTGCGGCGAAAGTACAGCATCCGCTCGATGATCACGACCACTGCCACGACCGACAGAAAGATGATCACGACCATGATCGGACCGCCTTTCTGAATGATGTCCACGGCCTTTCCTCCCTTCCTCTACAGGTTGACTTCGACGCCGAGCGAGGCCTGGAAGCCGGGCTCCTGGTATGGCGCCAGCTCGTAGCGCGGCTCATCCGACAACGGCTGCAGCAGATCGGCGAGACCGGCGACTATGGCGAAATTGTCCGAGATGTTGTAGAAACCGCGGGCCGAGACGATTGGCAGGCCCACGTCGGGTGCACGGTACCTGCCGGTCTCGAGTTCATTCGGAAACACCCAGTCGACGTTGTTCTCGACGCCGAAGCGGCCGCCGTCCCAGGTTGCCCGCATGCCGAGGCTGAACACGTGCGGGGACTGGTACAGCGGGATGTCGAAGAATGCTCCCGACCAGTCGAGATTGAGGGCCGCATTGGGGTTGATGTCCCACCGCAATCCCAGGCCGGTCTGGAGTGTCCCGGCCTCGGCCGTCTGCACCACCTGATGCAGCCTGGAATGCTCGCCAAGCTCGCCGCTGATATCGACCCGGTTCGTCCCGGACTCACCACGCACCGCGGCGACAAGGTGCACATCCTCGCCGACGGCCGCCCGCACCGACACGTCGCCGAACCACTGGCGCGTGTCGCGCAGATCCGCCGGCTCCTCGACGAACTTGAGCGTCTCATACAGGCCGGCGAGATCGCGGCCGATGATCTCCCGCCCTGCGGCGATCCGCAGGGTGACCAGATCGGTCGGCATGCCGTCCATCGACACCTCGAACGGGATGCGCACCTCCGAGGTCTTGTCTTCGGATGCGTACTGCACCCCGGCGCGAGCGCCGAGCCGGACCGGCACTCCAAGGTCGTAGGCGAGCGCGAGCTGCCCCAGCAGCCGATGCGCGGTCGGCTCCTCGACACGAATGTGCCGGAACTCGTAGTCCCCCGTCACGCCGATCTCCAACTGACGGAGTTGCGCCGTCAAACCTGCGCCCGCGCGTCCCTGCCACTCGGTCACCGCCAACTCTTCGCTGCCCCTGAATTCTCGTGAGGCGCCCCTGCCACCGATCATCCCGTTCACCGTGACGACGTCGCTCGGCCGCACCAGCAGCGTCAGGTTGCCGTCGACAAGCTGATGGCTCAGGTCGTGAGCGGGATCGCCGATATCCTGCAGGCCGTCCTCGACCCGTCGGTAGCGGCCGGCCACGCCAAGGTCCGCGCCGCCGATGTCGCTGCTGTAGGCACCCTGCAGATCGTCGGTGCGGTGGTATCCCTGCAAGGGTGCCGGCGGCCCGAATCCCTCCAGAAGCTGGTGGTCCACCCCCAGATGAAAGTCCGGTCCGTCACCCGCGTGCTGGAGGGCGATGCTGCTCGTGAGCAGCCCGTTGTTGCCGGCGGCGACCGCTGCCTGCAACGCCAGACCGGGGCCCAGCAGCCCGGTGCCGCCCTCGCCCGAGTCGGTCAGGACTTCCGGCAAACCGGGCGTGACCACCCGCAGCTCATCGGCCTCCGGCAGCGGCACGGCCGAATCCGGCTTCGTCAGCTCTGCCTCCGGCGGCAGGCCCGGTTCCACCTGTACCTCCGCCACGTCCTCGATGCTCAACGTGACGGCAGGCACCTCAAGCGGGCGAGCCGCCGGCTGCGGGTCGCTTGCCTGTCCATAGGCGGCTACGGTCAACGCCGCCAGTACGGTCGCCAGCGCGTACCCGGCGACGCGTCGCGCCGCCCGCACTCTCATGTCCGTCATTCCTCACCTACCATTGTGCGCGCCTGCCCGGCCCACCTGGATTCGGGAAAGTTGTCCAGAATCCGCTGCGCAAGCGCTTTCGCGGCGTCGGACCGCCCCGCGGCGGCCTCCGCCTCGGCCGACTTCAGGATGGCCTCCGCGCGCAGCTCCTCCCCCGCTCCCTGGACCAGGGCGGCGTCGAGGAAGGCCCTTGCCGCCGCCGTCGGGTCCTCGCGCCGCAGGTAGTACTCGCCGAGCATCACCCGGGCACGTGCGAGGACGGTCGGGTCGCTCGCGGTCGAGGCCACGTCCTCCAGCAGTCGAAAGGCGCGGTCGGGAGGCGCCGACTCGTCGATCAGATACAGGCCTGCCAACTCCAGCATCGCCTTCCGCCCCGCCTCGGTCTCCGCGCGGCCGAGCCGCTCGACGGAAGCCGACAGCTCGGCCTCCCTGCCGGTGAGGCCGGTCATCAGCAGCTTGACCTCGGCGATCCGCTGCTCCGTGCCCAGCGCCTTCGCCTGATCGGGATGGCGTCTCAGCAACTCTTCGAGGCTCTCCAGCGCCGCGCCGTGTTCCCCATCGGCCAGAGCGGCCGTCGCCCGCAGGTTCAGGGCTTCGGGGTGAAAGGAGCTGTCCGGATAGCGATCGATCAGGTTCGACCACATGAACACCGCTTCGAAGCGCTCTCCCGAGCGCTCCGCCGCCAATCCGCCCCAGTACAGCGCGGCGGGGACGGACTCACCGGACGGATACTCCTGCCGGTACCGGTAGAACGTGTCCTTGGAACGCGCGTAGTCGCCCTCCTCGAAGAGGACCTCGGCGCCCCGGAACAGCGCTTCCGCACGGAGCGTGCTGCCCGGATAGCGGTCCACCAGCGTCTCGAACGCGGTCACTGCAAGCTCCACGTCTCCGGCTTCATCGGCGGTTTCCCCGTACTCGAACAGCGCGTCGTCGGCCACCTCATCGGTGGGATAGCGCTCCCATACCTCGCGGTACGAATGTTGCGCGCCCGCTACGCGGCCCAGATTCCGGAGGCTCTTGGCGTGCATGTAGCGGGCTCTGCCGGCCAGGTCCGCCCCGACACGCCGCGCCAGGCTGTCGAAGCGGTGCGCTGCCTCCTCGAACCGCTCTTCGCTGTAGTAGGCCCAGGCCGCGAGGAACAGGGAATCGTCGTCATCCTGCCGGCTCTCCAGGATGGAAGCCGCCTCGCGGAATTCGCCGAGCCGGTACAGCGCCCACCCTAGCCAGTAGTCCGCGTCCACGGCCAGATTCGCCAGATCGTCGCCCAATGCCTGCTGGAGCCCCGGCCGGCGTATCAACTCGATCCCGGCGCGGTACCGCTTGAGTGCGATTTCCGACACGCCCTGCAGATAGGCGGCCACGGCATCCGCGCCGGGATCGCTCCCGGCGAGATCCGGGAACGTCTCCCGAAGCCGGCCCGCGTACTGCGTCACCGCCGCGTGGTCTTCCAGGTCGAATGCCAGCTTCATCCGGTCGATCTGCGCTGAGACATCCTCCGGGAGCAGTTGGATCAGCTCATCGATGCGCTGCAGAGCTGCCTCCAGCCTGCCTTCGCGCCGGGCAAGATTGGCCTGCAGGCGCAGCAGATCGGCGTGATAGGCGCTTCCCCTTACGGCTTCCTCGGCGTCCGCGGCAGCCGCATCCGCCTTTACCAGGTCGCCTGCCCGATAGAACGCGTAAGCTGCCAGATAAGCCACCTCGGCGGCGCGCGCGTCGTCCTGATGCCGCGTACGGAGATCGCTGTACAGAGCGGCGGCTTCGGCGAACCGCTGCTCTTCCAGTGCGATATCGCCGAGGATCATCTGCACGGCTGCCGAGCGGCCCGGTGCCATCCGGGTGACATGCGCAAGGATCTCCTTCGCTTCCGACAGGAGATCGGCCTCCGGGGAGGCGTCAGTGCGGATCAGGGTCATCGCCAGGTACAGCGGCGCTGTGCCGTCCGTCCTGCCGGCGGCCAGTTCGCGTTCCCACACCTTGCGGAGGAACAGCTCGGCGAGCTCGTCGGCGCCACGCTCGTAGCTCTCGGTGCCCAGGCGCAACCAGAAGTCGCTCAGGATCCCGGGTGATGAGGCGAAACGGCTCTCGGCGCTGTGCGTCCAGCGCTGCATGGCTTCGAGGTCGCCGGCTCGCCGTGCGGCGGCGAATAACCGACGGTGTGCGGCCGCCGCGATCTCGGGAGCGGCCGACACGAGTTGCCGGTAGAGCTCCGCGGCAAGCTCCACGCGCTCCAGCTCCCACAGCGCCTCCGCCTCGTAGAACATGATCTGCTCCCGGTACCGTGGCGGATACGATGCGATCGGCAGGCCGGATGCGAAGGCGACCAGCTCCTCGTGTTGTCCGCCCGCACGATAGCTGTGGGCCAGCAGGACCGCGGCGTAGGCGATCGTTCCGTCGGACATGCCCTCGCTCTGACGCATCAGCTCCGCGAGCGACTCCTGCGCCGCGGCAACCCTCCCGGCCCCCAACTCGGCCAAGCCCTGGTACAGCAGTGCCTGCGGCCGGCGTGCGGGCGCGGCGCCCGAGCTCACGAACTGCTTGAGATCCAGCGCCGCGGCTTCGAAGGCACCGAGCTGATACCGGGTGATGCCGGTCCAATAGGGGATCTCTTCGAGGAACGCGGCGAGCCGGTAGCGGCTTCCGATCAGTGCGAAGGTCTCCAGCGCCTCCTCGTAGCGGCCGAGGTGATACAGCGAGACCCCCCTGCCGAAGTGAACATCCGCAATCGACTCGGACTTCGGATAGCGGGCGAGAAACGTGTCGTACACCTGCAAGGCGAGCTCGTAGTCGCCATCGGTAATCCGCCGCGCGGCTTCGCTCAGGAGCTCACGCTCGTCGGCCAGGATCGCAAGCGGCAGAGCGACGGCACTCGCGGCCAGGGCAAGGCACACGCCGGGGCGGGAGGCCCTGCGTCCGGCGAGGCTCGACATCGCGAGCAGCATCCGGGCACCCGCGGACACGTACCCCTTCATCCTACCTATTGAATGACGGTACGAACCGCCCCGCTCTTGACGTGGAACTACAAGATAGTTCGCTTCATGGCCGTGCCTGCGCCGGCATCGTCGAAGCGCCGGAAGCAGCACCGCGGCCGTTGCCGGCCCTCCCCGCGATGGCGCGCCGCACCGACCTGCTGGCGACCAGCGCGGCCAGCAGGTCGTCGCGGATCTCGGCGAGCTGGGCGCGCAACTCCGGATCGACCCGCTCGGTTTCCTGCCACAGCCGACGGCTCGCGCCGTCGACCGTAAAGTGCGCCTCCTGCAGCAGGTAGCGGACGCGAAACAGCACGTTCACCTCATAGCTGCCGTACACTCGTCGGCCGTAGGCATTCTTGCGAGGAGCGATCTGCGGGATGGAACGCTCCCAGTAGCGCAGGATGTGCGGCTTGACCCCCAGCAGTTCGCTGACCTGCCCGATCGAGTAGTACGTACCGGTCCCCCTTTCAGCGCCTGCCCGGTCGGTCGCCCCTGCCCGATCGGTCGCCCTGCGCAGGCCCGCGAACGTCGATGATGATCGGGACCCGGTCGAAGCCCAGGTCCGCCCGCGCCCGGTTCTCGAGGAAGCGGCGGTAGTGGGACGGAACACGAACCCTGTTGACGAAAAACAGGAGGCGCACGGGATTCGTGCCGGTCTGCACCCCATACTGGACTCGGAGAGGTTGGCGGCCCGGCGCCGCGCGCCTTCCTTTCTCCGAAGTGCCCGGCCTCCGGTTCCACTTCCGCACCGCATCGTTGATCCGGCTGGTGGAGACCAGCCGGGAGCGCTGCCTGCTCACCGCCGCGCACGCTTCGGTCAGGCTGGAAATGCCGGTTCGCTCGCGGGCGGACAACGTGATCAGCGGCACGTAGTTCAGTGCCGGAAGCTGGTAGCGGGCGCGCGCGATCACCCCATCGCGCTGGTGAGGCTGGAACAGGTCCCACTTGTTGAGCGCTACCACCAGGCCGTTTCCCTTGCGCACCGCCAGGGACGCCAGGCGTTTGTCCTGGTCGGCGATCTCCTCCCCGGCATCCGCCAGCAGCACGACCACGTCGCTGTGCTCCAGCGCGTCGACGGAACGTTGTGTGGAATAGTATTCCACCGGTTCCTGTACGCGCGTCCGCCGCCGGAGCCCCGCGGTGTCCACGACCTCGAACCGCAGGCCATCTGCGACGAAGCGGCCGCTCACCGGATCCCGGGTCGTGCCGGGCGTGGCGTCCACCAGCGCCAGCGGGCGTCCGGTGAGCGCATTGAGCAACGTCGACTTGCCAGTGTTGGGCCGCCCGAGCAGCGCAAGACGAATCACTCCGTCCGGGGTGTCCTCATCGGGCACCGGGTCGTGAGCGTGATGGAGAACCCCACCCGCGGCCGCGAGACGCGTGCGGGTGATCTCTGCAAGCGCATCGATGCCGCGGCCGTGGGCTGCGGAGATCGCCACGACGTCGGGGAAGCCGAGTTCGTGGAATCGAGCCGCCTCGACGTCAAGGGCGGCATGGTCGGCCTTGTTGACCGCCACGATCGGGTCCTTTCCGCGGCGGCGAAGATCCTCCGCGAGCGCATGGTCGTCGGAGCTCGGTCCGTCGAAGTCGACGACCAGCAGGACCACGTCGGCCGCGGCCGCCGCCTCACGCGCGCGCGTCGAAACCTGGTCTGCAAGCGGTTCGTCAGGGATCCGCGCACTGACGACACCGCCTGAGTCCATCAGCGTGGCCGTCAGGCCGCCGCCAATATCCCATGGCGCGTAGCCCAGGTCTCTGGTAACCCCGGGATCCGCGTGGGTGATCGCCCGGCGGAGGTTGCAGAGCCGATTGAACAAGGTGGACTTGCCGACGTTGGGCCGCCCGATGATGGCGACAGTCATGATCTGAACGGAGCGTCGGCAGCAGCAGCAGCAGCGGCACTCCCTGGGCCCACGGTACGTCCCCGACCTCCGCACTGTCAAACTCGCGGCCCTGACACGACACCGCCGACCGCATCAAATCGGCGGACCGGCGTGCCGATGATCTCAATAGGAATGGCTCGCAAGCGGTCGTGGGTGGGGTTCGTCTTCTGGCTGGGCCTGGTTACCGCGGTGCTGGTGGTGTTCGTTTTCAGCCGTCCGACCATCGAACGGGTGCTGGAGTCAACCGACTTCTTTTCGGCGGTGAGGCCGGGGAATGGTTCCTCCGTAGTCGTGCAGCGACCATCCGGCCAGCCGTCGAACCGGTACGTGAATCGGAGCCAGGCGCCGGACCGTGCGGAGACGATCGACCCGACGCAGGAGCCTGAGGCCCCGCAGCCTGCCCGTGTGGAGCAACCCGAACCGCCCGTGCCGCAGCGCACCGCCCGGGTGTTCTTCGTGATGGTGGACGAGGCCGGCGAAATCCGGCTCCACGGCGTGCAGCGATCGGTCAGCGCCGATGCCGCGCCGCTCACGGCGACGCTGCGCGAGCTCCTGGCCGGGCCCACGGATGCCGAGCAGCGCCTCGATCTCATCAGCCTGCTGCCCGAGGATGTGGAGCTTCACGGTGTATCCGTCCAGGACGGGACAGCGACCATCGATCTCGGCCAGGGATTCCGCTTCAGCTCGCTCGGCCAGGAAGCACTCCTGGGCCGCCTGAAGCAGCTCGTGTATTCGGCCACCGATCTTCCTACCGTCGACGCGGTGCAGGTCCTCATCGATGGAACCAACGTCGACTACCTCGGGCCGGAAGGCATCTACATCGGCGAACCGCTCACCCGGGACTCAATCGAGCGCTGAATCCCTCCTGGTCACCGCTCCGTCTACCGTACCCAACCGCCCCGGAGAAGCCGCGGAGCGTCATCGGGCCTCGCCGACTCTCATGCGTTCGATCGCCAGCGCGCGGCCGCTGGCGGCGTCCACCTCGACGTGGACGGCGTTCAACAGGCTTGGACCGTCGGCCACCGCAAGCTTCAGGGGCATCTGCGACAGGCTGCGCCGTACCGACACCCGCTGATCGAACCCGATCACCCCACCGGCAGGGCCGGTCATGCCGACATCGGTGATGTAGGCGGTGCCGCCCGGGAGAATGCGCTCATCTGCCGTGGTCACGTGCGTGTGCGTGCCGATCACGGCCGACACGCGGCCATCCAGATGGAGCGCCAGCGCTTCCTTTTCCTCCGATGACTCGGCGTGCATGTCGACCACGATCACGGGTGTCCTGGTGCGCAGGGCAGCGACGGCGCTGTCCGCCGTCCGGAACGGACACCGCGGTGACGGGAGCGCATGACGGCCTTGCACGTTGAGCACGCCGACGTCAGCCGCCGGCGTCCGCACCACGCACCATCCGTGCCCCGGTGCATCGGGGAGGTAGTTCTCGGGACGCAGCAACCGCTGTTCCTGTTCGAGCGTGTGATGCAACACGGGATGCTGCCAGACATGATTGCCTGACGTGATCACCTGAACTCCGAAACCGAGGATGCGGTCCACAACTTCCGGTGTCAGTCCGTAGCCATCGACGGCGTTTTCCCCATTGGCGATGACTACCGCGGCGCCGGTTCGCCGCTGCAGGCCTCGCAGTCCGGCGAACACGGCTCTCATGCCTGCGTCGCCGACGATGTCCCCGATGAGGAGGACTCCGAGCCGCGCCGACGACTCCCCGCGAGGGGTTCGGAGCTGCGTGGCTGCGGCCGGCCCTGCCGGATCCATGGGCGCAGGGTCAGCGTGGATCAACAGCAGGCAAGCCGGGCGCGAAGCTACGCGAACGCTTACCGCGCGTACTCGGTGATGCGCGTCTCGCGGATCACCGTCACCTTGATGCGGCCGGGATAGGTGACTTCGTCTTCGATCCGGCGCGCCACCGCTCGGCTCAGCTCGCCGGCGCGATGGTCGGAAACCGAGTCGGCGCTCACCAGTATGCGCAGCTCGCGTCCGGCCTGGATCGCATAGGTCTTTTCCACCCCTTGGTACTCGCCGGCGATCCGCTCGAGGTCCTCCAACCTCTTGAGGTAGTTGTCGAGCGCTTCCCGGCGCGCGCCGGGCCGCGAGGACGAGACGGTGTCCGCGATCTGGACGATGATGGCCTCCACCGTCTCGGGCTCGATGTCGTTGTGATGCGATCCGATCGCGTTGCACACGATGTCGTTCTCGCCGATCCGCTTGGCCAGATCCATGCCGAGCTCGGCGTGCCCGACCTCCCCGTCCGATACCATGCCCTTGCCCACGTCGTGCAGCAGAGCCGCCCGCTTGGCGGCTTTTGTGTCGGCCCCGATCTCGACCGCGATGAACCCGGCGAGCACGGCGGCTTCCTTGGAGTGGGCGAGCTGGTTCTGGCCATAGCTGGTTCGGTAGCGCAGGCGACCGAGCGCCGCCACGCCGTCCGGGTGCATGTCGTGGATGCCGAGCTCGAACAACACCCGCTGCCCCTCTTCGAACAGCGTCTGCTCGAGCTCCCGCATCACTTTGCGTACGACCTCCTCGATCCGCGCCGGATGGATGCGCCCGTCCGATACCAGCCGATGCAGAGCCAGCTTCGCGGTCTCCCGGCGCACCGGATCGAAGCAGGAGAGAATCACGGCTTCAGGCGTGTCGTCGATGATGATGTCGACGCCAGTCAGGGTCTCCAGGGCCCGTATGTTGCGGCCTTCCCGGCCGATGATCCGCCCCTTCATTTCGTCGGAGGGGAGATCGACCGAGGTGACGCTGGTCTCGGCGGTAACCTCGGTCGCCAGGCGCTGCATTGCGGAGATGATGACCGCACGGGAACGCCGCTCGGCACCCTCTGCCGCCTCCGCCTCGATGCGCCGCACCAAGTCGTGCGCCTCCCGGCGCGCTTCCGTTTCTATGTTCGCGGTCAGTTGCCGCTTGGCCTCCGCAACCGTGAGTTGGGCGACCTTCTCCAGTTCGGCGTTCAACGCCGCTCCAGCGTGGTCGACGGCGTCCTCTCGCTCCTGTACTTGCTGCTCGCGCGTCGCGAGTGCTCGTTCCTGACGGCCTATGGTCTCAAGTCGCTCCTGGAGGCTCTCTTCCCTCTGACGAATCTTCCGTTCATAGCGCTCGATCTCGCGCCGTTGATCACGGGCCTCCTGGTCCAGCGTCTCGCGCTCGGCGAGGAGCTGGTCCTTTGTCTCGATGAGGGCTTCACGTTTCCTCTCTTCCGCCTCTCGTATCGCGTCTTGGAGTACTCTTCTTGCCTTCTGCTCCGCAGAAGCAAGCTCGAATCTTGCGTAGGACCATCGGACGAGCCAGCCGATCAGCAAACCGGCGAGAGGAAGAATGAAGAACCATACCAGTCCCACTTCGTTCCTCCATAATGGCTGACATCCACGGTACGGGCCGGGCCGGGCAAAGTCAAGGAGGAGGCGGGCCGCCCTTCCCGGCATCCCTCACCAGCCGCAACCGTCGCACGAGGACCTGTACGTTCCATGCGCCCACACCTTGGGCGCCCGCACCCTGCGCGCCGGCAAGCATGAGGTAGGCCGCCCGCCCGCCCGCCCGTGCGGGAAGGAAGGACAGGCAATCGATCCGGTCGCGCGCCGACGCGGCGAAGCGGCGGCCCAATCCGGGGATCGCTTGCAGCGGATCCTCCACGATGAGCGCCACGCGACGGGTGAGGTAACGGGCGGACACCGGATCCTCATCCGCGAACGCGAGCCGCCCGCCCGCCCGGTCCAGGATGCCGACGATCTGCCGCGACCGGTATCCCCCGTGTCGACCGCGAACCAGGAGAGCCGCGCCGACGGCGTCCACGCGGCGAGCCAGGCGATCCAACGGACCACCGCGGGTCCCGGTCTGCTCGTCGCCGCGCGCGTCTGCCAGGAACGCGTCCATCTCGATGCCGTACACGGTCACCTGCAGCGCGTCGCCGTCCTCGCTTCCCACGTCCACCTCACCACCGGCCGGACCATCTGCGTCCGCCGCGCCGCCGGTCACCGCAGCCGCCAGCCGGCGCAAACCCGGATCGCGCCCCGGGCCCCCGCCGTAGGCGTGCGGCTGAACGCGGTAGACCCCGTCCTCGACCGCGACCGCCGGGCTGCCCGGAGCCGCCAGATCAAGCAGCTCCCGCATCGGATGGACGCTGATGTGGGCGGACGGCCGGTTCTCCGCTGCCGCCGCGCGACGGTTCGCCCGCAACGGGTCCTCGGCTTCCCGTGCAGGCGGCAATTCCTCCAGGTGCTCGTCCCGAGCCGTGGAGGTCACCGGCGGCGGCTTTACCGGCTTGCGCGGGCGACCCACGGCCGGCAGTTGCTCCAGCCTCACGACGTCCGGCGTCCCTCCGCCGCTCGCGTTCCCGGCACCGCTCCGCTCGCCTCGCGCTCAGTGTACCGCAGAGACGCACACCGTCACGGATCAGCCGCGGAGGCGGCTCCAGACGAGCGCTCCGCCTGCGAGCGCAAGCAGCACGGCCACGCACGTCCCGCCCAGCAGAGTCGTCGTGCCGGAACCGCCTCCGGCCGGTGGCGCTTCGGGCGCGGCGTCCCGGGCACAGAGCAATGCCCGGTCGAGGCTCCGGGCAGGATGGCGCAGGTCGAAACGCACACGGCCGTCCATGAGACGCGCAAGGAACGCGAGGCTCGAGGCGAGCAGTGCCCCCGCCGCTCCGGGTAGCCGCAGGCGCGAATCGACCATGAGCCGCGAGAGGAACATCAATCCGCCCAGGCTTGCGGCCTTGCCCGCGCCGACGGTCAGAGCCCCCTCCGTGACCGCGACGCCGCCGATCCGCAGCAGGACGCGACCGGCCGGGGTGAGCAGATTGAACGCGACCGTCACGCCGAGGAACAACATGGTGCGCCGCAGCCGCAGGCGCGGTTGCACCAGCCATGCCAGCGCGGCGAAGATCAGCGCCTGGGCTCCGCGCAGCATCAGGTCCTCCTGCGCGACCAGTCCGGCGGCCAGCAGCAGACCCACCAACAACCGCGTTGAAGCCGACAGGTTGCCGTCAAGCCAGCGGGCCGCGGTGACTCTCAGTGCGGGCAACCCCGAGCGATGCGGCCTCGCATGCGCTTCATCCGCGCCCGCGGCGTACTCGTCCGATCGGCTGCCTACGCGGCGCCGGGGTGACTGCTCAGGGAGCTTCTTCCGTATCGACCGGCCGGTCGAGCAACTCCAGGATCACCATCTCGCTGGCATCGCCGTATCGCGGGCCGAGCTTCAGCACACGCGTATATCCGCCGGGACGGCTCTGAAAGCGAGGTCCCAGGACATCGAACAGCTTGGCCAGCACCGCCGGATCATGCAGGCGCCGCGCGATGATTCTCCGGCTGTGCACACTGTCGTGCTTGGCGCGCGTAATCATCTTCTCCGCGCTGCGACGCACGGCAAGTGCCTTGGCACGGGTGGTGCGGATGCGTTCGTGCCGGAACAGCGCCGCCACCATGTTGGAATGGAGCGCCTTGCGGTGGCTCGGCGTGCGGCCGAGCGGATTGTAGCCGACGCGATGTCTCACTTCACTCCACCCCTAGGATGCACCGGTTTCCGTACATGATGCTCACTCGTCGGTCTCGTCAAGCGCCGCAACCTCAGCGCCCGCCGCGGCCTCGGTCCCCACCGTTGCCTCGGTGCCGCCCACCGTTGCCTCCGTGTTGCCGACCGCTGCCTCATCGCCCCCCTCACCCGTGGCGGGAGCGACCGATTCGGCGCTGGCAAGCTGCTGCCGCACCGCGCTGTAGTCGCTCATGCCAAGCTGCAACCCACGCTCTTCCAGCCGCTTCTTGATCTCGTCGAGGGACTTCCGTCCGAAATTTCGCGTCTTGGCGATCTCTTCCTCGGTCCTGCGCGTCAGGTCGCCGATCGTGCGGATGTTCTCGTTCCGCAGGCAGTTGCTGGAACGCACCGACAGCTCCAGTTCTTCGACCGGGGTATCGAGCAAGCGGCGCAGCCGTTCGTCCTCGAGATCGAGCTCCTCGTGGTCGCCGACCTCGTCTTCCTCGAAGTTGATGAATATCGTGTAGTGGTCCTTGGCGATCTTGGCCGCCTCCGCGACCGCGTCCTCAGGCTTGAGCGTGCCGTCCGTCCACACCTCCAGCACCAACTTGTCGTAGTCGGTCCGCTGGCCGACTCTGGTGTTCTCCACCGCGTACTTCACGCGCGTGATCGGCGAGAACAGAGCGTCGATCGGAATCGTGCCTACAATGTCGATGAAGCGTTCGCTGTTCTCCGCCGGCAGATAACCACGCGAGAACTCGATCTGCACCTCGAACTCGAGATTCGCGTCTTCCATGAGGGTGGCGATCGCCAGCTCCGGCGTAGTCACCACTATGCCCGTGTCCACCGCCAGATCGCCGGCGACCAGCGTCTTGGGGCCGGACGCTTCCACGTACACCGTCCGCTCCTCCACCCCTTCGTCCAGCGCCAGTCTGATCTGCTTAAGGGCGTTGATGATATCCGGCGTGTCTTCGACGACATGAGGAATGGGCTCGAATTCACTGGAAACCGTGTGCGATGATCCGTCCTCCTCGCGGCTGGCGATCCGCACGGCCGTGATCGCATACCCCTGGATTCCCGAAAGCAGAATGCGCCGCAGGCTGTTGCCGATGGTCGCGCCATAGCCCCGCTCGAACGGATACGCGATGAACTTCCCGTAGGAGGCATCCACGTCGGTGTGCTCGAAGACCATACCGGTCGGCCGATTGAGCCCCTTCAAGAGGTTTTTTCTCGCCATCAGCCCCTCACTTGGAATACAGCTCGACGATCAGCTGCTCGTTGACGCCTTCGAGATCCGGGACGTCGGCCCGCCGTGGCAGAGCCAGGACCCGACCACGGACCGCATCCGGGTCGACCTCCAGCCATGGCAGCGTTCCGGAGCGGGAATACTCCTTCAGACTGTCCTTGACCGCGGTCATCATCTTGCCCCGCTCCTGCAACTCCAGCACGTCGTCCTTCTGTACCAGATAGCTCGGGATGGTCACCCGCCGGTCGTTGACCATGACGTGACCGTGCGAGACGAGCTGCCGCGCCTGCTTGCGCGAACTGGCGAAGTGCATGCGGTATACTACGTTGTCGAGGCGCTGCTCCAACATGCGCACCAAGTTCTCCGCGGTAACGCCGCGCTGCCGGTTGGCGCGATCAAAGAAGATGCGGAACTGTCGTTCCAGCATTCCGTACATGCGCTTCACGCGCTGCTTCTCGCGAAGCTGCATGCCGTAGTCCGACAGTTTCTGCATGCGGGCCCGCGGGGCCTTGCCCGGCTTGCCGCGCCGCCTGGTGATCTGACACTTGTCGGAATGACAGCGCGCCCCCTTGAGGAACAGCTTTACCCCTTCCGCTCGGCAAAGCCGGCAGGCAGGGCCGATGTAGCGAGCCATCGCTACACCCTCCGCTTCTTCTGCGGCCGGCAGCCGTTGTGTGGAATCGGCGTGACGTTCTGAATCGTGCGCACGCGGAGGCCGAGCGCCCCGAGGGACCGAACAGCCGATTCGCCGCCCCCACCGGGACCCTTGACGAACACGTTGACCTCCATCAGGCCGTAGTCCATCGCCTTCCGCGCGGCGGTCTCAGCGGTCGTCTGCGCCGCGAACGGAGTGGACTTCTTCGCCCCGCGGAACCCGAGAGAGCCCGCCGAAGCCCACGACACCGCGTTTCCCATAAGGTCGGTGATCGTCACGATCGTGTTGTTGAAGGTCGCCTGGATATAGACGTTCCCCTCGCTGACCGCCCGGTCCCGTTTGCCTTTCGATTTTGCCATCTACGTTACTCGCAACCGTCCTTTACCAGTCTTGTCCGTCGAATCGGCCCTGTCCGCCGAATCAGCCCTGTCGTCACTTGGCGGTGGGCGCTTTCTTCTTGCCCGCGACCGTCTTCTTGCTGCCCTTGCGCCCGCGCGCGTTGGTTCGCGTACGCTGTCCGCGCACCGGCAGTCCGCGCCGGTGGCGTATGCCCCGATAACAGCCGATGTCCATCAGCCGCTTGATGTTGAGCGACGCCTCGGTGCGCAACGACCCTTCGACCACGTAGTCGCTCTCGATCACGCGCCGCAACTCGTTGACCTCTTCCGGTGCCAGGTCGTTCAGCATCCGGTCCCGGGCGATCCCGGTCTTGTCACAGATCGCAGCCGCCGAAGGCGCTCCGATTCCAAAGATGTAGGTCAGGCCTACGCTCACATGCTTGTTCGGCAGGTCGATCCCCGCGATCCTCGCCATGTCGTTACCCCTGTCGCTGTTTGTGTTTCGGGTTGTCGCAGATGACGCGGACGACGCCGCGACGCCTGATGACCTTACACTTCGCGCACATCTTCTTCACGCTGGCCCTGACCTTCATGATGACCTCTACAGATTGCGGGCCCGTACGCGGCCCTTGCGAACGATCCCGTCGTGATGGTGCATCTTCAGATGCCCTTCGATCTGACTCATCGTGTCCAGGTCGACGCCGACCATGATCAACAGCGACGTGCCGCCCATCAGGAAGGCGACGCTGGATGGAAACCGGAACAACGCCTGGATGATGGACGGAATGATGGCGATGACCGCCAGGAACAGCGCTCCCGGCAAGATGATCCGGTTCAGGATCCGCGTCAGGTACTCCGTCATGTTGTCGGAGCTGATGCCGCGGATCGAGCCGCCGTTCTCGCGGATCTGCTTGCTGATCTCGACCGGGTTCAGCGTGACCTGCGTGTAGAAGTAGGCGAAGAACACGATCAACAGCGCGTAGAACAGCATGTACGGCACGCCGTTCGGCGTCAGCCATGCCGCGAAGCGCGAGAGCCACGGCACGCCGCCGCCCAGGTTCTGCGCGATCTGCAGCGGGAAGATCAGGACCGAAGAAGCGAAGATCACCGGGATGACTCCCGAGGGGTTGATCTTGAACGGGAGATAGGCGTTCTGCGCGCCGTAGACCTTGCGGCCGATCACCCGCTTGGCGTAGTTGACCGGGATCCTTCGCTGTCCCTGCTGTTCGTAGATGACCAGCGAGATCACTCCGACGAACGCGCCGAGCACGAGGACGAAGAAGACCGGATTCAAGTCGCCACGCTGCACCTGGTTGATCATGAGGTAGATCGCGTCCGGGATGCGGGCGACGATTCCGGCGAAGATCAGCAGCGATATGCCGTTGCCGATGCCACGCTGCGTGATCTGCTCCCCCAGCCACATCAGGAAGATCGTGCCGGCGGTCACGGTGACGGTAGCCAGGATCGTGAACGGGATGCGATCCATGATGATCGCACCGGGGATCTGGCCGGCGAAGGTCGTGACGGTCAAGGACTGAATGAGACAAACGCCGACCGTAGCGATCCGGGTGTACCGCTGGATGCGCTTCTTGCCGCCATCCTCCTGGGAGATCTTCTTCAGCTTCGGGAACACCAGGACCAGGAGCTGCATCATGATCGACGTGGTGATGTACGGCACGATTCCCAACATGAAGACGGAGAAGTTCGTGAATGCGCCGCCCGAGAAGAAGTCGAAGTAGTCCGTAATGCCGATGCCGCCCGACTGCTGCGCGGCGTAGAAGTTCTTGACGGTGCTGACATCGATCCCGGGGATCGGCAGGAACGCGCCGATCCGGAATATCACAAGGATCATGACCGTGAAGAGGATTCGTTCCCGCAGGTCGCGGATCCGAAAGATGTCGAGCAGCGGATTAGCCATCAGCCCGACTCGTCGCCTGCGGTTCCATCCGACGCCGGAGCGTCATCGGGCGAAGCATCAGCGGCGGCATCGGTCAGATGGATCGTGCCACCGGCGGCCGTCACCTTCCGGCAAGCGCCGGAGGACGCGCGATCGATGCGTACGGTGAGCGCACGTTCGAGTTCTCCCGAGCCCAACAGCTTGACCGGCACGCCGGCCGATCCGATCATGCCGGCTTCCAGGAGCGCCTGCCGGTCGACGGTGGCCCCGTCCGCAAAGCGGTTGAGATCGCGGACATCCAATACCTCGTGGACATTCCGGAACGGGTGATTGCTGAAGCCGCGGCGCGCGATACGCCGGTACAGCGGCATCTGCCCGCCCTCGAAGGTGGGGCGAACGCCGCTGCCGGCGCGGGCCCGCTGTCCTTTCGTTCCACGTCCCGAGGTGCCGCCATGCCCGCTCGCCGAGCCGCGGCCGACGACGCGTCGCTTGCGTACGGCGCCGGCCGGCCGGCGGACCCGCGGCGCATCCACGGTGCTGTCAGGTTCGCTCATGAGATCTCCTCGATCGCAAGCAGGTAGCGCACCTTGCGGATCATGCCGATGATCGGCGCGGAGGCGGTGTGCTCGGCCGACGAGCCGATGCCGCGCAACCCGAGCGCCTCAACCGTGGCCCGATGCCTGGGGCTGCGCCCGATAACGCTCCGGGCGAGCGTCACGCGCACGCGCGCGCCGTCGGTGAGCCGCAGGGGGCCTTCGGTGCCGATGGCAGCCACTATCGCCACAGCTCCGAAACGGTCTTGCCACGGCGGGCGGCAACTTCCGAGGCTTCCATGATCTGACCCAGGCCCTGAAACACGGCCTTCACCAGGTTCATCGAGTTCTGCGAGCCCAGCGACTTGCTGAGCGCATCGCGCACGCCGGCCGCCTCGAGCACCGCCCTCACCGGACCGCCGGCAATCACGCCGGTTCCCGGAGCTGCGGGCTTCAGCAGCACCTTCGCCCCCTTGAACACACCGTTGACCTGGTGCGGCAGAGTGCCGCCCCGCATCGGAACTCTCACCATGTTGCGCCGCGCCCGTTCCGAACCCTTGCGAATGGCGTCGGCCACATAGGCAGCCTTGCCGAACCCGACGCCGACATGGCCGTTGCGGTCACCGACCACCATCACCGCAGAAAACGAGAATCTGCGGCCTCCCTTCACTACCTTGGCAATTCGGTTGAGGCGAACGAGTTTCTCGAATCCCTCACCCCGGTCGCCGCGTTCCCGGTCTCTGTCGCCCACCGTTACCCCTCGAAATCCTACAATGCGATGCCGGACTTGCGTGCGCCGTCCGCGATCGCCTTGATCTTGCCGTGATAGGGATAGCCGTTGCGATCGAACACCACACTCCGTATCCCACTCGCGCGCAATCGTTCGCCCGCGAGCTCACCGAGCCGGCCGAGGTCGGTCACCCGGTTGGGCACATCGACCGCCGCTTCCCGATTCGAAACCGCCACCACGGTACGCTCTGCGTCGTCGTCGATCACCTGAACGTAGGTGTATCGGTTGCTCTTGAAAACCGTCATCCGCGGCCGCACGGCGGTGCCGCGCACCTTACCACGAATGCTCCGCTTGCGCCGAAGACGACGCACCACCTTGGCCGGCGCACCCATCAGTCGGCACCTCCCACGGCCGACTTTCCTACCTTGCGGCGCACGTGCTCGTCCGCGTAGCGGATGCCCTTGCCCTTGTACGGTTCCGGCGGCCGTACCGACCGGACATCCGAGGCGAACTGGCCGACACGCTGTTTGTCGACGCCGGAGATCTGGATACGATTGCCGCCCTCCACCTGAACGGCGAGGTCGTCCGGAATCTGCAACTGGACCGGCCGCGAGTAGCGGGCGTCGACGACCAGCGTCGTCCCCTGAACCTCCGCACGGTACCCCACCCCGTTGATGAGAAGCTCCCGCGTGAACCCGGTCGACACCCCGGTCACCATGTTGGCGATCAGGTTGCGGGTCAGACCGTGCACCGCCCGCGAGGACCGTTCATCGTCGGCTCGGCTGACGGCGACCGTTCCGTCCGCGACATCGACCCGCACGACATCGGGCAACGACGTGCTGAGCGTGCCCTTGGGACCGGCAACGTCCACCTGCCTGTCATGCACCGCCACTTCGACTCCCGTCGGCACCGGAATCGGCAACACTCCTACGCGTGACATCCGGCTACCACACACTGCAGATCAGCTCGCCGCCGACCTGTTGCTGAGCGGCCTTGCGGCCGGTGATCACGCCCGACGAGGTGGAGACGATCAGTGTCCCATACCCGTTCAGGATACGAGGCATGGTGCGATAGCTCCGATACACCCGGCGCCCCGGCTTCGAGATCCGCTGCATTCCGCGGATGACCGGCCTGCGCTGGTCGTCGTACTTGAGGAACACGCGCACCGGTCCCTGACCGTCCTGGCCGGCGCGCTTGAAGTTGCGCACGTAGCCCTCGGTCTTCAACGTCTTGACGATCTCCAACTTGAACTTCGAGGGCACGATATCCACGCTCTCGTGGCCGGCCATGCCCGCGTTGCGGATCTTGGCCAGCATGTCCGCTACCGGATCGGTCACACCCACGGGACTACCAGCTCGACTTCGTCACGCCGGGTATCAGTCCCCGGCTGGCGAGATCTCTGAAGCAGATCCGACACATCTCGAAACGACGCAGATAGCCCCGTGGCCGCCCGCAGCAGCGGCACCGGTTGACCTTGCGTGTCGAGAACTTGGGTTTGCGCTGCGCGCGCACGATCAGTGCCTTGCGTGCCACCTATACCTCCATCGTCCATGCGCGGGCCCGGACTCCGTCCTGCCCGCCCGTCGCGGTCCGTACCATCCTGATCCTCTTCACCGCCGTGCAGTCCGTCACTCGCTGCGGAACGGCATTCCCAATCCGGCGAGAAGACTGCGGCCCTCCCGGTCGGTATGCGCCGAGGTAACGATGGTGACGTTGAGTCCATGAATCGAGTCGATGCGATCGTAGTCGATCTCGGAAAAGATGATCTGTTCATCGACCCCCACCGAGTAGTTGCCTCTTCCGTCGAATGAGTTGGGGGACAGACCACGGAAGTCCTTGATGCGGGGCACGGCCACGTTCACGAAACGATCGAGGAACTCCAGCATGCGATCGCCGCGAAGGGTCACCATCGCGCCGATCTCCATTCCGGCCCGGATCTTGAACGCTGCGATCGAGCGCCGCGCGCGCGTGGTCACCGCCCGCTGGCCGGCGATCAGCGTGAGCTCGTTAACCGCGGTGTCGAGGAGCTGGCGATTGGTGGGAGCCATGCCGACGCCCATGCTCAGCAGGATCTTGGTCAGCCTGGGGACCTGCATGGCGCTGTCGTAGCTGAACTCCTCGATCAGCGCCGGCGCAACCGTGTCCCGGTACAGGGCGCGCAGACGCGGCACGTACCCG
Organism: Spirochaetaceae bacterium; assembly: GCA_028820215.1. Next base: position 48,030 of record JAPPKD010000253.1, on the reverse strand, counting down.
CCTCTGGCGTCGCCGTTCCCGCTTGCCGTTCCATTGCCGGCTTTGTTCTTGCTCACAGCTCCTGCCCCGTACGCGCGGCGACGCGGCGAGTGCCCTCACCGCTGCTGCCCCCGCCGGAGGCACCGGCACCACCGGTCTCATACCGGATCCTCGAGCGTCCCTCCGGCGTGCTCAGCATCACGTTCGACAGGTGGATAGGCGCCTCGATCTCGGAGATGCCTCCCTGCTGGCGCTGCTGAGTGGGTCGTATCGCCTTCTTCACCAGGTTGAGCCCCTCCACGACCACTTGCTGCCGATCGATGTCGATGCGCAACACGCGGCCGGTCTTGCCCCGCTCCCTGCCGGCGATCACCACCACCTGGTCATCACGGCGCAGTCGTACCCGCACCTGCGCGCGGCCGACTCCACGCTTGCGCGCCATGTTACAGCACCTCCGGTGCCAGGGAGACGATCTTCATGTAGTCACGATCGCGCAATTCCCGCGCGACCGGACCGAAGATACGCTTTCCGGACGGATTGCCGGCCTCGTCGATCAGGACGCAGGCGTTGTCGTCGAAGCGGATGTATGAGCCGTCGACTCGGCGCGTCTCCTTCCGCGTCCTCACGATCACCGCCCGCACTACCGTGCCCTTGCGTACCGTGGCGGACGGTATCGCGGTCTTGACCGTCACCACGATCCGATCGCCGACCCCGGCGCTTACGTGGCGCGTGCCGCCGAGTACCTTGATGCACTGCACGCGCTTGGCGCCCGAGTTGTCCGCGACGTTGAGATAGCTCATCGCCTGTACCATCAGCTGCTCCGTTCCAAGATCTCCAGCAGCCGCCACCGCTTGTCGCGACTCAGCGGCCGCGATTCCACGACCCGGACGCGGTCGCCGATGCGGCAGGCGTTGTCCGCATCGTGCGCTTTCACGCGCTTGGACCTGCGGATGTATTTCTCGTACATCGGATGGCGCTTCTGGGAACTGACCAGGACCACGATCGTCTTGTCCATGCGATCCGAGACTACCGTTCCTGCCAGTACGCGAAGACGTTCCGTGCTACTCATTCCGTTCCATTCATCGCTGTCGAATCCCCAGCTCGTACTCATTGATTATGGTCTTGGCGCGAGCCAGCCTTCGGCGCAGCACGCGGACACTGACCGGATTGTCCAGGTGGCCGACCACCGCGTCGAACCGTGCCTTGCGGTACTCCGACACCAGCTCGTCATGCTTGAGCAGCAGCTCCGGGTAGGCGAGCTCACCATACTGTTCCTTCACGCCACCGTCCTCATGCCAACACTGTCCTCATGCCAACACTGTCCTCATGCCTGTGGTGCGAACACGCTGCCGCGCACACAGATCGTCGTCTTGATCGGCAGCTTGCTGCCGGCCAGCGTGAGCGCTTCCCGCGCCAGATCGGTCTCCACGCCGGCGAGCTCGAACATGACCGTACCGCGTCTGACCGGCGCGACGTGGTACTCCACGTTGCCCTTGCCCTTCCCCATGCGCGTTTCGGCAGGTTTCATGGTGTAAGGCATGTCGGGAAAGATCCGTATCCATACCTTGCCACCCCGTTTCACGTGCCGGGTCATGGCCACCCGAGCGGCCTCGATCTGCCGGTTGGTGATCCACTTGTGTTCGAGCGCGATCAGACCGAAATCACCGAACGCCAATTCCTGCTGGCGCTCCCCGCCGCGCCGTAGCGGCCCGCCGCGCTGGCGCTTGCGAAACTTCTCCCGCTTTGGAGCCAGCATCGGTTACGCTGCCTCCTCACGGCCGCGCTGCCGCTTCAGGAGCAGCCCCGCGTCGTCCTTCTTGTCGCGGCCAAACACCTCGCCGTGAAAGACCCATACCTTGATGCCCAGCGTTCCGACCGTGGTGATAGCCACGGAGAATCCGTACTCGATGTCGGCGCGGAACGTGTGCAACGGGATGCGTCCCTCCTTGTACTGCTGGACGCGCGACATCTCCGCGCCGTTCAACCGTCCGCCGGCCCGGATCTTGATGCCCTGTACGCCGGCGCGCATCGCGTTGTTGATCGCCATCTTCATGACCCGCCGGAACGACGCCCGCCCTCGCAACTGGCGCGCGATGTTCATCGCGATCAACTGGGCGTTGGTCTCGGGCCGCTGGATCTCCTTGATCTTGATCTGGATCTTCTTGCCGACCTGGCGCTGCAGCTTGGAACCCAGCCGCTCGATGTTCTGCCCCTTGGCTCCGATCACGACGCCGGGGCGGCCGGTGTGGATGATCAGTGCGATGCGCTGAGGATGGCGGATGATCTCCACCTGGGCGATGTCCGCGCCGCGCGTCTCCGGAGCGGTGTCGATCGTCTTGCGCAACGACAGATCCTCGTGAAGCGTCGCCGCGTATTCGCGCGGGTCCACGTACCACTTGCTGCGCCATGACTGGTTGATCCCCATGCGCAGCCCGGTCGGATTGACCTTCTGTCCCATACTAGCTCATCTCCTCCACCGCTACCGAGATATGGCAGAGGCGGCTCACCTGGCGATCTGCTCGGCCGCGCCCGCGCACCCAGATGCGCTTCAGGCGCGGACCGTCGAGCACCTGCAGCTCGCGGACGTACAGCGTCTCCTCGTCGAGATCCTCATTTTGAAACAGTGCGTTGTCGCCGGCCGACTTGATCGTCTTGCGCAGGAGCGCGGCGCCCTTGTGCGGCATCGTCTCCAGTAGCGCCAGCGCCTCGGCATAGGGCTGGCGACGAACCAGATCGGCGAGGGGGCGCACCTTGCTCGGCGAAATACGCAGGAACTTGCTGTGGGCCGTGTAGCCCTGCTTGCCCCTGACCATCAGCGCCGCACCGCCTTGCGATCCGACCCCGCGTGCCCTCGAAATACCCGCGTCGGAGCGAACTCGCCGAGCTTGTGCCCCACCAGGTTCTCCGTGATGTAGACCGGAATCCAATTCTTGCCGTTGTAGACCGAGATGGTCATCCCGACCATCTGCGGGATGATCGTCGAGCAGCGCGAATACGTCTTGACCATCTGCTTGCCGGAGGACTTGGAGGCCTCGATCACCCGCTTGAACAGGCCCGGCGACACGAACGGCCCTTTCTTGATCGATCGTGACATAATCTACCTCGTCATCCTTCCGGTCTCGCGCGTGGTCATCGGCGTCTGCTGACGATGAAGTCGCCTGACCGCTTGCGCTTGTTCCGCGTCTTCATCCCCTTCGTCAACTTCCCCCAGGGGGATACCGGATGGCGCCCTCCGGACGCCTTGCCCTCGCCGCCGCCGTGCGGGTGGTCGACCGGGTTCATCGCCACTCCGCGAACCTTTGGCCGCCGCCCCATCCAGCGAGCCCGGCCGGCCTTGCCAAGCGAAACGTTCATATGATCGGGGTTGCCGATCTCGCCGATGGAGGCCATGCAGCGTACATGGACCAGACGGGTCTCCCCGGATGGCAGCCGCACCGTCGCGTACTCGCCCTCCCGCGCGACCAGGGTGGCGCTATTGCCTGCGGCACGCACCAGTTGGCCGCCGCGTCCCGGCGTCAACTCCACATTGTGGATGGCGATACCCAGCGGCAGGTCACCGATCGGCAGGGCATTGCCGATCTCGATCGGCGCGCCGGGACCGCTCTGCACGGTCGCGCCGACGCGCAGGCCGCGCGGCGACAGGAGGTAACGCTTGTCCCCGTCGGCGAACACCACCAGCGCCAGATCCGCGCTGCGGTTCGGATCGTACTGGATCGAATGAACCGTACCCGGCACGCCGTGGTTGTCCCGCTTGAAATCTACCATGCGGTACTGGCGCTTGTGCTGACCGCCCTTGCGGCGAACGCTGATCCGCCCCTTGGAGCGGCCGGCGCGATAGGGACGGGCTTCGGTGAGGCGCTTCTCCGGCCTCTCATCGCTCAGCTCGGAATAGTCGCGAACGGTCGTAGTGCGGGACGACGGCGTCGTCGGCTTGCGGTTCCGTACCGGCATCAGACGCCCTCGAAGATTTCGATGGTCTGGTCACCGGACAGGGTCACGATCGCCTTCTTCCACGAGGCTGTGTAACCGCGCCGGTAGCGAACCCGCTTCGGCTTGCGGGGGACATTGATGATGTTGCAGCGAACCGGTTTGACGTCGAACAGCCGCCGCACCTCCGCGAGCACCTGCTGCTTGGAGGCGCGCGGATCAACGCGGAAGCTGTACTTGCCGGCCTCGCGCAAGGAGTTGGATTTCTCGGTCACCAGCGGCTCGAGGATAATCTCACCCGCCATCGTCGGCCTCCAGATCTGCGCCGCCGTATCCGGCGTTCAATCGCGCCACGGCTTCGCGCTGCAGCAGCACCCGGTCTCCGTACAGCAGTTCGTGCACCCGGAGCCGTTGGCTGGAAAGAATGCGCAAGGAAGACAGATTGCGTCCCGCGCGCCGCGTCATCGGGTCGTCGGCGCCCAACACCAACACGGTCTTCAGTCCCGGCGACAGGGCATCGATCGTCGCCGCGAGCTCACGCGTGCGGCCCGAAGCGGACTGCACGCCGTCGACCACCATCAACTGGTTCCCCCGGCATTTGGACGTGAGCACCGAACGTATGGCCAGTCGCTTCACCTTGCGCGGTATCCGATACCGGTAGTCGCGCGGCTGCGGGCCAAAGGTGATGCCGCCGCCGACCCACAGCGGTGATCGCCTCGATCCCGCGCGCGCCCGCCCCGTACCCTTCTGCCGGTAGGGCTTGCGGCCACCGCCGCGCACCTGGCCGCGGCGCTTGGTCGCCGCCGTGCCGACGCGCTGATTGGCAAGCTCATTGCGCAGCGCCGCATGGATGGCCCCGTCCGAGACCTCGATGTCGAAGACCCGGTCGTCCAACTCGATCTCTCCGGAAGGATTGCCGTCCGGGCCCAAAACCGGAACCTTCACTCCGCACTCCCGTTCCGGCCGCCCTGCTTCTTCTTCGCGCTCGCCACCAACACATGCCCGCCGCGGCGGCCGGGAATCGGTCCGGCGATCATCAGCAGCCGCCGCTCCTGGTCGATGCGCAGCAGCTCGAGGTTCTGCACCGTGGCGCGCCGGCCACCCATGCGCCCCGCCATGCGTGTGCCCTTCAGCACCCGCGACGGCCACGCCGACTGACCGGTGGACCCGCCGGCGCGATGGAACTTGGAGCCGTGCGTCGCTCGGCCGCCCCGAAACCCGTGACGCTTGATCACGCCCTGAAAACCCTTCCCGAGCGACACGCCCTGGACATCCACGAAGCGCCGGTCGGAAAAGATGGACAGGTCCAGCGGCTTCCCGACCTCGAACTCTCCGTCGAAGCCGCGCAACTCCATGATGCGTCGCGTCGGATCGATGCCCTCCGGGAACTGACCGGCAAACGGCTTCGTCAACCGCCGCTTGCGAGCCGTCCCCCAGCCCAGCACGACGGCGTCATACCCGTCACCTGCGGCAACGCGCGTGCCGATCACGACATTTGGTTCGACTCGCACCAGCGTCACCGGGCGCGCCGCGCCCGCATCGTCGAATACCTGCGTCATTCCCACCTTGACGCCAACTACCGCTACCACGCCGCACGCTCCCTACTGCCTGATCTCGACGTCGACGCCGGCCGGAAGCTCAAGCTTCATCAGCGCATCCATGACGGCGCTGCTTGGCTCCAGGATGTCGATGAGCCGCTTGTGAGTCCGCATTTCGAACTGCTCACGCGACTTCTTGTAGACGTGCGGGGATCGGAGCACCGTGAATTTGTTGATCCGGGTCGGCAGCGGGATCGGACCCGCGACGCGCGCCCCCGCCTTTTGCACGGTCTGCACGATCGCCCGTGAACTTTGATCCACGAGCTCTATGTCGAACCCGCGCAAGCGCACCCGAATCCGTTCCGTAGCCATCGCCCGGTACCAGCCAGTCTCCCCTGTCGCCTCAGTCCAGGATCTCGGTCACGGCGCCGGCGCCGACGGTGCGTCCGCCTTCGCGAATGGCGAACCGCAGCCCGCGCTGGACCGCAATCGTGTTGATCAGATCGATGTTCAGCTCGGTACTGTCGCCCGGCATGACCATTTCCTTGCCTTCCGGGAGCGTGACGCTGCCGGTGATGTCGGTCGTCCTGAAATAGAACTGCGGACGATAGCCGGCAAAGAACGGAGAGTGGCGCCCTCCCTCTTCTCTGGTGAGCGCGTACACCTGCGCCTTCACCTGCCTGTGCGGCGTGATGGAGCCGGGCTTGGCCAGCACCTGGCCACGCTCGACGTCACTGCGCTCCACACCGCGCAGCAAGGCGCCGATGTTGTCGCCGGCCTGCCCTTCGTCGAGCAGCTTGTTGAACATCTCGACACCGGTCACCACGGTCTTGTCGGTTTCCTTGATCCCGACGATCTCCACCGTCTCGCCGACCTTGATTCGGCCGCTCTCGACGCGGCCGGTCACGACCGTGCCCCGACCGGCGATCGAGAAGACGTCCTCGATCGGCATCAGGAAGTCCTGATCCACGTCACGCTCCGGCAGCGGAAAGTACGCATCCATGGCCGTGAGCAGCTCCTCGATCGGCTGGTTCGCTTCCGCGTCGCCCGGATTCTCCATCGCGGCCAGGGCGGATCCCTTGATGATCGGCGTGTCGTCGCCCGGGAAGTCGTACTGGTTGAGGACATCCTTGATCTCCTCCTCCACCAGCTCGAGGAGCTCCTCGTCGTCCACCATGTCGACCTTGTTAAGGAACACGATAATCGAAGGAACCTCCACCTGACGGGCAAGCAGGATGTGCTCACGCGTCTGCGGCATGACCGAGTCCGGCGCCGACACGACCAGCACGGCACCGTCCATCTGCGCGGCGCCCGTGATCATGTTCTTGATGTAGTCGGCGTGCCCCGGGCAGTCGACGTGGGCGTAGTGCCGATCCTCGCTCTGATACTCGACGTGCCGGGTGTTGATCGTGATGCCACGCGCCTTCTCTTCGGGCGCGTTGTCGATCTGGTCGTAGGTCATCACCTTGTCGCCGTACTTGTTGGCGCAGTGCTGGGTGATTGCCGCAGTCAGCGTCGTCTTTCCATGGTCGACGTGACCGATGGTCCCGACGTTCATGTGCGGCTTGGTGCGATCGAATTTCTCCTTTGCCATCCCTTGTGTCTCCTTGGCCTGTTCTCCTCGACGAACCCTGGACTCCTCAAGCTACGGGAGTCTGGTTCCGCTCCGAAGCGCGTCCTGCGCGCTGAATGATCTCTTCCTGGACCGCAGCGGGCACGCGGCGGTAGGCAGCGAACTGCATCGTATGGTTGCCGCGCCCGCTGGTCATCGAACGCAGCGCGGTAGCATATCCGAACATGCACCGCAGGGGCACGGCGGCGGTGACGACCTTGCCGCCGAAACGGTCGTCCACGGATCCGATCTGGCCCGAACGGGCGCCCAGGTCCGCGATCACGTCTCCCAGGTGCTCATCGGGCGCGCATACCTCGACATCCATGATCGGCTCCAGAATCGCCGGCCCGGCGCGGCGCACCGCTTCGTGGTACGCCATCGTGGCCGCCACGCTGAAGGCCACCTCGCTGGAGTCGACCTCGTGGTAGGAGCCGTCGAGCAGCACGGCTCGAAAGTCAACCATGGGATAGCCGGCGACCGAGCCGGTCTCCTTGGCCTGGGCGACACCCTTCTGCACGGCGGGAATGTACTCCTTGGGCACGGCGCCGCCTATGATCTTGCTCTCGAACACGAACCCGGCACCCGGCGGCAACGGCTCGAACCGCATCACGACGTGACCGTACTGACCGCGGCCCCCGGTCTGGCGCACGAAACGCCCTTCGGATTCGGCCGCCCGGGTAAGCGCCTCACGGTAGGCAACCTCCGGCCGTCCGACATCGGCGTCGACCGAGTACTCGCGCAACAGACGCTGTACCAGCACGTCCAGGTGCAACTCGCCCATCCCGGAGATGATCGTCTGGCCGACTTCCGCGTCGTAGCGCACGTGGAAGGTCGGATCCTCCTCGGACAACGCGCGCAGGGCCAAGCCGAGCTTGTCGGACTCGGCCTTCGACTTCGGCTCGATGGCGATGGACACGACGGGGTCGGGGAACACCATCGATTCGAGCAGCAACCGGGCGTCGGCGTCGCACAGCGTGTCGCCGGTGGTCGTGCGCCGCGCGCCTACCACCGCCGCGATGTCGCCGGTACGCAGGGCATCGACTTCCTCGCGGCGATTGGCGTGCATACGCAGGATGCGCGTGGCGCGTTCGCGCACATCGGCGGTCGCGTTGAACACGTACGACCCCGACGGCAACACGCCCGAGTAGACGCGCACATAGGTGAGCCGGCCCACGTACGGATCCGTGGTGACCTTGAAGGCCATCGCCGAGAACGGCTCGTCATCGGAGGGCCTGCGATCGACATACTCACCGTCGGCAGGCCGAATGCCCGACACCGGCTCCTTGTCCAGCGGCGAAGGCAGATAGTCGACGACCGCGTCGAGGAGCAATTGGACTCCCTTGTTCTTGAACGCCGCGCCGCACAGCACCGGAAACAGGTCGCCGGCGCAGGTGGCCTTCCTGATCACCTGCTGCACACGCTCCCGGGAGATGTCGGCGCCGTCCAGGTACTCCTCCATGAACGAGTCGTCGTGGTCGGCGAGCTTCTCGTGAAGTTCGATGCGGTGCCCTTCGGCAGTCGGAAGGAGATCGGCCGGAATCGGCCGGGCGCGGTACTCCGTACCCTGACCGGATTCCTCCCACTCGACGAGCTGCATGGCAACCAGGTCGATGAGAGCTGAAAAGCCGGGGCCTTCCGTCACCGGAATCTGGATGGGGACCGCGTCGGCGCCGAGCTTGTCGTGCAACTCATCCACGACATCCGCGAAACGCGCCCCCGTGCGATCCATCTTGTTGACAAACACGATCCGAGGGACCTTGTAGCGAGTAGCCTGCTTCCACACCGTCTCGCTCTGTGGCTCCACGCCGCCGACCGCGCAGAAGACCGCCACGGCGCCGTCGAGGATACACAGCGATCGCTCCACCTCCACCGTGAAGTCCACGTGCCCGGGCGTGTCGATGATGTTGATATCGTGATCCCGCCACGGACAGGAGGTGGCGGCGGCAGTGATGGTGATGCCGCGCTCCTTTTCCAACTCCATCCAGTCCATTTCGGCCTGGCCGTCGTGCACTTCTCCAAGCTTGTGCTTGCGCCCGGTGTAATAGAGCATGCGCTCGGTCGTGGTGGTCTTGCCGGCATCGATGTGCGCCATGATGCCGATGTTTCGTGTCCTGTTCAGTGGCTGCGACCGCGCCGTTCCACGCCGATTCGTCCGTTCCGCCATCGGTGCCCTACCTGTGACCTGCCGCCTGCCAGCGATGCCGTGCTACCAGCGGTAGTGGGCGAACGCCCTGTTGGCTTCGGCCATCCGGTGCGTGTCCTCTTTCTTCTTGGCAGCCGAGCCGGTGTTGTTGTAGGCGTCCAGGAACTCGGCGCCCAGCCGCTCGGCCATGGTGCGCCCGCGACGGGCACGCGCGAACTGTAGCAGCCAGCGGATCGCGAGCGCGACCTGGCGGTCTTCGCGAACCTCCACCGGCACCTGGTAGGTGGATCCTCCCACGCGCCGCGATTTCACTTCCAGCATCGGCTTGATGTTGTCCACCGCCTTGTGGAACATCTCGATCGCATCTCCCTCTCCCTTGCCGTCAAGGAAGTCGAGCGCCTGATAGAACGTGCGCGCCGCCAGCGACTTCTTGCCGCGCAGCAGCATGCTGTTGATGAACCGTCCCGCAAGCGGGTCGCGAAATCGCGCATCGCGCACGTCGCGCCGCTGCGTACTTACGCTACGTCTGGGCATTTCCGTGAACTCCCTGAATTATCCCGCTACGAACTGTCCGGATACGGCCCTCAGGACCTCGGCCGCTTGGTGCCGTACTTCGATCGCGCGCGACGCCGATCGTCGACACCGAGCGTATCCTTGGCCCCGCGTACCACGTGGTAGCGGACACCCGCCAGATCCTTGACGCGTCCGCCCCGGATCAGAACGACGGAGTGCTCCTGCAGGTTGTGCCCGATCCCGGGAATGTAGGCGGTCACTTCGACCCCCGAAACCAGACGCACGCGCGCCACCTTGCGCAAAGCGGAGTTCGGCTTGCGCGGGGTGACGATCATCACCCTCGTGCATACACCGCGCTTCTGCGGGCATGACTGGAGCGCAGGACTCTTGCTGGTCTTGGTGCTGCGCTTGCGTCCGTTCCGGACAAGCTGGTTTATCGTCGGCACTCCTGACTCCTCATACTCGAACTACCACACTCCAACGAACCGCCCACTTCACGGGTACACCCGTCCTTCCGGCGGAACTGCCTGCCGGCGGAACCGCCGGCATGCGACTCAGGCTGACCGCAGGTGTCTACGGCTTGATAGAAACCGAGCCACTACCATACGCGCCTTCGGCACGGACAGTCAAGTACCCCCGACCTTCCTTTTCCTGCGACGGCAGCGGACACGATGGCCCGCTGCCTCCGCTTCGGGGCTTGCTCCAGAACGTACCGAGCGACGGCGCGGCTCGTCAAGCGGGCTCGTCAAGCGGGCTCGTCAAACGGGCCCCGCGCACGCCGCCGGTCGGCAGGGAGTCAGGTCGGCCGGAAATCAGGCGGTAGGCACCTCGCTCACCAGATCGCCCAACTCCTCGGACATCATCTCGGCGCGGATCTGCGCCTCGCGCTCCTCCTGCTCCTTGCGCTTCTGGGCCAGGATCCGCTCCACGGTGATGTCCAGGTTCTCCATATTCTCGTCGAACAGCTTGACGTCCCGATACGCGCGGATCCCGGTACCCGCCGGAATCTGGTTGCCGATGATGACGTTCTCCTTCAGACCGCGCAGATAGTCCGAGGACCCGGCGATCGCGGAGTTGGTAAGCACCCGCGTGGTCTCCTGGAACGAGGCCGCGGATATGAACGAGTCGATGTTCAGCGAAGCCCGCGTGATGCCGAGCAGCATCGGCTGCGCAACCGCCGGCTGACCGCCTTCCTGAATCACCTTCTCGTTCTCCGTGCGGAACCGGTGCCGATCGACCTGCTGGCCGAAGATGAACTCCGTGTCGCCCACCGACACGATCTCCACCTTCTTCATCATCTGTCGGATGATCATGCCGATGTGCTTGTCGTTGATGCGCACGCCCTGCAGCCGGTAGACCTCCTGAATCTCGTTGACCAGATACGCCTGCAGCGCGTTCTCGCCCAGGATCGCCAGCACGTCGTGCGGGTCGGTCTGCCCCTCACAGAGCGGCTCGCCGGCCTCCACGGTGTCGCCGTCCCGCACCAGCAGATGCTTGCCCATGGGTACCGCGTGCTTGTGTTCGTCCCCGAAGGAGTCTTCGACCGCGAGCACGCGCTTGCCCTTCGTGATGCCGCGGAAGTACACGATGCCGTCGATCTTGGCCAGCACCGCGGGATTCCGGGGCCGCCGCGCCTCGAACAGCTCGCCGACGCGCGGCAGACCGCCGGTGATGTCGCGGGTCTTGACGCTCTCCTTGAGCAGCTTGGCCAGCGTGCGCCCGGCCTTGACCTCATCCCCCTCCGAAACGTTCAGATAGGCGGAGCCGGGCAGGTAGTAGACGGCTTCCTGGCCATCCTCGGTCTCCACGACGAGGCGCGGCTGCAGGGTCTCGGCCGAGAATTCGGTGATCTTCTTCTCGATCTTGCCGGTGTCCTCGTTGATCTCCTCGCGCAGCGTGGTACCGAGCACGATGTCGTCGAACCGCACCGTGCCGCTCACCTCGGCGATGATCGGCTCGGCGAACGGGTCGAAGTAGGCCATGGTCTCGTCCTCGGGGACGATCTGCTCGGTCCCGACCATCAGCTCGGAGCCGTTGCGGATGTCGACGCGGCGCGGCTGGGCGGTGATCAGCACCTGATCGCCGATGCGGTGCACGTAGCCGATCTCGGTCGCGTCGATGCGGTCGCCGTTGCGGCCCACCAGCGAATCGCCGGCCAGCACCTGCTGGCCTTCGGTCGCCATGAGCTCGTCGCCGGAGTCGAGCGTGATCTGCTGCAGCACACGGTTGACGATCAGGTGTCCCTTGCGTGTGAACAGCCGGTTGCCGTTGTCCAGCTCCACGACGTTGCCGTGAATCTCCCTGATCACGGACGGATACGGGAGGTACACCCGGTTCTCCTCGCTGACCCGGGTCGCCGCGCCGCCGATGTGAAAGGTCTTCATCGTCAACTGCGTGCCCGGCTGCCCGATCGACTGCGCCGCGACGATGCCTACCGCTTCGCCGATCTCGACGGCTCGGTTCGACGCGAGATTGCGGCCGTAGCACTTGCGGCAGACGCCGCGCTTGGACTCGCAGGTCAGCACCGTGCGGATGCGCACGGTCTCGATGCCGATCTGCTCGATGTGCTCCGCGAGCTCGTCGGTGATCTCCTCGTTGAAGTCGACGATGACCGCACCCGAAATCGGGTGCCTGACCCGGTCCAGGGTGAAGCGCCCGGCGATGCGGTCGCGCAGCGGCTCGACGATGTCCTCACCGTCCTTGATGGCCTGCCGGTCGATGCCGTTGATGGTGCCGCAATCGTCCTCGCTCACCACCACGTCCTGGGCGATGTCCACCAGGCGGCGCGTCAGGTAGCCGGCGTCGGCCGTCTTGAGCGCCGTGTCGGCCAGCCCCTTGCGGGCGCCGTTGGTCGAGATGAAGAACTCGATCACCGACAGCCCCTCCTTGAAGTTGCTGCGGATCGGCAACTCGATGATCTCGCCGGACGGATTGGCCATCAGTCCGCGCATGCCGGCGAGCTGGCGGATCTGCTGCCGGCTGCCCCGCGCGCCGGACGCCTCCATCACGTGCATGGGATTGAAGCCCTGCCGGTCCGACTCCAGCTCCGCCATCAGCTCGTTGGTGATGTCGTCGTTGGTGGTGCTCCAGACCTCGATGACGCGGTTGTAACGCTCCTCGTTGGTGATGTGGCCCTGCAGGTACTGGTGGTGGATCTCCTCCACCTGGTGGCTGGCGCGATCGATGAGCTCGGGCTTCGAGGCCGGAACCAGGATGTCCTCCATGCCGATGGTCGCGCCGAATTTCGTCGCGTAGTGGAATCCCAGCTCCTTGATGGTATCCAGCGCCTGCACGGTGACGTGCGGGCCATGGTCGCGGTAGCAGTCCGAGATCAGCCTGCGCAGCTTGCCGTCGTCGAGCTGCTCGTTGATGAACTCCATCTCGTCGGGGAGGTCCGCGTTCAGCAGGACCCGCCCGGGCGTGGTTTCCACGTACTCGTCGCCCAGCTTGAGCTTGATCCTGGCGTGGTAGTCGACCGAACGCGCGTCCACCGCCCGCAGCACCTGCGAGGAAGTGGAGAAATGCTTGCCCTCGCCGGCGACGCCGTCACGCGAGCCGGTCAGGTAGGCGATGCCCAGGATCATGTCCTGGGTCGGCACCACGATCGGCGAGCCGTTGGCCGGGTCGAGCAGGTTCTGACTGGACAGCATCAGCGTCCAGCTCTCGATCTGCGCGTCGGGCGTGAGCGGCACGTGCACGGCCATCTGGTCGCCGTCGAAGTCGGCGTTGAAGGCCGCGCACACCAGCGGGTGCAGCTTGATCGCCTTGCCCTCGACCAGCACCGGCTCGAATGCCTGGATCCCCAGCCGGTGCAGGGTGGGGGCCCGGTTCAGGAGGACCGGGTGTTCGCTGACGACCTCCTCCAGGACCGCCCACACCTCCGGAGTCTCCTCCTCCACCAGCGTCTTGGCCTTCTTGATGTTGTAGACGACGTCGTCCTCCACCAGTTTCTTCATGATGAAGGGCTTGAACAGCTCCAGCGCCATCTTGGTGGGCAGCCCGCACTGGTGCAGCTTGAGCTCCGGGCCCACCACGATCACCGACCTGCCCGAGTAGTCCACGCGCTTGCCCAGCAGGTTCTGCCGGAAGCGTCCCTGTTTGCCGCGCAGCATGTCGGACAGGGACTTCAGCGGCCGGTTGGCGGCACCCTTGACGACCCGCTTCTTCTTGGAGTTGTCGAACAGCGCGTCCACGGCCTCCTGCAGCATGCGCTTCTCGTTGCGGATGATGATGTCGGGCGCGTCCAGGGCGAGGAGCCGCTTGAGGCGGTTGTTGCGGTTGATCACGCGCCGGTAGAGGTCGTTCAGGTCGGAGGTCGCGAAGCGGCCGCCGTCCAACTGCACCATCGGCCGCAGCTCCGGCGGGATCACCGGAATGACGTCGAGCACCATCCACTCCGGGTCGTTGCCGGAATCACGGAAGTTCTCGACGATCTCGATGCGCTTCAGGAGCCTCTTGTCGCTCTTGATCCCCTTTTCCATCATCTTGCGCCTCAGCTCGCCGGCCAGTGCGTCAAGATCGAGCGACTCCAGCAGGGTGCGGATCGCCTCCGCGCCGATGCCGGCCGTGAAGCCCATCGCGTGCCGGTCACGCGCCTCGAGGTACTCCTCCTCGGTGAGGAGCTGCATGCGCTTCAGGTCGGTGTCGCCGGAGTCGATGACGATGTACTTCTCGTAGTAGAGGATCGAACGGAGCGCCGCGATCGGCAGGTCGAGCAGCAGCCCCAGCCGCGAGGGGACCGACCGATAGAACCAGATATGCGACACCGGAGCGGCCAGCTCGATGTGCCCCATGCGCTCGCGGCGCACGCGCGGATGGGTTACCTCCACCCCGCAGCGGTCGCAGATCACGCCGCGATAGCGGATCGACTTGAACTTCCCGCAGTAGCACTCCCACTCCTTGGTGGTGCCGAAGATGCGCTCGCAGAACAGGCCGTCCTTCTCCGGCCGAAGCGTTCGGTAGTTGATGGTCTCCGGCTTCTTCACCTCGCCGTACGACCAGTCCCGAATCTCGTCGGGCGCCGCGATGCGAATGGTGATCTTCTCGAAATCGTCGTGCTCACGCATGAGTTCCTCCCCTCCTGTCGGATCTCTGCGACCGCGGACCGCGTGATCTCAATCCGCCTGTCCGCATCGGCAGCCCGCCCATCAGAAGCGCGCTCCCTCGCGGGTGATCAGCTCCTCGTCCCGCTCGGTGAGCGGCACCGGCTTGCCCTTGCCGTCGAAGATCGTGATGTCCAGCGCCAGGCCGCGCAGCTCCTGCACCAGCACGTTGAACGACTCGGGGATGCCGCCGGACTCGAACGGCTCACCCTTCACGATGCTCTCGTACACCTTGGCGCGGCCGTTCATGTCATCCGACTTGACCGTGAGCAGCTCGCGCAGCGTGTTTGACGCGCCGTACGCCTCCAGCGCCCACACCTCCATCTCGCCGAGCCGCTGGCCGCCGTTCTGAGCCTTGCCGCCGAGCGGCTGCTGGGTGACCAGCGAGTACGGCCCCGTGGAACGGGAGTGCATCTTGTCGTCGACCAGGTGGCTGAGCTTCATCATGTAGATGACGCCGCAGGTGACCGGGTTCTCGAACGGTTCGCCTGTCAGCCCGTCGTACAGGGTAATCTTGGAGCTGGACGGAAGGTCCGCCTGGGACAGCTTGCCCTCGATCATCTCGTTCGACGCCGACTGGAACACCGGGGTCGCGTACCATTCGTCCAGCCTCAGTCCCGCCCAGCCGAGCTGGGTTTCCATGATCTGGCCCAGGTTCATCCGCGACGGGACGCCGAGCGGGTTCAGCACCACGTCCACGGAGGTGCCGTCGGCCATGAACGGCATGTCCTCTTCCGGCAGCACGCGGGCGATCACCCCCTTGTTGCCGTGGCGGCCGGCCATCTTGTCGCCTTCCTGCAGCTTGCGCTTGGATGCGACCAGCACCTTGACCACTTCCTCGACTCCCGGACTCAACTCGTCGCCGGCCGAGCGGCGCATGCGCTGGACGTCGATCACCGTGCCTTCCACGCCGTGCTGGATGCGCAGCGAGGTGTCCCGTACCTCCTTGGCCTTCTCACCGAAGATCGAGTTCAACAGCTTGAACTCCGGCGTGGAGTCGGTCTCGCTCTTGGGCGTGACTTTGCCGACCAGGATCGACCCCGACTTTACCTTGGCGCCGATCCGCACGATCCCCTCGGCGTCCAGGTGCTCGAAGGCATCCTCGGCCGTGTTGGGGATGTCGCGGGTGATCTTCTCCGGACCGAGCTTGGTCTCGCGCACCTCGATCGAGAATTCCTTGATGTGGATGGAGGTGAACACGTCCTCCTTGACCACGCGCGAGGAGACCAGGATGGCGTCCTCGTAGTTGTAGCCGTTCCACGGCATGAAGGCGACGATCACGTTGCGGCCCAGCGCCAGCTCGCCGGCATAGGTGGACGGCCCGTCGGCCAGGACCTGGCCGGCCGCCACCCGGTCGCCGACGCGGCACACCGGCTTCTGCAGGAAGCAGGTGTCCTGGTTGGTGCGCTGGTACTTGACCATCGGGTAGGTGTCGATCTCACCATCGGCGGCGCCGTCGGGACGGATCTCCACCCGCTGGGAGCTGACGTAGTCGACCACGCCCGCCCGCCTGGCAAGCACCAGCACGCCGGAATCGTAGGCGGTCTTCTCCTCCATGCCGGTACCGACGCGCGGCGGCTCCGGAATGATCAGCGGCACCGCCTGCCGCTGCATGTTGGATCCCATCAAAGCCCGGTTTGCGTCATCGTGCTCCAGGAACGGAATCAGCGAGGCGGATACCGAGATGATCTGCTTGGGCGAGACGTCCATGTACTGGATGGAGTCGGGCTCGCGGGTGATGTAGTCGCCGCCCCGCCGGACCGGCACCAGGGTTTCCGTGAACTGCCCGTCATCGTCGACCGGCGCGCCGGCCTGGGCGATGAAGTACTTCTCTTCGTCGATCGCCGACAGGTACTCGATCTCGCGCGTGACGCGGCCGTCGATCACCTTGCGATACGGGGTCTCCAGGAAGCCGTAGGAGTTGACGCGCGTGTAGTTGGCCAGCGACACGATCAACCCGATGTTCGGCCCTTCGGGGGTCTCGATCGGGCACATGCGGCCGTAATGGGTGTAATGGACGTCGCGCACCTCGAAGCCGGCGCGGTCCCGTGACAGGCCGCCGGGGCCGAGCGCGTTCAGCCGCCTCTTGTGGGTCAGCTCGGCAAGAGGGTTGACCTGCTCCATGAACTGCGAGAGCTGGCTGGAGCCGAAGAACTCCTTGATCGTGGCAACGATCGGCTTGATCGACACCAGGTCCTGCGGCCGGATCGTGTCCGCCTCCTTCAGCGACATGCGCTCCTTGGCGATGCGCTCCATGCGGGAGAAGGCGATCTTCAGATGGTTGGTCAGGAGCTCTCCGACCGAGCGGATGCGGCGGTTGCCCAAGTGGTCGATGTCGTCGACGTTGCCTTCGCCGATGTAGACCTTGGTGAGCATGATCATCGTGTTGACGATGTCCTCCGGCACCAGCGTGTGCGTCTCCGGCGGCTCTGCGTAGTCGAACTTCTTGTTGAGCTTGTAGCGCCCCACCCGCCCCAGGTCGTAGCGGCGCGAGGAGAAGAACATGCTGTGCAGGTCCTTCTCCGCGCTGTCGATCGTGACCGGCTCGCCCGGCTTGATGGCCGAATAGACGCGGATCACCGCGTCTTCCCTGGTCATCTCGTCGTCCTCGTCGCTGGGGACCAGCCTGGTCTCCTCGCGCTCGAAGCAGTTGACCACGATGGGTGAGTGCAGGCTGTCCGGATGGTCGAAGTCGATGGCCTCGACCTCCGGCACCTGCAGGTTGACCAGCTCCTCGACGTCGTGGGACAGGAGCTTCTCGCCGGCCCGGTAGAGTCGAGTGTCGTCGCGATGCAACGGCCGCGCCAGGATCTTGCCCACAAGCTGCGACTTCGCCTCCGGGTCGTCCGTTACCGGGATGGTGGTGCGCTGGTAGAACAGGTCGACGATCGCTTCGCGGCTGTCGAATCCCAGCGCGCGCAGGAACACCGTGGCGAGCAGGCGCTTCTTGCGGTCGATCTTGGCGTAGATCAACTCCTTCTTCTGGTCGATCTCGAACTCCAGCCAGGAGCCGCGGTAGGGGATGATCCGCGAAGCGTAGACGCCTTTCTCGTGCGAGAAGATCGCGCCGGGCGAGCGGTGGATCTGGCTGACCACCACGCGCTCGGCGCCGTTGATGATGAAGGTTCCCCGCTCGGTCATGAGCGGGATGTCGCCCATGTAGATTTCCTTCTGCCGGATTTCGCCGGTCTGCAGGAACACCAGGTTGATCTTGGCCTTGATCGGGATCGCGTACGTCAGTCCCTTGGTCTTGCACGCGCTCTCCGAGAACTTGATGTTCGCCTCATCGAGCGAGTAGCCGGCGTACTCCAGGACCATGTCTCCATTCGGGCTCTCGATCGGAAACACGTCGCGGAACACCTCTTCGAGCCCCTGCCGGTCCGGCCCCTCGCCGTCGCGCAGCCGTTCGCGCTGCAGCAGGCGCTCGTAGGACAAGATCTGGATGTCCACGAGGTTCGGCATGGCCATCACGTCGTCGGAGCCACGGCCCATGAACTGGCGCGGGACCTTGGTAAGCGTACCGGGCATACATACCCCTCCTGTCAGACCGGCCTCGCAGGCCGGGGATGAGACGCGTCGGATCTGTTGTCGGTCGGTGCTGGAGTCGGGCTACTTGAGCTCAACGACGCCGCCAGCGCTCTCCAGCTTTTCCTTGGCCGTGTCGGCCTCTTCCTTGCCGACCATCTCCTTGACCGGCTTGTCACCGGCTTCGACCAGTTCCTTGGCCTCCTTGAGGCCGAGTCCGGTGAGGGCGCGAACCTCCTTGATGACCGGGATCTTCTTGCCGTCCGCGAAGCTCTTGAGTATGACGGTGAACTCCGTCTGCTCCTCTTCCTCCGCGGCTTCGGCGTCGGCCGGCGCCACTGCCACCGCGGCCATGGGCGCCGCGGCGGTCACGCCGAACTTGTCCTCCAAGGCCTTGACCAGGTCGGACACCTCCAGAACGGTCATCTCCGCGATCCCGTCCATGATCTGCTCTGCTGTCAGTTTGCCCATCGTATGCTCCTAAACGTTCTCTTTGCTTTTCGGTCGGTCTGTCTCAACCGTCTGTTTCTTCTGCGCCGGGCTGGTCCGTGGCCGCCTGGCTGTCCGCCACGGCCTGCAGGGTTCCTACCAGCTTCCGGATCACCCCCTGCAAGACCCCCGCCACCGAGCGGATCGGTCCGTTCATGGCGGCGAGCAGCATCGCGTACAACTGGTCGCGTGGCGGCAGGTCGGCCAGTGCCTCCACCTGGGCGGTGTCGAGGATCTGGCCGTCGACCAACGCGCCCTTGATCACCAGCGGCGAATCGCGGCGCACGTCCACCAGCACCTTGCAGGCGGCACCCGGCTCCGCTCCCAGCGTGGCAATCACGGTCGGGCCGGTCAGGCATTCGTCGGAAGCCGGCAACTCCAGCGAGTCGAGGGCGATCCGCATGAACCGGTTCTTCACCACCCGCAGGGTGGAGTCCTGTTCGCCCAAGGCCCGCCGCAACGCGGTCATCGCGCTGACGTCAAGCCCGGTGTAGTCCGCGTACACGGCATTCGGCGTCTGCTCAAGCATCTCGCGGAGGCGTGCCACCGCATCGCGTTTGTACTGCTGCGGCTCGCGCTCGGCGACGCCCTCGGGAAGTGTGGCTACGCCGTCGCTCATACGGCCACCTTCACGCCGGGGCTCATCGTCGTGCACACCGCGACGCTCCGAAGGAAGTCGCCCTTCGTGTCGGCGGGCCGCTTGCGCTCCACTTCCGCGACCACGGACCGCGCGTTCTCGGCCAGCGCCTGCCCGTCCATGCTGAGCCTGCCGATCGGCAGGTGGACGACACCGGTGCGATCGGCGCGAAACTCCACCCGGCCGCGCTTGAGCTCGGCGATGGTGCCGGCGACGTCCTGGGTGACGGTGCGGGTCTTCGGATTGGGCATCAGGCCGCGCCGGCCCAGGATCGGGCCGAGCCTGCCGACGTTGCGCATCATGTCAGGCGTGGCAACCGTCACGTCGAACTCCAGCCAGCCGTCCTTGATCCTGTCGATCAGTTCCTGGCCGCCGACGTACGTGGCGCCGGCCTCCTCGGCCTCCCGTGCCTTGTCGCCTTCGGCGAACACCAGGATCCGTTGCTCCTGCTCGAAGCTGTGCGGGAGGACCATCGTGTCGCGCACCGTCTGGTTGCCCCTGAGGGTCACCCGAACCGCGATCTCCACGGTCTCGTCGAATTTCGCCGGGGGCAGGCCCTTCAGCAGCCTCAAACCTTCTTCGACCGGATAGGTGTGCCGCCGATCGATGGCTTCCAGGGCGGCGCGATAGCGCTTGCCGTTTCGTGCCATTGCGTTCTCTCCTTTTCCGCGCCCGGTCTTCAGGCTTCGACCGTGACGCCCATGCTGCGCGCCGTGCCGGCGATGATGGCGATGGCCGCATCATCGTCGATGGCGTTGAGGTCGGGGCGCTTGGTCTGAGCGATCTCCAGCAGCTGCGCGCGTGTGATGGAGGCCACCTTTTCCTTGTTCGGCTCCGCCGAGCCCTTCCCCAGCCCGCACGCCTTGCGGATCAACACCGCCGCCGGCGGCGTCTTGGTCACGAAGGTGAAGGTCTTGTCGGCGTAGATGGTGATCTCCACGGGGGTAGTGAGCCCGGGCTCCAGACCCTTGGTGCGCTCGTTGAACTGCTGCACGAACATCGGCGCGCTCACCCCGTGCGGGCCGAGCGCCGGCCCCACCGGCGGCGCCGGCGTCGCCTGCCCCGCCGGCACCTGTACCTTGACCACCGCAGCGATCCGTTTCTTGGCCACGCTTACGCTCCTTTAGACCTTTTCTACCTGCATGAAGTCGAGCTCCACGGGTGTCGAGCGGCCGAAGATGCCCACCATCACCCGCAGCTTCGCCTTTTCCTCGTTGATCTCCTCCACCGCTCCGGTGAACGAGTCGAACGGCCCGTCGATGATGCGCACGCTTTCGCCGATGACGAACGACTGCTTGGGCTTCAGCGTGCGGTCGCTCTTGATCTCTCCCGCCTTCTGCAGCAGCTCGCGCGCTTCGTCGGAGGAGATGGGCTGCGGCTTGCGGTTCTTGGTGGCCCCCACGAAGCCGGTGACTCCCTGTATCTGCCGGACGGCGGCGCAGACGTCCATCCAGGCGTCGCCCTCAAGGTCCATTTCCACCAGGATGTAGCCGGGAAGGAACTTGCGGGACGTCACCTTCTTCTTGCCGTCCTTGACCTCGACGACCTCTTCGGCCGGGACCTTGGCGTCGAACAGGTGGTTGTGCATGCGCGGCGACTCGATCAGGCGCGCCAGATGCTTGTGCACCTTGTTCTCGAACCCCGAGTAGGTGTGGACCACGTACCAACCCTTCGCCATTCCTCGAAACCCGCTCCTCAGCCGTTTCCCGTGCGCGTGCTGCCGCTCAGAAGACCAGATCGATCGCCTGAAACAGCAGGAAGTCGATCAGCCCCAGCGCGAGCGCAATGAGGGAGACCGACACGAGCACCACCTTCGTGGAGCTGGCGACCTCCTCTCGGCTCGGCCACGCCACCTTGCGCAACTCGCCGTAGCTCTCGCGAAAGAACTGTATGATCCGACCCACGATATCGCTTCCTCAACTCGCTTCCAGGCCAGGCAGGATTCGAACCTGCAACATCCGGTTTTGGAGACCGGCGCTCTAACCAGTTGGAGCTACTGGCCTTCCGATGCCTTCGTTCCGCGCCCGCTCGCCTTCAATCCGACTCGTCAAACCACTCTGCAGCTACTTGACGCGCGCCTCTCGATGCACCGTGTGCGTGCGGCAGCGGGGGCAATACTTCTTGAGCTCAAGCTTGCCCTGCGTATTGCGACGATTCTTGGTCGTCGTGTAGTTGCGAAGCTCCAGGCCGTCGGGCTGCGTGCAGCCGTCAGGCTGCGTGCAAGCCAACGCCACCAACTCCACCACCTTGGTCTTGGCCATCGAGAGTACTCCGTTGCCGAAGGGTCATATAGGAATACGGGAACGCCGGGCACGTGTCAAGCGGGCCCACGTCACCCCTGTGCGGAACGGGCCCGAAACGAGCCTCCGACCGGATTTGAACCGGTGACCCCCTCCTTACCATGGAGGTGCTCTACCAACTGAGCTACAGAGGCAGCCCCTCGTACATGCGGCAGGTTCTACTACCGATCCTCCACGCTTGCAACCCCCGTCGGTGGGATCGGGCCGGTCACGGCTGGAAGAGCATCAGCGCCGACTGTCCATAGCGCCGGCGGTCGACCAGCCTGAGCGGCACAGTCGCAGGATTGAGCGGATCGTCCGCGGGGCAGTGCAGCGCCAGGCAGCCGGATGTCTCCACGAGCTCCGCCTGCGCCAGCGCGGTCAACAGCCCGTGCTTGTGGCGGTACGCGTAGGGCGGATCCACGCAGACCACGTCGAACCGCTGCCCGCGCCGGCCGGCCGCGGCGATGAACCGTTCGGCCGGCGCCGTGATCACCGTGGCCCGAGCGCCGACGGCGGCGATGTTCGCCCGGATCGTGCGCCGCTTGCGTGCGTCGCGCTCCACCGCGACGATCGGTCCCGCCCCGCGGGAGGCGGCCTCGGCGGACAGCAGGCCCGAGCCGGCGAACAGGTCCAGGAACGAACGGCCCCGCACGCCGCCGTCAATTCCGCCCGGCACACCGCCGAGGACGCCACCGAGGATGACGAACAGCGCCTCGCGCATGCGCGCGGTCATCGGCCGCGCCCCCGCCGGGACGCTGAGCGCGCGGCCGCGAGCCGCGCCGCCGGTCACCCGCATGTCCGGCCGCCGGCGGCCGACGCTTCCTGACCACCGCGGTGATGACGGCGCGCGTCGGCCTGCGCCTGACGCATCAGGTCCAGGTCGTCGGCCAGACGCGCGGCACGCAACCGCGGCAGGCCCGCTTGGCGCGTGCCGGCCAGCTCACCCGGACCGCGCTGCGCCAGGTCCAGGTCCGCCAGCGCGAAGCCGTCGGCGTGCTCCTTGACGGCACGGAGCCGCTCGGCCGCCTGCGGTGTGAGGTCCTTGCCGTAGACGAAGAAGGCGTACGCGGGATCGGTGCCGCGGCCGACCCGTCCGCGAAGCTGGTGCAGCGCCGCGAGCCCGAAGCGTTCCGCGTGCTCGACCACCATGCAGGTCGCGTTCGGAACATCGAGCCCAACCTCCACGACCGTGGTGGCCACCAGCGCGTCGACCGATCCTGCGTGAAAGGCGCTCAAGGTCGCCCGCTGCTCGGCCGGGGGCATGCCGCCGTGGGCCAGCCCGACGCGGAAACCGGCAAAGCGTTGCCGGAGCCGCGCGAAGAGCGCGTTCGCCGAAGCCGCGGGACCGTCCGCCCCCGCCTCGGGCGCATCCTCCCCGGGCACGGCCGCGGGGCCGGGCTCCGCGGCCGCGGCGAAGAGGTCTCCGCTGGCGTCCGCCCCCGTGCCGACCGGCACTGTGTCGTCGCCGCCGATGGAGGGACAGACGAAATAGGCCTGGCGACCGGCGGCCAGCTCGGATTCGACATGCGCGTACACTCGCTCCCGGCGCTCCGTGCGCACCAGGTGGGTATGCAGCGCCGGACGTCCCGGCGGCTGGCGGTCGATCGAGCTCACCGTCAGGTCGCCGAAGAACGTGAGCGCCAGCGTCCGCGGGACCGGCGTGGCGGTCATCAGGATCAGGTCGCCGCGAGGCGCCTTGGCGGCGACTGCGGCTCGCTGCGCGACTCCGAACTTGTGCTGCTCGTCGATCACCACCAACCCCAGGTCGGCGAAGCGAACCGGCTCGGAGAGCACGGCGTGAGTGCTCAGCAGCAGGTCGACATCGCCGGCCGCCAGGGCCGGGAGCAGGTGGGTCCGGGCCGCCCGGTCGGTGCTTCCGGACAGCAGTCCCAGTCGCACCCCCAGCGGCTCCAGCAGCCTCGACGCGGTCTCGGCATGCTGGTAGCAGAGCGCCTCCGACGGGACGACGACCGCCACCTGTCGGCCGGCGTCGATCACGCCCGCGGCCGCCAGCAGCGCCACCAGGGTCTTGCCGCAGCCCACGTCTCCCTGCAGCAGCCGGGCAGAGGTGTGAGGCCCGTAGAGATCTTTCTCGATCTCGGCCAGGACGGCGCGTTGCGCGCCCGTGAGCGTGAACGGGAGCCGCTCGAGCATCGCCGCCTGCAGCCTTCCGGCTCGCTTCCGGGGTGCCGGGCGCGGCCGGCCGGCCGGCGAGCGGCGCGCCAGCTCGAGCTGAAGCAGAAACAGCTCCTCGTAGGCCAGCGCGCGCCGCGCCCGTTCGGCCTCCTCTGGGCCCGGCGGACCATGGACACATCGCAATGCCGCGCCCTTGTCGGGCAGGCGGCGGACGGCGGCCACTTCCCGCGGCACCCGATAGCGGGCGGAGCGCGCGGCCCCCGCAAGGGCTTCATCGACCAGGCGGCGCAGCAGGCGCTGCGCGAGTCCGGCGGCGGCCGGATATACGGGCAGCAGCGTTCCGGCCGCCATCTCTTCCGGGCTCATCAACTCGAAGCTGCCGGCCTGGAGCCTGCCGTTGCGACGGTCGAACCTGCCGTAGACCAGCACCGGCTGACCGGCTGTCAGCGTCCTCCCGAGTTGCGGCCGGCCGAACGCGTACAGCGTGGCCCTGTCGCCGGCGGCGTCGGCGATCGTGATCGTGGGCGTACGGCGGCCGCGGAACCGGAAGGACCCGATGCGCACCACGGTCGCGCTGACGCAGGCGTCGGTGCCGGCGGCGACCTGCGCCAGCGGCAGCGACCGCCGGCGGTCCTGGTAGCCGCGCGGCAGGTGCATCAGCAGGTCGCCGACGGTCTGCACGCCGAGCCGCCCCAGCCGCTCCCGCGTGGCGGGGCCCACGCCGCGGAGCGTCGCTACGTCATCGTCCCACGCCAGGATCGGTGCGGACAGAGTCCCGCTGCGGAGTCCGTCGGATTGGCGCGCCAGCGGCATATCCGACGGACACCGTAGCGAAAAGGTGGGGATGGGCCAAAGACGGAGCCGCAGGCGACGCCTTTGGGGCTAGAACGGAGAGCTCAGGAACTGTGCGACCAGCCACCGCACCACGATGTTGCCGACGATCAGCACCACCAGGAGCAGCACGGCGATCAGGCCCAGGTAGGCCACCTTCTGCACCGTCTGTCCCCGCTCCATGAGCCGTTCACCCAGCGAAATCCGGCGAGACACGAAGGTGACCATCGGCTGCAGCGTGTGATCGAGCATGTTCAGCAGTCCGCCGCCCTGCTCCCAGCGCATGGCGGCGATGAACGCACGCGCGACGGCCATGATCATGAACACCACCACCAGTACCGACGCCGCCGACCAGGTGACCAGCAGCACCTGAGCAAGCACGATGCCGGCGGTCACGCGTTGCGCCGCCGCGAGCCGCTGCAGCACGTTCCCGGCGACGATCAGGACCAGAATGGCTGCCGCGGGGGAGAAGTCCAACACGCCGACGCGCAGGAATCGCAGGCGCTGGAACCAGCGCAGATAGGGATCGGTGACGCGCGCCAGGATCTCGGTCGGGGCGTGGTGATCGGCGCCGCGGAACCACGTGATGATGATCCGGAGCGCGACCAGCACCAGGTACACCAGCACGACCGCCTGCAGGAACCGAAACAGATCCGTCATTCCGCCCATGCTTCCACCACCAATGGAGACGCGGACAGCGCCTGCAGCATCTCGCCGTCGCTCGACACGGAGAGCTGCGGACCCGCGCGGATGACCACTTCCCCCGCGGCGGCGCGTGCCGCATCGCCGTCGCCGTTGCCGGTGTCGTCGGCCGGCGTGCCGTTGCCGTAGTGCAGAAAGAGCTGACACTGCCCGGGGCGATCCATGCAGAGGTCGCGCAACGCCACCAGGCCGTGTTCGTCGTCGGCCTGCAGGCGCAGGTGCACGCTCCGGTAGGGTCGTTCCGGCAGACGGTCGGGGGCCGTGATCGTTTCGGCCAGGATCTTGCTGCTGCCCCGTGAGCGGTCCACCCGGCCGCTCACGGCGACCACGGCACCGGTAGCGAGCCGGTCGCGGCCGGCATCGAATGCGTCCGGAAACACAACCACCTCCGCGGTGACGCCGTAGTCCTCCAACTGCGCGAACGCCATGCGCTGGCCGGAACGGGTGGCGATCTCCCGGATCTCGCCGACGATGCCGATGGCCGCCACCGGCGACCCGTCGGGGCGGGAGTCCAGCGTCGCCAGCTCGGCGACCCCCTTCTGCGGTCGCAGATCTGCGTAGTCGTCCAGCGGATGACCGGTGAAGTACATGCCGAGGTTGTCGCGCTCGTCCTGAAGCATCGCCGCCTGGTCCCACTCGTCGTGCCGTGCAAGCTCCGGCCGCGCTGCCTGCACCCCCTCGTCAGCGGCGAACAGATCCTGCTGTCCGTGGGCGGTGCGCTGCCGCTCCGCGTCGGCCGACTCCAGCAACCGTTCCAGGTTCTCACACAGCGTGGCGCGATTGTGACCCAGCCCGTCGAATGCGCCCACGCGAACCAGCGTCTCGATCACCTTGCGGTTGACCGCGCGCGCGTCGATGCGGGAGACGAAGTCGATGAAATCCTGGTACGGGCCGCCGTGCTCCCGTTCGGCGACGATCGAGTCGACCGCACCGGTGCCCACGTTCTTGATACCGCGCAGGCCGAAGAGGATTCGTTCCTCGGCGACGCTGAAGTCGGCCGCCGACCGGTTGATGGAGGGCGGCAGCACCTCCAGCCCCAGGTCGCGCGCCTCGTTCACGTACTCCGCCAGCTTGTCGGTGTCGTGCATTTCGTTGGTGAGGTTCGCGGCCATGAACTCCGCCGGGTAGTTGGCCTTCAGGTACGCCGTGCGGTAGGCGACCACGGCATACGGGGCGGCGTGGGTCTTGGGGAAGCCGTACTCCGCGAACGGAACCAGCGACTCGAACAGCTCGGCGGCGACCTGGCGGTCGAAGCCGCCTGCGACCGCGCCGTCGACGAAGCGCGACCGCTGCTTCTCCATCTCCTCCATCTTCTTCTTGCCCATCGCCCGCCGCAGCAGGTCGGCCTGTCCCAAGCTGAAGCCGGCCACGGCGCGGGCGATCTCCATCACCTGCTCCTGGTACACGATCACTCCGTAGGTCTCCCGCAGAATCGGCTCCAGCTCCGCGACCTTGTGGCGGATCGGGCGCCGGCCCGACTTGGCGTCGACGAACTGATCGATGAACTGCATGGGCCCGGGCCGGTACAGCGCGTTGAGCGCGATCAGGTCCTCCACGCAGGTGGGCTTCACGCGCGTCAGGACGGCGCGCATGCCCGCGCTCTCGAACTGAAACACGCAGGCGCTCCGGCCCTCGCCCAGCATGCGGAAGGTCTGCTCGTCATCCTCCGGGATGGTCTGCATGTCGAGCTCGACGCCGCGCGCGCGCACCATCGGCAGCGTGCGCTCGATCAGGGTGAGGGTCTTCAGGCCCAGGATGTCGATCTTTACCAGGCCGCAGTCCTCCAGGTATTCGTGCGAGTACTGGGTGGAAATCGCCTCGGTGCGCGTGTCGCGGTAGAGCGGCACGAAATCGGTCAGCGCGGAGGTGCCGATGACGATCGCCGCAGCGTGGGTGGAGGCGTGCCGGCTGAGTCCCTCCAGCTTCAGCGAAGTGTCGATCAGCGTGCGGTGCGTGTCGCTCTGTTCCCTCACCTCGCGCAGGCGCGCCTCCTGCTTGAGAGCCGTGCTCAGGTCGGAGTTCGGTCCGCCGGGAATGAGCTTGGCGATCTCGTCCGCTTCGCCGAAGGGGATCTCCAGCACGCGCGCAACGTCACGCACCACGGCCCGCGCCTTGAGGCTGCCGAAGGTGATCACCTGGGCCACGCGGTCGGCGCCGTACTTCCCCGTGATGTAGTCGATCACCTCGCCGCGCCGCTCGTAGCAGAAGTCGTTGTCGAAGTCGGGCAGGGTGACGCGTTCGGCGTTCAGAAAGCGCTCGAACAGCAGGTTGTACCGCAGCGGGTCGATGTCGGTGATGTGCAGGCAGTAGCCCACCAGCGACGCCGCCCCCGACCCACGTCCCGGGCCGACCGGGATGCCATGCTCGCGGGCGAAGCGGATGAAGTCCCAGACGATCAGGAAGTAGCCGGCGTAGCCCATCGAGCCGATGACGTCGAGCTCGTACTGCAGCCGTTCCTGCGCCTCCTCCGTGGGGCTGCCGTAGCGCTCCCGCAGGCCCTCCCGGGCGAGCGCGACCAGGTACGACTCCTGGGTGTGGCCTTCCGGCACCTCGTAGGCGGGCATCTGCGGGCCCGGCATCGGGATCTGCAGCGTGCACTGCTCGGCGATCGCGCGCGTGCTGATGAGGGCCTGCGGCAGGTCGGCGAACAGGCCGGCCATCTCGTCCATGCCCTTGAAGTACAGCTCGCTGTGCTCGTGCTTGAGCCGGTCGGTGTCCGAGCGCCGCTTGTTGGTGCCGATGCAGATCAGCACGTCCTGAGCATCGGCGTCGTCGCGGCCGCAGTAGTGGATGTCGTTGGTCGCGACCAGCGGCAGACCCGTGCGCCGGGCCAGGACAAGCAGCCGCTCGTTCTGCACCTTCTGCGCCGCGGGGGCGCCGTGGTCCTGCAGTTCCAGGTAAAAGCGGTCCGGACCGAAGATGTCGCGGTACCTGCCGGCCAGCTCCTCCGCTTCCTGCATGCGGTCCTGTTGCAGCAGCATCGGGATCTTGCCGGACATGCAGCCGGAGAAGCCGATCAGGCCCTCCGCGTGCCGGGCAATCGCCTCGTCGTCGATACGCGGCCTATAGTAGAAGCCCTCCGTGTAGCCGATCGTGGAAAGCGCCATGAGATTGCGGTACCCGACCTCGTCCGCGGCGACCAGCCCCATGTGGTGCGACCGCGAGTGGTCGCCGCCGCGGTCGTGGCGCGAACCGGGCGCCAGGTAGAACTCGCAACCGATGATCGGGTTGACCCCTGCCGAGCGGCAGGCGCGATCGAAGCGCGCGACGCCGAACATGTTGCCGTGGTCGGTGAGCGCCAGGTGCGACATCTCGTGGCGGTGCGCGCACTCGGCCAGCCCTTCCACGGTGGCCGCGCCGTCGAGCAGCGAGTGGTCGGAGTGGACGTGCAGATGGACGAAATCCGAAGCCTGCGGCACGGCCCAACGGTACCCCGTTCGGCGGGAGTTTTCCACGTAATGCGGGGGAGGGCCGTAGACGACCACGCGTGGCGCGCGGCGACCCGCGACCTGGCGATCCTGCGGCGCCTCACGCCCGCGGAGCGGGTCCGGCTGCGCAGGTTGGGGGACCGATTCCTGGCCGGCAAGCGGTTCGAGGCGGCCCGCGGCGCCGAGCTCGACGCGGAGCTGCTGGCGCGGGTCGCGGCGCAGGCATGCCTGCCGGTGCTGGCGCTCGGCCCGGATTGGTACGCCGACTGGTCGACCGTGGTGATCGTGCCCGACCGGTTCACCGCCGACTTCGAGGAGGTGGACGAGGCCGGCGTCGTCCACGAGTGGACGGAGGATGCCGCCGGCGAGTTCTGGGACGAAGGGGGACCGATCGTCCTGTCGGTGGCCGACATCGACGCGTCCGGCACGGGCGAGGGATTCAACGTGGTCGTCCACGAGGTCGCCCACAAGCTCGACGCGCTCGACGGCAGCCTGAACGGCCGGCCGCCGCTGCACGCCGGCATGGATCCGGACGCGTGGGCCCGCGCGTTCACCGACGCGTTCACGGCGCTGTGCGAGGCGCCGGACGACTTCGCACTCGACCCCTACGCCGCCGAGGCCCCGGAGGAGTTCTTCGCGGTGGCCAGCGAGTACTTCTTCGAGCTGCCGGAAACCCTGGCCGACGAGCACCCGGCGGTCTACGCCCAGCTCGCCGCCTTCTACCGCCAGGACCCCTGCGCCGCTTCCGGCTGACTCGCCGAACCGGAGCCCTCAGCCCCGGTTCCGTCCCAGGAGCTCGCGCAGACGGGATGCATAGCGGGCGCGGTCGCGATCGTCGGCGCGCACGCGCAACGCCTGATCCTTCCGGTCGCCCGCGTATCGCGGGATCACGTGCGTGTGCAGATGCCAGACGTCCTGGTCGCCGGCCGGCTCGTTGTTCTGCAGCACCGTCACCCCATCGCTGGGATACCCGGTGCGCATGGCGAGCGCCACGCGGCGCACCACGGCCGCGACGCGGCCGGCCAGCTCGTCGGGCAGCGTGTAGACGTTCTCGTGGTGCGCCAACGGAATCACCAGCGCCTTGCCGGGATGGGCCGGGTTCCAGTGCAGCGAAATCTGCACCACTGCGTGATCGTCACGCCACGCGGTGAACTCCGATTCCGCTCCGGCCGCTATGGCGCAGAACGGACAGCGGTACCCGGCCGGCTCGTGGGAGGGGGGGATCACGATCCGGCACTCGCCGGCAGCCGGTACCGGAGTGTGAGGCTGCGCCGGGTATCCAGCCAACCGCCATCCGGCGGTTCGTCCGCGGCAACGACGTCGACCTCGAACGACTTCAAGGACGGTCGCCCGCAGCCGACCCACTCCTCCTGAGCCGATCTGAGGTCATCGAACGCGCGGGATCGGCCCGCGACCTCGACGCTCGGATCATCCGGCATGAACGTGATCCAGGAACCGGATTCCACGTGATGAAGGATATGGGGGATCTCTTCGGTGCGCCGCACGGCATATCGGAACGAGCCATTCGTCATGAACAGAAACCAGAGGAAGCGGAACGTCATCCCCTCGGGCAGCGAGACGGATCTGACGGGCAGGCCCGTGGGCAGGTCGTCGATGATGAGCCGGTCGTGGGCGTCCGTGTGATGGGCTCCCTGCAGCGTCATGAACCCCGAGTGACCGCGGAATGCACCCACGAACGTCGTGCCGCGCTTCTGGAGACGCAGCGGAGGAGCCCAGAAGCCGCGCATCAGGAGCGGTACGAGGAGGACTCCCCCATCCGTGAGCTGGTCCAGCCACGCCGGCGGGATGTCCGGGCATCCGACGGTGGCGATGATGCGATCGAAGGACGCCGCCTCCGGCCATCCGGCACCACCGTCGCCGCTGCGGAGCCGCACTCCGGGATGGCCGGCCGCACTCAGATGCTCGCGCGCCTGTTCGACCAGATCGTGCTGGATATCCACGGAATGGACGAGGCCATCATGGCTCACGCCGTGCGCGATCAGCCCGGCGTTCCAGCCCGACCCCGTGCCGATCTCCAGAACCTTCATCCCCGGCTCCAGCCCCAGGTCGTGGAGCATCGTCACCACCAGGGCCGGCTGAGACGCGGCGCTGTGATCGGGTGGCGATCTCATCATGAGCCCCTGATCCGAGTAGATCCTCCGGAGCGCTTCCGGCAAGGGTCTTTTCCGATCCACGGTCACCCAGTCCACCGGAGCCCAGGGGTCATTCGAGTTGACACCCTCGGCGTACCGCTCGATGAACAGGTGACGCGGAACGGCACGCACCGCCGCCTCCAGCCACGGCGACTCCACGATCGCCGGGCACTTCGGCCGCAGCTCCGCGATCAGCCGCTCGACGTGCTCATCCACCATCGCTCGCCACTCCGATCGAAGGTTGCCGCATCCCAGGCCGCCCCGTATATAACTGTCGCGTGACCGAGCGCCAGGCTGCCGTGGAGATCGAGCGGCTGTCGGCGGAGATCCGCCTGCATGAGCACGCCTACCACGTGCTGTCGCGGCCCGAAATCTCCGACGCCGAGTTCGACGGCCTGTTCGACACCCTGGTGGAGCTGGAACGGCGGCACCCGCAGTTGGCCATGCCGGACTCGCCTACCCGCCGGGTCGGCTCGGACCTGACCCAGGATCTCCCCGAGGTGGAGCACACGGTGCCGGTGCTGAGCCTGGACAAGGCGTACGACATGGCCGGCGTCGAGCGCTGGATGGACAAGGCCAGGGCCGCCGACCCCGGGACCGCCTTCGTGGTCGAGGAGAAGATCGACGGCAGCTCCATCCTGCTGCACTACCGCGACGGCGTGCTGGAACGCGCCGTCACCCGCGGCAACGGCCGCTCGGGCAACGACGTGACCGCGAACGTGCGCACCATCCGCACGGTGCCGCTCCGGCTGCAGGCAGCGGAGACGCTGGTGGTGCGGGGCGAAATCTTCATCCGGCGCGCGGCCTTCGAGGCGCTCAACGACGGTGTCGAGACTCCGTACGCCAACGCCCGCAACTTCGCGGCCGGCAGCCTGCGGCGCGTGAAGAGCGTCGACGTGGCCACCGTGCCGCTGGAGATCTTCGTCTACGAGGGATTCATGGCCGATCCGCCGACCACGCACACGGAGCTGCTGGCTCACCTGCGCCGCCTTGGCTTCCGCATCAATCCCGCTACCGTGGTGATCGAGGACGACGCGGACGGATCGTCTCCCGCGGATGGGGCGGCCGGGTTCGAGGTGATCGACACCGCTTCGACGGTGAAGTACGTGGAGGAGCGGGCCGCGGCCCGGCCGGACCTGCCCTACGACATCGACGGCCTGGTGCTGAAGGTCGACCGGCTGGCGGCGCGCGAGGCGATGGGCGCCACCGAGCACCACCCGCGCTGGGCGATCGCGGTCAAGTTCGACGCGCCCGAGGGCGTGAGCGTGGTGCGGTCGATCGAGATCCAGGTCGGCCGCACCGGCCGGGTGACGCCGGTCGCGCGCATCGATCCGGTGCCGATCGCAGGCTCCACGATCGCCAACGTCACGCTGCACAACCAGGACTACGTCGACAGCCTGGAGCTGGCGGTGGGCGACACCGTGGCAGTGTCGAAGCGCGGCGACGTCATCCCGGCGGTGGAGCGCGTCCTGGAGAAGGACCCGGCGGGCCAGCCGGTCTGGCGCATGCCCGCGGAGTGCCCGTCGTGCGGAAGCGCCCTGACCGTGCAGGGAGCGCACTCGTTCTGCCCCAACGCCGCATGCCGGGACCAGGTGCGCGGACGCCTGCGCTTCTTCGTCGCCCGCGACCAGATGGACATCGCCGGGCTGGGGCCGGCGACCATCGACCTGCTGGTCGACCGGGGGTGGGTGCGCGACATCGCCGAACTGTACCGCTTCGACCCGCAGCGGCTGCTGGGCGAGGAGGGGTTCGGCGAGAAGTCGGTGGCCGCGCTCGCGGACGGCATCGAGGCCAGCAAGGCCAAGCCGTTCGCGATCGTGCTGCCGGCGCTGGGCTTGCCGGAGCTCGGGCCCAAGGTGAGCGATCTGCTCCTGCAGGCGGGGTTCCGCGACATCGAGAGTCTGTACGCGGCGGTCGACGCCGGCGACCCGGAGGTGTTCACCGGCATCGACGGCATCGGCGAGCGCACGACGGAGAGCATCATGCGACAGCTCGGCCGGCCGGACGCGCTGACCGGTTCGCGCATGGCGACCTGGCGGGCCACGCCGCGCGGGCTGATCGCGGCGCTGCGCGCCCGCGGCCTGCGGTTTGCCGCGGATCCGTCCGATCCGGCCGGCACGGACGGCGGCGGCGAACAGCCATTTGCAGGCCAGACGTGGTGCATCACCGGCTCGTTCGAGGCGTTCAAGCCGCGGGCGCGGGCCGCGGACGAGATCCGCGCACGCGGCGGCACCGTGACCGGCGCGGTATCCGGCGCCACCACCCATCTGCTCGCCGGCAGCGGCGGCGGCAGCAAGGTGATCAGGGCCGAGGAGGCAGGCGTCGAGATCGTCGACGAACAGGCGTTCCTGAGCCTGCTGCGGCGCTCCCCGGACCCACCGGCATGATCCTGGCGATAGACATCGGCACCACGGCGGTCAAGTGCGGACTGTTCGCGCGCGACGGGGGCGCGGATACCGGTGCGGCGCGCGGGTCATGTTTGGCCGTCGGGCGTGCGCCGGTCTCGGCCGAGGGGGTGCGGGAGGAGACGGACGCGCACGTGTGGTCGAGCGCCGTCCAGACCGCGATCGCGCGCCTGCCGCATGCGGCGCGAGCGGCGACCGCGTGCGTGGTCACCGGCAACGGGCCGACGCTGATCCCGTGCGACGCCGACGGCGAGCCGGTCGGTCCGGCGCTCACCTGGCTGCACGCCCGCGCCCGGCAGGAAGCGAGCGAGGTGGCCGCACGGACCGGCATCGCCGTGGACGCCTCCTTTCCGCTGCCCAAGGCGCAGTGGCTGGCGCGCCGGCGGCCGGCGACGTTCGAGCGCTCGGCCTGGCTCCTGTCGTGCGCGGAGTGGGTGGTGTTCCTGCTCACCGGCTGCGCGCACACCGCGATCGGCGCGCACGGCGTCGACCGGTTCTACTGGTCGGGCGAGGCGCTGGCCGCGCTCGGCCTGGACGCCGCGCGCTTTCCGCCGTTCGCGGTCGCCGCAGAGGAGATCGGAGCGGTCACCCGGCAGGCGGCCGAGCGGTTCGGGATCGCCGCGGGCGCCCGCGTGTACGCCGGCGCCGCCGACTTCCAGATGGCGCTGATCGGGTCGGCCACCGTCCGTGCCGGCCGCACCCTGGACCGCAGCGGCAGCTCGGAGGGCATCAACCACGCCAGCCCCGTTCCGGTCGACGACCCGCGCCTGATCGTCCTGCCGCACCTGGTCGACGGGCTGTACAACCTGGGCGGCGTGACGTCGGCCAGCGGCCGTGCGCTGTCCTGGCTGGCGCAGTCGGCGTCGCCGAGTCCCGTGGCGGTGAGCGCGGCGGTGGCGCGCGGCGCCGCCGCGCCGGCCGGAGCGCGGCGCGCCCTGTTCCTGCCCTACCTGTCGGGCGAACGGACCCCGCACTGGAACGCGGAGGCATCCGCCGCCTTCCTGGGGCTGACCCTCCGGCACGGCTGGGACGAGATGGCGCGCGCCGTGCTGGAGTCGGTCGGGTTCGCGATCCGCCAGATCATCGCCATCCTGGCCGAGCACGGGTGCCGCGTGCAGGAGCTGACCGCCTGCGGCGGCCCGGCACGCCACGACGCCTGGAACCGGATCAAGGCCGACGTCACCGGCGTACCGGTGCGGACGCTCGCCAACCCGGAAGCCGACCTGGTCGGCTGCGCCTGCGTGGCGCTGACGGCCGAAGGCCAGTTCCCCGATCTGGCGTCAGCGGCGGCGGCACTAGTGCGGCCCGGCCGGGAGTTCGAGCCGGATCGTTCGCTGGCGGCGCTGTACGCCGAGCTGTTCGACACCTATCAGCGTGCCGGCGACGCGCTGCAGCCCCTCTACCCGCACCTCGGCGGAGGTTCCGGCACGGTCAAGCCGTGAGCACACCACGCGAAGCAAACGCGGAGGCCGGATGACCCCATCCATCGGCATCAACGTGGGAAAACGACATCCTGGCTTCAAGAACAACGCGTTGTTTTGCGAGGCTTCGCGTTGATCGCGCAGGTTCGCTGAACGTGGACGCAGGGTTGGACGCTACGGAGCCCAGCTCAGGTCGGGCTCGAAAGGGTACATCGGGCAGCGTCGATGGCGGTACGCGAACGAGGTCATGTTCGCCGCCGTGCTGCCGGGCGTATCGACGCGAACGAAGGACGGGCAGACCTCGCGGTAGGCGGCGAGCGGCGCGTTGACCCCCTTGGCGACGATGAAGCGGAACGTGCTCGGGTCGATGCCGAAGTCGGTGAGCTGGTGCAGGCTGAACGGCACCATGCGCTTCGAGGTCAGCATGGTGACAAGCCCGGTCGTGCTCTCGACGACCGCCGTGCGCCCCTGGTCGTAGTGGTGGACGCCGCCGTGCCGGGCCTCCGGTTCGTGGAAGCGGCCGTCGAACACGTCGAGGACCCGTCCCTCGATCGCCAGGGGCTCGCCGTGCAGGCGGTCGGTCTTGCCGCCGATCCGGAACGACCGAACCGCTCCGCGGCCGGCGGCCTCGGCCGCGGCGACCGATTCGGGATCGTAGAGGCACGCGAACGACGGGCCGGCACCGCGCCGGTGGAGCTCGGCAGCCAGGGCGGTGCCGTCGGCCGCCGATCCGCCGCCGACGTTGTCGCCGACATCTAGCAGGCAGACCGGAGGCGCGAGCCGCTCGGCGCGATCGACCGCGTCCGGGACGCCGGGAAGATCCGCCTGCAGTTCCGCCCGCATGTCCCACAGCGCCCGCGCGATGTCGCCTGCCGCCTCCTCCGCGGTGAGCGGATCCCCGTCCGCAACCACGGTCACCGCAGAGCCCATCTCGGCTACGTCGGCGTAGGGGAACCCCAGCCAGAGGCTTGCCGCGAGAATCCCCGGCCGTTCGCGGATGGCTTCGATCCGCTCCACGAGCGCGCTGAGCGGCGGCTCGTCCGTGCACTGCTTGTCGATGCTGATCGCCACCGGCGGGAACACGGCGGCCATGCGGGGCGTGACCGTCGCGTGCAGTCGACCGGCGAGCAGCCGCGCCGCCTCCAGCCCGCGGTCCCACTGGTCGACATGCGGGTTCGTGCGGTAGGCGACGATCGCGTCGACCGCTCCGGCCATCCGTGGCGAGAGGTTCGCGTGGGGATCGCCGGTGGCGACGATCGGGACGTCGGCTCCCAATAACGCGCGGACCGCACCGAGCCAGTCGCCGTCCACGTCGCGCACGTCCTCGCTGACGGCGGCACCATGAGGCGCAACCAGCACCCCGTCGAGCGGCAGATGCAACCGGATCTCCGCAAGCAGGCGGCGCTTCAGCTCGGCATAGGCGGCGGCCGACACGAGTCCGTACGGCAGTGCCCGGGCGCCGAACAGCGGAACCGCCTCCGCGGCCGCCTCCTCAAGTCCGGCGAGAAAACCGCCGAGCTCATGACGGGTACCGGCGACCGCGGCCCGCAAGGAGTCGCCCGCCGCCAGCAGGTTGCCGCGAAAGGCGTCGATGCCGGTCGGTGCCTCGATGAACGTGTTGGTCTCGTGCTGCAAGGCGACGATCCCTACTCGCATGTGCCCGTCTTCCCCTCTGCCCGTGCCGGACCGCATGGTAGCGTGCGCCATGGCAGGCTCGCCGCGCAGGCCTCCCAACGTGGTGCTGGTCATGAGCGACCAGCATCATGCGGGGATCATGGGGTGCGCCGGAGACCGGGTTGCCCACACCCCGAACCTGGACCGCCTCGCCGAGGGCGGCACGCGCTTCCGCAACGCCTACTGCACCTATCCGCTGTGCGCCCCGAGCCGCATGTCGTTCATGACCGCTCGCCATCCCCACGAGTTGGGTCTCTTCGACAACGAAGGCCACCTCGGCAGCGATGTCCCCACGCTTGCGCACGCGTTCCTCTCTGCCGGCTACGACACCGTGCTCGCCGGCCGCATGCACTTCGTGGGTCCGGATCAGCGGCATGGCTATCGCGATCGGATCGTGGGTGACGTGACCGAGTCGGCGTATGCGGGCGCGGGCTTGAAACTGGAGAGGATCCTCGGCGACCTTGCCGACACGCCCGGTATGGGCCTGGCGGGCGTGGTCAAGAGCGGGCCGGGACGCACGGGCTATCACGCCTACGACGAGGCGGTCACCCGTGCGACGGTTCGCTGGCTGGGCGAGCGCGGCCGCGGCGAGCACGACAGGCCGTTTCTGCTGACCGTCGGCTACGTCGCTCCGCACTGCCCGTTCGTTGCGCCCCCGCACGACTTCCGAGCCCACCGCGACATGATCGGCTACCCGGACCTTCCGCCGCCGGACGACCACCTGCACCCGGTCAACGCGGCCAAGCGCAGGCGCTGGGGAATCGACCCTCCGCCACCCCGCGATGCGCAGTGGCGAACACGAGTGGCCTATTACGGACTCTGCACGTTCCTGGACCGGCAGGTCGGCACCATCCTCACCGCCCTGGCGGAGAGCGGACTGCGCGAGCACACCGTCATCGTCTACTGCTCCGATCACGGGGAGATGCTCGGAGAGCACGGGATGTGGTGGAAGAGCACGTTCTACGACGGGGCCAGCCGCGTGCCGCTCACCGTGTCATGGCCCGGCCGCGTCCCCGCCGGGCAGGTGCGGGCCGAGAACGTGAGCTTGCTGGACCTCGGACCGACGCTGCTGGATCTGTGCGGCGTCGATGCCCTTCCGGGGGCCTCGGGGAGCAGTTTCCGCCGGCTGCTGACGGGAGACGGCGCCGCGTGGAAGGACACCGCGATCGCCGAGCACGCCGAACGGGGATCCGACGTCGCGGGCCGCATGGTCCGCTCCGGCGGCTGGAAGCTGAACTACTACCGCGGCCTGCAACCGGAGCTGTTCCGGATGGAGGAGGACCCCGGCGAAACGAACGACCTGGCGGGCAGCGCCCGGCACCGGGACGTCGAGCGGCGGCTTACGGAGCTGGCCCTGACCGACTGGAACCCCGACGACATCGCCGCCCGCATGCAGCGCCGCTCCGAGGAACTGACCCTCATCGGCACCTGGGAGCGAACGGCGCAGCCGCCGGAGCCCGATCCGCCGTGGTTCTCCGGGAGGCTCGAGAACTGGGTCGACACCGGCACCACCGGTCCCCGCCTTGACCTCGCACACGGCCCGGGAGACCATCGGATGCCCTGACCGCCAGGATGATGAACCTCCAGCCGGAACCCGCACAATCGTGACCGCCGGGCGCGCGGGAACCGGAATGCGCGGCGCGGTCGCTGCTACCGCCGCCCCCGCGGCATCGCTCCGCCGCAGCTCCCGCGCCCGCACCACGGCGAAACTGCGCAAGTACGCCGGCGTCTACGTCCTGCTGCTCATTCCGATCGCCTACCTGCTGGTCTACCGCTACTACCCGATCGTGCTGCAGGCGGTGATCGCGTTCAAGGACTACAAGCTGTCGGCGGGCGTGTTCGGCAGCGAGTGGATCGGCCTGGGCAACTTTCGCGAACTGTTCGACATACGCGACATCGAGCGCGTGTTCGTAAACACCGTCTACATCAGCGTGCTGCGCCTGGTCGCGGGGTTCTTTCCGCCGATCGTGCTGTCCATCTTCCTCTACGACCTGCACCACAGCACGCTGCGGCGCATCAGTCAGACCATCCTCTACATTCCCCACTTCTTCTCCTGGGTGATCATCTACGCCATCGCCTTCGCGCTGTTCACGAAGACCGGCATCGTCAACAGCGTCATCGCCGCCATGGGCGGGGAGCCCAAGGACTTCCTGGTGAGCACGGCGGCGTTCCGTCCGCTGCTCATCGGCTCCGGGGTCTGGAGAGAGGTCGGCTGGGGCACCATCATCTACCTGGCCGCCCTGTCGAATCTCGATCCGGGCCTGTTCGACGCGGCCAAGATCGACGGCACCGGCCCCCTGCAGAGGATCCGCTACATCACCCTGCCCGGCATCAGGCCGGTCGTCGTGTTCCTGCTCACCCTGTCCATCGGCCGCCTCTTTCAGTCCACGGGCGTGGAGCAGATCCTGCTGTTCTACTCGCCGGCGACCCTGGAGGTGGGCGACGTGATCGGCACCTGGGTGTACCGCCAGGGACTCACCAAGCTGCAGTACAGCCTGGGCACCGCGCTGGCGTTCATCGAGTCGATCTTCGGCCTGGCGCTCATCCTGGGCGTCAATGAGTTCGCCAAGAGGCGGCTCAAGGTCGGCATCTGGTGATCGGCGGCACAGGAGCGGACCGGTGAAGCTGCAGGGCACGGAGCTGAGCTACCAGATCGGGGTCATCTCGGTCGTGGCGCTGGTATCGCTCACCTCGTTCTTTCCGCTGTTCTACGTCGTGGTCCTGTCATTCGTCAGCGAGGCGGAGTGGGTCAGCAAGGGCGGCATCCTCCTGTGGGTCGACCGCCCCATCCTCAACGGCTACCAGACGGTGCTGAAGAACCCGATCCTGTTCCACAGCTTCTTCGTGAGCGTGCTCCGCGCCCTGTCCGGAACGGCGCTCGGCGTGTTCTGGGCGATGGTCACCGGCTTCGCCGCATCGCGGCGGGACATGATCGGCAGGAACGTGCTGATCACGCTCGTGCTCGTCACGTTCCTGTTCAGCGGCGGGCTCATACCCACCTACCTGGCCGTGTTCCACACCCGCATCTACAACACGTTCCTGGCCCTGATCGTGCCGGGCATGATCGGCGCGTGGAACGTGCTGGTCTTCAAGCAGTTCTTCCAGAACGTCCCCGGAGAGATCGAGGAGTCGGCCGACATCGACGGCGCCAGCCAGATCACCATCGCCTTCAGGATCTACGCACCGATGAGCAAGCCCGTGATCGCCGCTCTCTCCCTGTTCACGGCCGTCGACCTGTGGAACGAGTGGTTCACGGCCCTGGTGTTCACCAAGGACCAGGAGCTCAGGCCGTTCATGCTATACCTGCGCAGCATCTTCAACATCGCCAGCAATCCGTTCGCCGGCGGACAGCTCCTCCTGGATCCCGCGATCCGCTCGACGCCGGTCAGCGTGAAGATGGCCGTGACCGTGGTGGGGATCGTGCCGATCATGTGCGTCTATCCGTTTCTGCAGAGGTATTTCATCAAGGGGGTGTATACGGGATCGGTCAAGGAATAGGGTCGGCGTCGGCCGCCCGTAGTCGACACAGGGAGGCAGTGCTCCCAGGGAGGCAGTGTGCCTCATCGCAACAACCACGATAAGAGACACGACAGGAGAATCGTAATGAAAAATATCAGATTCGTGGCCGTCGGGGTCGCGACGTTTCTGGCGCTCTCCCACCTTGCCTGGGCTTCCGGCGAGGAAGAGGGAGCCGCGGACCAGGTGCCGGAGATCGAGCTGATGTTCGGCGGCTGGGTCAATCAGCCGACCGACGAGAACGACCCGTTCCGCGCCTATCTCAACGAGACCTTCGGCGTGGACATCACCATGAACAACACGGCGGAGTTCAACAATGAGATCCTGACCCGATTCGCCACCAACGACCCGCCGGACATCGTCAAGTTCAGTGCCGGCGCCACCGGCGAGGCGTTCCTGACCCAGCTCTACGACGAGGGTTTTCTGCTGGAGGACTGGAACGAGCACGCGGCCAGCCTGCCGACGTGGATGGAATACATGGACGACTACGCGGAGGACTATCTGACCAAGGACGGAAAGCTGACCGCGCTGTCGACCGCCGGGCCGCCGAACATCTGGGGCTTCCAGATCCGCAAGGACTGGCTGGCGAACCTCGGCCTGGAGATACCGGCGACGGCCGACGAGCTGATGAGCGTGGCGCGCGCCTTCACCTACGACGACCCGGACGGCAACGGCCAGGACGACACCTGGGGACTGACGTCGGCCGGCAACGGCCAGGGGGTCGGCGAGATCAGGAACCTGAAGCTGATGTGGGGACCGACCGACTTCTACATCGCCGGCGGGCAGGCCTCGCACTACGTCGTCGACGGAACCGAGCATGCGTTCCTGGACTTCATGCGAGCTGCCGTCGCGGAGGGCGTGATCGAGCCGAACTGGTACACGATCGCGTGGAACGAGCGGAAGGCGCCGCTCTTCCAGGGCGTGCTGGGCACCGCCTGGTATCCCGGCGTGCTGGTCACCGAGTTCGTCAACGAGGGAGGCCGAACCGTCGAGGAATCGGTGGACCTCTGGGCGCACATGCCGATGCCGAAGGGACGGCCCGAGGGAGGCAAGCTTGCCGCTCCACGGTTCTTCGACCGCATGTTCACCCTGTCCCGGCAGGCGACGGAGGATCCCGTCAAGCTGGAACGGATCCTGGCGCTCATCGACGGGGTCGCCTACCCGAATCCCGGCTACTACGCGATCCGCTGGGGCGTCGACATAGACAAGGGAGTCCGGCACGAGCTGCCGGGCGGCTACACGGCCATCATCGCCGGGCCGGGCACGGAGCGCTACCGGTCGGTCGAGAACTTCCTGGGCGCCGCCGACTGGGGCAACTGGATGTCGACCCGCGCCGACTTCACCATCTTCACGCCCGCGACCAGCGCCGACGATCTGCCGGCGACGGTCTTCAGCGAGATCGAGCTAAACAACGGCGCGCTGGCCGAGGAGACCTATGCGCCCGATGCCTACTTCCTGCACCTGGACCAGTCGGTCGTCGGGGAGCTGAACACCCTGGCTGCGGAGTTCGAGTACAAGTACATCATCGGCGAGACGGACGACTACGAAGGCTTCATGAACGAGTGGCTGGCGGCCGGCGGACAGGATCTCCTGGACGAGGCGACGCGTCAGTTCAAGGCGCTGGGGATGATTCAGTAACCGGCGATTGGGACAATCGGCGATTGCGACATTCGCACGTGTCGACTGAGGCATTCATGGGAGCGCCGGCCGGCTATCGGTCGGCGCTCTCTTTCGGTCATCGGGCAGACAGGAAGGAGGACACACGCGCGTGGGATCGGCGATGAGGCTCACATGGGCGTTCGAAAAACATGGCTTCTCCGTGGCCGCGGAACACGGCGGCGCGATGGCCATGCAGCGCGCCAGCGGCTCGGTGAAGGTGGACGCCACCACGCTACACCTCGCCGATGCCGAGGGCGGGAACTCCGAAGGCCTCGATGGAGAGGGCAGCGGCATGGCCGAGTTCCGGTTCGCCGTTCCGGATCTGGTCTGGCGGTGGGAGGTGGTCCCCGCCGGCGCCGCGGTCGAGCTGACGGCATCGCTGTACAACGCCGGCGCGCGTCCGGTCGCGATCGGCGACTGGAACGTGCTGGATCTGCGCGCCGGCGACGGCGCGGGCCTGCGGGTCGGCGCGGACCCGGACAACGTGCGTTTCTTCGCGTGGCATCCGTGGGACATGCGCGTGGAGTTGCTGTCCGACGGCCGGCACGAATCGGACAACCTCTGCCACCTCTTCGATCCGGGCAGCGGACATACCCTGGTCTGCGGATTCGTCACCGTCGACCGAATGGTCGGCCGGCATTCGCTGGATGCCGGAACCGGGGTCGCGAGATACCGTGCCACATGCCAGCTCGGCGGCGTCGAGCTGGCGCCCGGAGCCTGGATCACCTCCGAGCGGCTCCGCGTGGGCATCTTCGACGATCCGTACGACGCACTGGTGGATTGGGCCGAGGCCGTCCACCGCGGGTATGGAACGACGTATGCCGACGACCCGCCGGTCGGCTGGTGCGGAGGCGCCTGGATCGATGCCTTCAGCGCCGAGGAGGACTGCTGGGAGACCGTGGCCCTGGACAACGCCGACGCGCTGCGCCGGAAGCTGCGCGGCTTCGACGTCCGCTACCTGTGGACCAGTCAGACCAACTTCGTCGACGGGATCCCCGGCGACTGGCTGCGCGCGGACGAGCGGCAGATTCCGAGCGGCCTGGACGGGTTCTTCGCGAAGCTGGGGGAACGCGGATTCGTCCCCGCCCTGTGGGTGTCCCCGTTCTGGTTCTTCGCCGAGGCGGAAGGAGCGCTCGAGGAGAACCGCGAGAACCTGCTGAGGGACGCGAGCGGAGCGCCGATCTGCGAGCGGCGGAGCTGGGAGTTCGACCTCCACTCGGACCCTGACGACGCTCCCCGGCTCCACCAGTACTTCCTGGACGGCACCCATCCGCAGACCGCGGCATACGTCCGCCGCATCTTCGCCTGGTACCGGAAGCTGGGCGTCCGCTACTACATGCTCGACTTCCTGGCGGTGAAGAAGGGTGCCCGGCTGCACGATCCGACCCGCACTCCGCTGCAGGCGGCGCGATCGATTCTCCAGGTGATCCGCGATGCCGCCGGCCCCGACACCCACCTGCAGACGGCGGTCTCCTCCACTCCGGGGTACGTGGGGCTGATCGACGCCGCCCGCGTCGGCCGCGACTTCGGAGAAGGGCGGCCGCTGTTCCCGCCCTACAACAACTGGCGCAACGCCGTCTACGCGCTGCACGACCGCCACTTCGGCAGCATCGAGTACCTGGTGCAGAACGCGGCGGCCAGCTTCTTCACCCACCGCCGCACCTATCTCAACGATTTCAACCTTCTGACCGTCGACAAGCCGGTGCCGATCGAGCACGCGCGGGTCGCCGCTACCGTGTTCGGCCTGGGCGGCAGCCCCCTCATGCTCGGCGACGACTACCGCCGGATCGATCCCGAGCGGCTGCGCCTGGTCAAGCTCTGCCTGCCGCGCACGCAGAGGGTGCCGGTGCCGGTCGACCTCTTCGAAGACGTCCATCCGGACGGCTACACGCGAATCTTGAAGCTGGCGGTCGACACGGGCTGGGATGAGTACACCCTCGTGGCGGTCTTCAACATGGACGACGAGGCGTATGCCACCGATGTCTCGTTCGCCCGCCTGGGACTGGCTCCGGAGTCGGCGTATCGCGTCTACGAGCTCTGGAACGAGGAGTACCGGGGAACCTTCAGGGGCCGCTTTCGCACAGTCGTGCCCCCGTCGGCGTGCCGGCTGTACCGGATAGCGCGGGCGCGTCCGTATCCCTGGCTGCTCGGCACCGACCTGCACCTCCAGCAGGGCGCGATGGAGATCACGGCCCTGTCGTGGGACGAGGCGAGCATGACGCTCGCCGGCACCGCCACCCGGCCGGCCGGCGAGCGCGGCAATCTGTTCTTCCTGATGCCCCGCGCCATGAGCTTGATCAATCAAACCGAGTCGTTTCTGATGAAGGAGGTGCTGGACATGAACGTGGTGATTCGCAGACCCGTTCACTTCAGCGCGGAGCGCGAGGCGTTCGAGCTTCGCTTCAGGCCGCGGGACACGCCGTACGTGTCACGCAAGGGCTGGCTGCCGTACACGACGGAGCGGGAGTGGCTGGAGTACGCGGAGCGACACCGCGCACCCGACGACCCGCGCGTGTTCGAATGAGGAGCATGACATGCACCAGGTGACCGACGACGAGAAGTTCCTGTTCGACCTGCAGGGGTATCTGATCCTGCGCGGGGCGATCGATCGCGACCTGATCCGGGCCC
Source organism: Spirochaetaceae bacterium (assembly GCA_028820215.1). Next base: position 3,730 of record JAPPKD010000253.1, on the reverse strand, counting down.
TGGACAAGGCCGTGGTGGACAACGAGGCGATCGACCACGACGAGAGCTGGGCGGAAGGACTGCCGGTGGTGACGGCGGCGCACTTCATCAAGGACACCTGGGTCGACAACCAGATCCGGCTGAACGGCCTGCCGCGGCTGGATCCTATCTTCGACGAGCTCATCGCCCATCCGGCGCTCATGCCCTATCTCAACGAGTTCATGGGCGAGCCGCAGCTCGTCAACACATGGTCGATCTCGAAGTACGCGGGGCGCGAAGCCTCTGGCTGGCACCACGGGATACCGACCGAGCAGTACACGGTGCGCGACGGCGTCATCAGCTCGACCATGGTGAACGTCGCCATCATGCTGACGGAGAATCACCCCGGCGACGGGTGCTTCATCGTCATCCCCGGCTCGCACAAGAAGAACTTCGAGCTGGACAAACGCTGGCGGACGGCCGGGCTCGATACGCCCGGATCGGTCGAGATCACCGGCGATCCGGGTGACCTGATGATCTTCACCGAGGCCCTCACCCACGCCGGCGCCGCGAAGACCAGCTCACGGCGCCGCACGACGCTGCAGTACAACCACGTCCACCGCCAGCGCGGCGGCGGCATGTGGGACCACCACAACGTCCGTCACTACTGGATGCCGCCGTCGATCCGGGCGCGCTTCAACCCGGCGCAGGAGGCGCTCACCCACTGGATGGCGTACTCCATACCGGACCGGTCGGTCCCGGGAGCCGAGCGAATCGACGACTGAGACGAACCTCCGGGCGGGGCCGTCTACAGCGTGGCGATCATGTCGTGGCAGGCAGCCCTCGTCTCGAAGTCGCCGACGATCCGAAATCCCCACTTCCGGTAGAACGCGATCGCCCGTTCGTTGCGTTGCTGCACGCCGCCGAGCAGCACGAGTCGCCGCCGGCCGAGTCCGCGCAGCCAGGGCACCAGGTGGCCCATCACCGCGGAGCCCACGCCGGTGTCCTGACATCCATCCTCGACCGATGGCGCCAGGTAGGCGTCGGTACGGTCGTCCAGCGGTGTCCCCCTGGCCGCGTAGCGCTTCGTGTCGGATTCCTGCATGCGAAATCCGACAATGAAGTAGGCGATGATCCGTGCGCCGTCACCGTCGGTCACGGTCACCACGAACCGCACGACCTCCGTGTGGGTGCGCGTCTCCCTGCAGAGCCGGCCCGCCGTCTCCTGGTCGAATGGGTGCGGTCCGTAGAAGTCCCGCGTCCGCGGTGACAGGCGCGCGAAGTAGGCTCCGAGCAGGTCCGCGTCGTCGGCGCTCAGCAAGCGCAACGTGGCATCGGCCCCGGAGCGCAGCGTGAGGCTCGCCCGCAGGCCGCGGGGGCGCCCGGATTCCGCGGCCGTCACAGCGAGCTCGCGCGATACCACTCGCGCTTCGGGTCGAAGAAGTCCTCATTGAGGGACGCGCCGAGGCCGGGCCGGCCCGGCAACGCGACGTGGCCGTCGGCGACCTGCGGAACCTCGTCGATGAGCTTGGGGTACACCGTTTGGATGTGCGCCCGCACCGTCTCCTGCAGCACGCAGTTGGGCAGCGCGGCGTTCAGGTGGATGCCGGCGTACAGCGTCAGCGGTCCGGTGCAGTCGTGGGTGCTCACCGGGAGGTTGTAGGCCTGCGCCATGTCCGCGATGCGCCTGCCCTCGGAGATGCCGCCCACCCAGGTGGGGTCGATCATGATGTAGTCGGCGGCCCGCTTCTCCAGCACCTCCGCGAAGTCGGGCCGGGTCAGGAGCATCTCGCTGGCGCTGATCGGCATGCGGCTCTGCCGCCGGAACTCGGCCAGCATGCCGATGTTGTCCATCTTCAGGATGTCCTCCAGCCACAGCGGGCCGACCTCTCGCAACGCGTCGGCGATGCGCATCGCGGCCGGAAACTGGAAGTGGGCGTGTCCGTCCACGAGCAGCTCCAGGTCCCGGCCGGCCGCGTCGCGCATCGCGCGCAGCGGCCCCATCGCCTCCTCGATGGCGGACGCGCCGATGAGCGCCGGTCCGCCTTCGATCGCCGCGCGGTCGAACGGCCACACCTTCAGCGCCGAGTACCCCAGTCCGGCCAGCTCTCTGGCAAGCGCCGCCGGCTCGTGCAGCGCCTGCCAGGTATCGGCCAGCGGCCCCGGTTCGCCGACCGATCCCATGCCGGGCCAGCCGTGCGCGCCCGCTCCGGCGCCGTAGCTCGGGTGGCCGCAACTGTTGTAGACCCGCACCCGCTCGCGCACCGGGCCGCCCAGCAGGCGATGGATCGGTTGGCCGGTCGCCTGGCCGAGGATGTCCCACAGCGCCAGGTCGACCGCCGACAGGGCGCGCAGCTCGGCGCCGCGCACGCCGAAATTGGCGGCCCGCTCGTACAGGAAGCGCCAGTGGCTTTCGATCGCCAGCGCATCGGCGCCCAGCAGGCGGTGGCGGAACCAGTCGTGGATCACCGCCTCCACGGCTTCGGGCAGGTAGTAGCTCTCGCCGCAGCCCACCAGCCCCTGATCGGTATGGATGCGGCAGAAGATCAGCCCCTGAAACAGGTCCGCGGGGCGGTACGTCTCGATCCGGGTGATGCGGAGCGCCGTGTCCGGCGCCGGCAGCGGCGGCAGGTAGCCGGGGTTCACCGCGGGCCGCTTGCCGGACCCCGGTGGGGCAAGGGACGCAGGCTGGCGGCGTTCATCACGAACGGGCCGCCGTCTGCGGAGGCCTCGTCGAGCCGGGCCTTCTGCTCCGGCGGCAGGCGCCAGCCGACCGCCCCCACCGCCTCGTCGACGTGCTCCGGCAGGTCGGGGCCCAGGATCGGCGCGCTGAGCGCCGGATTCGCCAGCAGCCAGGCGATGGCCACCTGCGCCGGCGTCTTTCCCAGCTCGCCGGCGACGTCGACCAGGGCGGCGATCGCGGGTTCGGCGTAGTCCAGGACCCGGCTCGTGTCGGCGCTGTCGCGCCAGTGGCTTTCGGCCGGCAGCGGCCGGCCTCTGCGCACCTGTCCGGTGAGCAGGCCGATGGCGAGCGGGCTGTAGGTCATGAGGCCCAGACCGTGCCGGACGCACAGCGGCGCCAGGTCGTACTCGGTGTGCCAGCGGTGCAGCAGGCTGTACTGGTACTGGAGCATCGCCGGCGCGGCCAGTCCCTCGCGCTCGGCTGTCCAGAGCATCTCCACGACCTCCGCCGCGTGGTGGTTGCTCACCCCCACGTGCCGCGCCTTGCCCTGCCGGACCACGTCGTCCATCGCCCGCAGCGACTCCTCCAGAGGCACGGTCGCGTCAGGCTGGTGCATGAGGTAGATGTCCACGTAGTCCATCTGCAGGCGGTGCAGGCTCCGGTCGATCTGTTCCAGGATGTACTCGCGCGACAGCCCCCGCTCGGACGGCGCGTCGCCCATCGCCTGGCCCACCTTGGTAGTGATCACGAGCCGGTCACGCCCGCCCAGGCGCTTGACGGTCCGCCCCAGGAGCTCCTCGCTCCATCCGCGGCCGTACACGTTGGCGCAGTCCAGGAAGTTGATCCCGAGATCGACCGCGCGCTCGATCGTGGTCATGCAGTGCTCATCCGTCAGCCCGCGGCGCTGGCGGCCACGAAACGCCACGCCGACGCAGAGCGCCGATGCGCGGATGCCGGTCGTGCCGAGCTGCCGATACTCCATCGACCTCATCTTGACCGTCGGGGGACTGTCGTGTCACGGGATCACGCGGTGTAGGGTGCATTCCGTCAGCGTGACAGGTCAGGCAGCCATTCGTTCGTTCTCCTGAG
>JAPPKD010000358.1 GCA_028820215.1 Spirochaetaceae bacterium | reverse complement strand
ATCTTTCGATGAGGCATCAGATTGCGTTCGAGTGGATCTTGGATGAGTCAATGCGGGCGGTTGCCCGTCGCCGGCCGCAGTCATACGATCGCGGCGGAGGTTCCGATGCCCACTACAGCCGTTGATACCGATACCGTCGTAGCGAAGCGCCCGGCGCTGCTCGGCGGTCCGCCTGCACTTGACCCGGCGACCGTCCCGGACGACCTGTTCACCTGGCCGATCATCACCGAGGAAGACGAACAGGCCGTCCTGGAAGTGCTGAACTCCGGGCGCATGTCCGGATTCGACGTCACCAAGCAGTTCGAGGCCGAGTTCGCCGAGTGGCAGGGAGTGGACTACGTGCTGGCCCACAACACCGGAACCGGCTCCATCCAGGCGGCGCTGTACGCCCTGGGCGTGCGCGCGGGGGACGAGGTGGTCTGCCAGAGCACGACCTACTGGGCATCGTGCGGGCCGGCGCTGTCGCTCGGCGCCACGGTCCGCTTCGCCGACATCGATCCGGTCACGCTGTGCATCGACCCCGAGGACCTGGAGCGCCGCCTGACGCCGCGCACGAAGGTCGTCGTCGTCGTCCACTACTGCGGCCACCCCGCCGACATGGACGCGGTGCTGGCCATCACGGAGCCGCGCGGCATCGCCGTGATGGAGGACGTCTCACACGCCCACGGCGCCCTGTACCGGGGGCGCAAGGTCGGCACCTTCGGCGCGGTTGCGGCGATGTCGGTGATGAGCGGCAAGGCGCTGCCGGCCGGAGAAGGCGGCGTCATGGTGACCCAGGACCGCGGCATGTACGAGCGCGCCCTCGCTTGGGGCCATTATTCGCGCAGCCAGCGTGAGCTCACCGATCCCGAGCTGGTGCGCACCTCCGGCATCGCGCTGGGCGGCTACAAGTACCGGATGCAGCAGCTCAACGCCGCGATCGGGCGCGGGCAACTGCGCCACTACGACGATCGCGAGCGCGAGATCAGGTCGGCCATGAACCGGTTCTGGGACCTGCTCGACGACTGTCCCGGCATCCGCGGACACCGCGTCGACGAGGCGACCGGCAGCACCATGGGCGGCTGGTACAACCCGCACGGCCTGTACGCGCCCGAGGAGCTGGGCGGACTTTCCCTGACGCGCTTCCTGGATGCCCTGGCGGCGGAGGGAGTAGGGCGCCTCGGCGTCGGCATCAACATGCCGCTGCACCTGCACCCGCTGTTCCGCGACGTGGACGTGTACGGGCGAGGAGCCCCCACCAACGCTCAGGCCACCGACGACCTGCCGGTGGCGGAGGGCATCCACGCGCGCACCTTCCACGTGCCGTGGTTCAAGCACGACCGCCCGGAGGTGATCGAGCGCTACGCCACGGCGTTTCGCAAGGTGATCACCCACGCGGACGAGCTGCGCGACGGGGACACGGGCAACCCGCCGGGCTTCGGCATGTGGCCCGGACTGAAGCCGGGCAGATGACCGCCGCATTCCGCGCCGAGCGCGAAGCTCTCAAGCGGCGGCGCCGCCGGATCATCCTCAACAACGACGGCAACGAACCGGTCTACCTGATCGAGGCCCCGACCGAGGAGGAGCTGCTCAAGTACCGCACCGGCCCGTTGGCCGGGTCGCAGGTGGATACCGTGTTCTATGCGACGTGGTGCTCGGGCTTCACGATGTTCACGCACCTGACCAAGGTCGGGCAGCTCTTCACCGTCGAAGGTGATTGGTACAACCGCAACATGATGGCGGCGCTGGCGGAGGCCGGCATCGATCCGCTGCGCGTGATGAACGACTTCATCCACGAACAGGGCCGGGAGTTCTTCTGGTCGCTGCGCATGAACGACACGCACGACAGCCAGGGGGCCGCCTACTCCGCCGAGATGTTCGCGGCCAACGACTTCAAGCAGACCCACCCGGAGTACCTGCTGGCCACCCCGGAGACGCGCCCGCGCTACGGCGGCTGGTCGGCGGTCGACTTCGCGGAGCCGGAGGTGCGCGAGCTGACCTTCCGGTTCGTGGAGGAGGTCTGCCTCAACTACGACGTGGACGGGGTCGAGCTCGATTTCTACCGGCATCCGGTCTTCTTTCGTGAGCCGGCCCGCGGCTTTCCCGCAGGCGGCGTGGAGCGCGACCTGATGACCGACCTGGTGCGCCGCATCCGCCGCATGACCGAGGAGGTCGGCCAGCGCCGCGGCCGGCCGATCCTGGTGGCGGCGCGCCTGCCGGATTCCGTGCCCTACTGCCGGGCGATCGGCCTCGACCTCGAACGGTGGCTGGCCGATGATCTGCTGGACCTGCTGATCCCCGCCGGCTACCTCAAGCTCAACCCGTGGGAGACCTCCGTGGAGCTGGGACACCGCTACGGCGCCATGGTATACCCGGCGCTTGACGAGTCCCGGGTGCAGGAGCCGGGCACGGCGGACGTCAAGACCGGCACCTTCCGCACGGCGCGTGGCAGCGACGCCTCCTACCGGGCGCGCGCCGCCAACGTCTGGCGCGCGGGGTCGGACGGCGTGTACCTGTACAACTTCTTCAACCCGTCCAGCCCCATCCTGCGGCAGCTCGGGGAGATGGGGACGATCAGGAGCGCCGAACGGCGCTACTTCGTAAGCGTGCGCGGCGTGGCGCGGGTGGCCGGCGACGGCTTTCCGCACGAGAGCTACCTGCGCGTGCCGACCCTCACGCCGCAGCATCCGCGGCAGCTCTTTCCCGGGCGGCCGGTCGCGGAGTACCTGACGGTGGGCGAGGACCCGCGCGCGGAGCCGCTGCCAGGCTCGGCGGCGTTGGAGTTGCGTGTCTGGAATGCCGACACGAGCCAGATCAGCGCCGCGGTCAACGGCCAGACGCTTGCGTTGCAGGCAGGCGAAGGCGACCTTGCCACGGCCGCCGTCGAGCCGCACGCGATCATCCCGGGCGCGAACCGGATCGAGGTGAGTCTGGACGCCGCCGCCACGCGGCCGGCGCTGCTGGCCGACGCCCGGATCGTGCTGGCATAAGCGCACCGCGCGGTCGGGCGCGCTCGGCTATCGCGGTCCGTGCTGGCCGGTGAGGGGATTTCGCCAGCGAACTTCCCGCAGGCGGCTGAAGTCGGTGTCCGCGGTATGGACCGTGGCCCGGTACCTGAGCGCCAACGCGCCGATCTGGGCATCGGTCGTCAGGTTGCCACCGGCACCGGCCGAGTCGAGCAGATCGAGCGCGACGTCGATGTCGCCAGCGTCATGTTCCAGCAGCGTGGTGGCCGGCACTGGCAGCCAACTGCGGACGATCCCGGCGCACTCTTCCAACGACAGCGGCTCGGCGTAGATGCGCGGACTGGTCGACAGCCGAATGAACCCGAAGACCACGACCGGCGCCAGGCCGACCGCCTCCGCGCCGTTCAGACACCGCGACCACCACTCCGCCGACTCCCGGTGAAAGGGACCGTCCTGATCGTAAGCGTAGAGGATGAGATTGACGTCCGGGACGATCACCGCTCCGACTGCAGGGCTCGCTGAGTGACACGGAGGAACCGCTCCTCCTCCGCGTTCTGATCGGGCTCATGCAAACGAGCGGAGTCGATGCCGGCGCGCAACCCGAGGGGGCGAGCGCGCACCTGGAAGCCTTCGGCATCCTCGGGAACTCGTCTCAGGCCGTTGCGGACCGCTTCGTTGAGGGTCACCTTGAAGCTACGCTGGGTGCGACGCATCTCGTCGCGGATCAGTTGCTCCGCGTCGTCATCCAGTGTGACCGTCGTTCTCATCCCGAGCATCGTGATGCTATCGAATCATGCTGTCAAGATAGCATCGCTGATCGTGACACGAAAGAAAAGGGGAGCGGCCTGACAGCCGCTCCCCTGTGATCCGCTCAGGATCGCGAGTTGCGATAGTCCGGCTGGATCTCAGTAGACCCGCCGTCCCTGACGGAACTCGTCGACGATCGGGGCCTTCGCGAGCTCGGCGACGATGTCGGCTCCGCCGGCATCGTTCCACGCCTGAACGTAGGCGTCCCACTCGGCGTCGACGTCGATCTGGCCGGTGATCCCCTTGTAGAAGAACTCGCTCCACATCGTGTTCAGCGTGGACATGTAGCGCTGGCGCAGGTCTTCGTACTCGGTCTCGCCGAAGAAGTCGTCCCGATACGCGCGCGTGGTGTACACGTTCGCACCGCCGTCCACCAAGGCATAGGTGCTCTGGAACTCGGCCATGGGCTTGGGTTGAATGATGTGCAGCCGGTCCAACGGATAGAACACCGGGTAGCCGGAGATGCCACCGTGCCCCTGACCTTCGGGGATGTCGCTCTCCGCGCGGTTGCGGGCGAACGACTGGTACGGTTCGCCGTCCCAGTCGAAGTGCACGCCCTCCAGGCCGTTACGGAAGATGACCCATCCCTCCACGGTGCCGCTGTAGAAGTTCATCATCTCCAGCATCTTGATCAGCTTCGCGTCCGATACGTCGGAGTCGGCATAGAACTTGTAGCCGCCGACGCCGGCGATCGACTGATAGGCGCGGCCGCCGCGCTCGCCGCCGGGACCGATGATCGGCGGAATGCCGATGACCTCGGCGCCGGGCTGCCCGACCTCCTCCTCCGGGACCATGTTGTTGGGAGTCCGGTACATGGCGTAGGTCTGGCCCGCGTTGGTGTAGGGCTCCGACTGCACGCCGTACAGGCCGGCTTGGCCCTTCTCCCAGTACTTGTCGCGGTTCAGCGTGGGCAGTTCGCGGTCGATCAGCCCCTCGGCGAACCACGCGCCGAACGCCTTGATGAACTCCTTCATCCCCGGGTCGGTCTGGAAGTGATAGAGCGTGCCGTCCACCTCGCGATTGGTGCCGTCGCCCTTCAGGCCGAAGGCCCCCGTCCACTGGTTGAGGCACCAGGAGGTCAGGTTGCAGGCTCCCAGCGGGATCTCGACGGTGCCGGGCTGTACGTCGCGGTAGCCGCGCAGCAGGTCGCCCATCTCATCCCACGTCATGTCGTACTCGTAGTAGTAGACCCGGCCGTACACGTCCAGGGAGACCTTGCCCTCGTCATAGCCGGGGAGCTCCAGCCCCGCCTCGGTGGCGTAGTCGTAGCGGAAGAACGGCAGCGTCAGGTTGCCGTCCGTGTTTCGCGAGATGCCGTTGAGCGCCAGCAGCTCGTCCGGGTTGTCCGGGTTCTCCCAGGTGTTCCAGGCCAGCGGATAGTCGTCGTACATCTTGGCGATGTTGGGGGCGTACTCGCGGATCCACTCCTTGGGAATCGCGCGGGTGACGCCGTCCTGGTAGAACTCGACGGGGTTGCCCCACCAGTTGCCGAAGTCCGGCTGCTCGCCGGCGGCCAGCATGGCCTGACGCCTCTCGCCGTCGTTCTCGAAGATGCCGTTGCTGGTGACCGTCACGCCGAAGCGTTCCTGCATGTCCTTGAAGCCGTAGGAGTCGGTGTGCCGGCTCATCCACGTCATCTCGGTCACATCTGTGGCCGCGCCCTCGTCCTGGCCTTCGGCCCACAGGGTTGCCGGCGCCAGCAGCAGCGCTGCCGCGCATGTCATGACCAGTGCTCGTTTCATTCGTACCACCTTGAGGGGATTGTCGTGCGCCCGAAGGCGCGGGCCGGCGACAATGCGCCGACACTCGGATTGATAATACCCTTCGCGATCACCCGCGAAAACCCGGCCCTGCTCACACCGGGTCGAGAACACGTTCGTCTGACGTCACCATCCATCACCGGTGCGACAACAACGCGGGCAGGCGGGTTTAAGCGACGAGGGGAACGGCCTTGCGACCGCTCCCCTCGTATCGCCCCGTCGGGATGAGTCCGGACCGTTGATCCGGCTGGCGCTCAGTACACGCGCCGTCCCTGGCGGAACTCGTCGACGATCGGGGCCTTCGCGAGCTCGGCAACGATGTCGGCGCCGCCGGCATCGCTCCAGGCTTGAACGTAGGCGTCCCATTCCTCGTCGACGTCGATCTGGCCGGTAATGCCCTTGTAGAAGAACTCGCTCCACATCGTGTTCAGCGTGGACATGAAGCGCTGGCGCAGGTCTTCGTAGTCGGTCTCGTTGAAGAAGTCGGCGCGGTGCGCGCGTGTGGTGTACACGTTGGCGCCGCCGTCCACGAGCGCGTAGGTGCTCTGGAAGTCGGCGAGCGGCCGCGGGGCGATGATCTTCAGCCGGTCGAGCGTATAGAAGACCGGGTACGGGGAGACGCCGCCGTGGCCCTGGCCCTCCGGGATCTCACTCTCCGCGCGGTTGCGCGCGAACGACTCGTACGGTTCGCCGTCCCAGTCGAAGTGCACACCATCCTTGCCGTTGCGGAAGGTGATCCAGCCCTCCATCGTGCCCATGTAGTAGTCGAGCATCTCCAGCATCTTGACCAGCTTTGCGTCGTCGACGTCGGCGTTGGCGTAGAACTTGTAGTTGCCTACGCCTGCGATCGCCGAATAGGCGCGGCCGCCGCGCTCGCCGCCGGGACCGATGATCGGCGGGATGCCGACGACCTCGGCGCCGGGCTGCCCCAGCTCATCATCGGGCACCATGTTGTTGGGAGTGCGGTACATGGCGTAGGTCTGGCCCGCGTTGGTGTAGGGCTCCGACTGCACGCCGTACAGGCCGGCTTGGCCCTTCTCCCAGTACTTGTCGCGGTTCAGCGTGGGCAGTTCGCGGTCGATCAGCCCCTCGGCGAACCACGCGCCGAACGCCTTGATGAACTCCTTCATCCCGGGGTCGGTGTGAAAGTAGTAGAGCTGGCCGTCCACTTCGCGATTGGTGCCGTCGCCACGGATGCCGAACGCGCCGAGCCACTGGTTGAGGCACCAGTGGGTGAGGTTGCACGCACCCAGCGGGATCTCGACGGTGCCGGGCTTGACGTCGCGAAAGCCGCGCAGCAGGTCACCCATCTCATCCCACGTCATGTCGTACTCGTAGTAGTAGACGCGGTCGAGCACGTCCAGACCGACCTTGCCCTCCTCGTAGCCGGGCATCTCCAGGCCGACTTCGACGGCGCGGTCGTAGCGGAAGAACGGCAGCATCAGGTTGCCGTCCGTGTTGAGGGCGATGCCGTTGATCGCCAGCAGCTCGTCCGGGTTCTCCGGGTTCTCCCAGGTGTTCCACGCCAGCGGATAGTTGTCGTACATCTGGGCGACCTTGGGCGCGTACTCCCGGATCCATTCCTTGGGAATGGGACGGCTGATTCCGTCCTGGTAGAACTCGACGGGATTGCCCCACCAGTTGCCGAAGTCCGGCTGCTCGCCGGCGGCCAGCATCGCAGAGCGCCTCTCGCCGTCGTTCTCGAAGATGCCGTTGCTGGTGACCGTCACGCCGAAGCGCTCCTGCATGTCCGTGAACGCGTAGGAGTCGACGTGCTGACTCATCCACGTCATCTCGGTCACGTCGGCCGCGGCTTCGCCTTGGCCTTCGGCCCACACGGCTGTCGGCGCAAGCAGCAGCGCTGCCGCGCATGTAGCGAATAGTACTCGTTTCATCAGTACCACCTTGTAATGTGTTGGGCGCCCTACGGCGCCACCGGCGACAACGCGCCGGGATTCTAATCCGTCATTCAGCCCTTGAGCCCGCCCACAAAAATACCCTTGACGAAGTAGCGCTGCAGGAACGGGTAGGCAAGCACGATCGGACCGATGGTAAGAAGCATCACCGCGGCGCGCACGGCCTTGGTGGGCAGGATGATGCCTTGCTGGTCGGCCCAGTCCAGCATGTCGAACAGTTCGTCGGAGGTCAGCAGGAACATCATGCGCCGCAGGATGAGCTGGAGCACCAGCTTGGACTCGTCGTTGATGAACAGCAGGGCATGGAACCACTCGTTCCAGTGGAGCACCGCCGCCCACAGGGCGATCACCGCCAGCACCGGCTTGGACAGCGGCAACATCACGCGCGTCAGGATCTGCAGGTAGTTGGCGCCGTCCATCAACGCCGCCTCTTCGTAGGCGTCGTCGATGGTCATCAGGAAGTTGCGCATGATCAGGATGTAGAAGCCGTTGGCCATGGTGGGCAGGATCAGCGCCCAGCGCGAATTGAGCAGGCCCACGCCGCGGACTACCAGATACAGGGTGATGAAGCCGCCGGAGAAGAACAGGGTGATCAGGACGACGACGGTCATGAAGGTCCGGCCCGGCAGGCGCGTCTTCGACAGTGGATAGGCAGCGGCCACCGTGGCGACCAGGATCGCGGCGGTACCCAGGAGCGTACGGAAGATCGAGTTGCCGTACGCCGTTACCACGTCACCGTAGCTGGACAGCGAGAACTGGTAGGTCGCAAAGCTCCACTCGCGGGTCCAGAGCTTCAGGCCGAGGTCGTTGGCCCACTCGTTGGGCGTGAACGACAGCACCAGCATGATCCAGAACGGCACCAGGATCGTGAACGCGAACAGCGCCAGGAGCAGCGTGTTGCCCAGATCGAAGGCGAACCCGCCGATGCCTCGCCGCGCACCAAGGGCCTGGGCCACCTACCAGACCCCCTGGCCGGTCAGGCGTCGGGCGAGTTTGTGGGCACCCAGCAGCAGCAGAAACCCCAGTCCGCGTTGAAACAGGGTCACGGCGGTTGTGTAGTCGTACTGATTGAGCCCCCCCTCGCCTTCGAATGCACGCCGATAGACGAAGGTGTCGATGACGTCGGCCACCTCGTAGACCAGTGGGTTGTACAAGTTGAAGATCTGTTCGAAGCCGCCCTCCAGCAGGCGGCCGATGCGCAGGATCGCCAGAATGGTGATCACCGGCAACAGCGACGGCAGCGTGATGTGGATCGCCCGCTGCACGCGGTTGGTGCCGTCCACGGTCGCGGACTCGTAGAGCTCGGGATCGATCGACGCCAGGGCGGCCAGGTAGATCACCGACTGCCAGCCCATCTCCTTCCAGATCTCCGTGATGATGAGCATGGGGCGGAACAAGGCGCCCGTCGTAAGCACCTCTGGGGGTGGTTGCCCCAGCCAGACGGCGATCTGGGCGAGCGGGCCGCTCTGCGGGGACAGGATCTCCCGCAGGATCGTGGCCAGTATGACCCAGGACATGAAGTGCGGGAGGTAAGAGACGGTCTGCACCGTCTTCTTGAACGGCTGGCTGGTCAGCTCGTTGACCAGCAGCGCAAGCAGGATCGGCGCCGGGAAGCCCCACAGCAGCTTGAGCGTGCTGATCACTACCGTGTTGCGGATGATCCGCCACGCGTACGGGTTGCGGAAGAAGTCCTCGAAGTGCTGCAGGCCCACCCAGCGGCTGCCCCAGTAGCCGCGGCCGATGCGGAAGTCCTTGAAGGCGATGATGTTCCCGTAGATCGGGAAGTAGTGGAAGATGATGAATATCGCCAGCGGCAGCAGGAACAGCAGGTACAGCAGTCGCATCTGCTTGGCGCGCTGCCACGTTTCGGCGCGCAGGCGGCGGCGCAGGTCGCTCGGCAGCGCCCGAGATGAGGCAGGAGCGTCGGCCGGGGCCGCCTGCGATGAGACAGGGGCGTGGGGTTCAGCCATCGGTCGGCTGCACTGTACGCGATGCGAGGCCGCTGCGGAAGTCCCGGAGCGGCGCTACTCCTCGCCGAGCTTCAGTGCCTCGTGCACGCGCAGCCGGCGCACCAGGGACTGAAACAGCACGGCGCCGGCGGCCATGATGACGAGCGCCAGGACGTAGAAGCGCAGGTAGTCGCCGCGCAGGGCGACGACCCGGAAGGGCAGGATCTGCTCGGCGGCGGGGCCGGCAAGCTGCAGAAGCGGTACGTACAGCACCGCCGCAAGCTGCCCGATCGCCAGCCCGGCGATGATCGCGAAGCCGCCGGTCAGCAACTGCTCCAGCACCAGCATGCCGACCACCTGCCGCCGGTGCACGCCCAGGGCCCGCAGCAACCCGAACTGCAGGGTGCGCTCGCGCAGCGCGAACACCAGGAACAGCACGTAGCCGGTCACGCTCACCAGCACGGCGGTGAGGAAGCCGAAGGTGAGCACGCCGTTGGTGCCCTGCAGCAGCGGGTCGTTCTTGGCCTCGATGGTGAGCTGGGACGTATCCCGGATCTCCAGGACGCGCAGATCCTCGGCTTCCACGGCGGTGTACAGCGGGCCGCTTTGCGCGCCCGGCTCCAGATCCATCCACAGCTCGTACGGCTCGGTGGCCATCTTCGCGAACACGTAGTCGAAGTTGGCCACGGCGAACGTGCGCGTGCGGCCCCGGCCGGCGGCGTTCGGATCGAACGACGGCCAGTAGTCGACGAAGCCCAGCACGACCGCCTGGAGCGGCAGCTGCCGCTTCCAGGTGAGGCGCACCAGGTCGCCGAGCCGCACATTGCCCCGATCGCGGAGGTCGGCCGACAGCAGGACGCCGGTCGGGTGCTCGGAGAGGAGGTTCAGGTGGTGGTTGATGTGGGACGGCAGCAGGTCGCTGCGGAACCAGGTGATGCGGCCGAACTCGTGCGGGACCACGGCCATGACCTGCAGGGCCACGCGGGAGCTGCCGGGGACGATCATGCTGGCCGACGGGGCGCGGAACACGGTGGTGAGCTGATCGACCCCCGGAAGCGCCCGGAACGGACCGAGCGGCGGCGCCCGGTACTGGACAGCCGGGGCGGCGCCGCTGGACGCTGACGGGGCCGCGAGCGGATCGAGCAGGTCCGCCGTCTCCGGGGGCGCGTCGCTCTGAAACTCCGGCAGCAGGGCGATGTCCGCGCCGACCTGGTAGGAGATGTCGTCTTCGGCGCTGCGGTTGATCGTGCGGGCGGTGGTGCTGGAGGCCAGGCCCACGCCCAGGGTCAGGATCAGGAAGATCATGGCGAAGTACTCGCGGCCGCGCGAGCGGCTCACCTGCACCAGGCCCGCGTACACGGCCGGCGACCACCGGCGCCGTCCCAGGCGGAACGCCAGCCGCACCGCGATCGGAAACAGGCGCAGGGTCAGCAGGCCGGCGCCCAGGATGAACGCGGTCGACGCCAGGAACAGCAGCGGGTCGAGCGGCGCCGACTCGGCGGGGATCAGCTCCTGGATCGTGCGGCGCTGGCGGAACGAGACGAACGCGTAACCGGCCACGCCGAGCAGCACGAAGTCGAGCAGGTAGCGCTGCCACGGCAGCGAGCGCGGCGCGCGGGCGTGGCGGCTCTTCAGGCCCACGATCGACACGCCGGTGGTCCGCACCAGAGGCACCACCAGCGAGCCGACGAAGATCGCCACGCCCAGCAGCGCGAAGCCCAGCATGCGCCAGCTCAGCAGCAGCGGCAGCGCCGGGCGGGCGACGAAGTCCAGGAAACCGTTGGAGGCGCCGATCACCCGCACGATGAAGACCGCCAGCGGCAGCCCGAGCACCAGCCCGACCGCGCCGAGCAACAGCGCCTCGATCAGGTAGGCGGAGAGGATCTGCCGGCCGGCGGCGCCGCGGCTCTTGAGTACGGCGATCTCGTTTCGGTCGCCGTCGATGACCAACTGCGACAACATCGCCACGAACAGCAGCAGCAGCAGCGCCGACGGGATCTGCAGGAACGACAGGGTGCGCTCCAGCGTGGCCGCGCGCAGCAGGTAGGACTCCAGGAGCGGCGCGATGGCGAAGTTGAAGCTCACGCCGGCGGGCGCCGCCAGGCGCACGTAGTCCTGGTAGCGGCGCATCACGTGGGGCACGTCGCGGATCGTCAGTTCGTGGTAGTCGACCGCGTAGTGCCAGTAGGCGCGCGTCAGGTTGCGCGCCTCGGTGTCCAGGAAGTGGCGCTCGAACGTGGCGAAGTCGATCAGGTAGCTGGTGGACAGCCGGGAGAAACGGCCGAACCAGAACAGGTCCCGAGGATCGCTCTTGGTGAACACGCCCACGACCTTGATCCTGAGCCGCGGCACGTGGCCGAGCAGATCATGGAGCTGATAGGTGCGGCCGAGCTGCAGCTCCAGCTCCCGGAACGCCTCCGCGGTCACGATCGCCTCGTACACGTCGGTGCCGTCTCCGGCCGGGGCGCCCGGGGCCGGCTCGAACATGCGGCCGTGCGTCACCTCGACGTGCGCGTCCAGGTCCTCGATCGCCTCCACGCGGGCGAACACCTTGGCCTCGCCGTCCCCGGAAGGCCGGATGTCGTACAGGTAGTCCATGCGCAACTGCCGCATCGCGGCGATCGTCGGCACCCGCAGGGACGGGACCAGGCGCTCGGTGAGCTCCCGGTCGATCTCGCGGACGTAGGGCGCGCGCTCGGCCTTGCGGCGCAGCGCGTACAGGTCGACTTCCAGGACGGCGGTGCCGGGATAGCGCCCGGTGCGCGCCTGCTGGCGTTCCAGGTCGCGGGTGAGCAGCCGCTGCAGCACCCCGTCGGCGTACATGGGCGTGGAGGCCAGCAGCGCCACGCTGAGCGTGGCCGCCGCCGCCAGCGCGATCGCCAGCCAGCCTCGCCCGCGGATGCGCCGCGCGATCAACGGTGCGCTCAGCGGAGCACCACCGTCTCGCCGACCGAGAGGCCGTCGACGATCTCCACCTGCGTCGACGTGGACAGCCCCACCTCCACGGACCGTTCGACGCGCAGGTCATCCTCCAGCACGAACACGAACCGGCGGTTGACGTAGGTCTGCACCGCGTCGGAGGGGAGCACGATCACGTTCTCGCGCCGGTCGGTCACCATCGACGCGGTGCCGGTCTGGCCGCGGGTCAGCGTCCCGGGCGGCGCGTCCACGCGGACCAGCACCACGTCGCGCATCTCGTCCGGCGCATCCAGCGGCGCGTTGCGCGGGGTCATGACGACCTCGCCGGGATACGTGTCCCCGCGCAGGTTGATGGTGACATCCCGGCCGAGCGAGAACTCGTCGTCGCGCTGCCCGCGATAGGCGAACAGCAGGTCGCGCGGGTCGGCGACCTGCACCACGGTCTGCCGGGCGCCGATCGGCTCGCCCGGAAACACGCGCGTGACGAACACCACCTCACCGTCGATCGGCGAGCGCAGCGTGGACTTCTCGAGCTCCGTTTCCATTTGCTCCAGCGCCAGGCGCTCCAACTGAACGTCGAGCCTGCCCATCTCCTGCTGGAAACGGTCTCCCCCGAGCGCCGCGGTCCGCTCCATCCCGAGCTGCGCGCGGCGCACGCGGATGCGCTGGCGTTCGACGTCGAGGCGCAGCGTGTCGGTGTCGAGCGTCGCCAGCACCTGACCCGCCGTCACGTCGTCGCCCAGCCGCACCAGCACCTCCTTGAGCCGCCCGGAGCGTTCCCCGAACTGCAGCGCGATCTGGGTCGGATAGACGATGGCGCCGCCGACCACGACGCGGCGCTCGATGGTGTCCAGCTCCACGATCATGGTGCGGTAGCTGATCTTCGGAGGCTCGACCAGCGGCGGCGCCAGGATCGCCTCCTCCCTGGGCAGCAGGAAGCAGCCGGCGGTCAGGGCGGCCGCCAGCAGCAGCGCCGTCGCGGGGCCTAGGCGCTGCAGGGATCGTATGACTCCGGCGGACATCGGCCGGCATTATGCACCGGGCGGGTGCGACGTGGCGTGCTCGATCGACCCCAAGTCGCTGGAGCACACCACCAGGCCATGCTCCAGTGCAAGGGCGGCCAGATGGGCATCCGGTATCATCTCCGCGGGCAGGATCACGGATGCGTTTCTCCCTCGGCCGTCGCCAGCAGCCGCGCGACGTCATCGATGCTGTCGAGCCTGCATCGTCCGAGCGACACGGGCCGGGTCCGATACGGCCGGCGCGGGCGCCGGGACGCTGAAGCGTGGGCGAGCCCGGCGCGGAGCGTGTCGTTGACGACTCTCTTGAAGCTCTCGCCGCGCTGGCTCCGGATCCGGGCGAGCTCTGCGGCTACGTCGTCATCGATCGTGATGGTTGTGCGCATGACATCGTTACACAGAATTGCTGATGTATTGATGTCAATCGATGGATGCTCCGGAAATCGGTCGGGCCGCCCCGCATGACCGCTGCCGAGGTTGTGGGCCACCTCTACGCTCCGCGACGTGCCTTGGCCGAGAGTGTCCCTGGCGCGGAGCTTGCGGACCTCGGTGGCGGCTTCCTGACGATCGATCGGGCATCGACCACGGAGTATCCGTCGACCAACCGCAACCGGGCCGAGTTCATCGGCGTGACCCGGCCCGCGAGCCGCGGCGAGATCGAGGAGGCTGCCGAGCGATTCGCCGCTGCCGGAGTGAGGCGGTGGTTTTTCTGGCTGAGCCCGTGTGCGCAGGCGGAAGAGATCCGTCGGTGGCTGAGCGAGCTGGGACTGCGGCCGTTCGAGGGTCCTCGATACATCACGCTGGCGCGTTCCGCCGAAGCGGTAGCGCCCCATGAGACGGCACTTCGCGTGCGCGCTCTGACGGCGCCGGAGCTGCACGCGCACACGCCGTTTCTGACCGAGCTCTATGGCGATTTTGCCGGCGCCTGCTTGGGGACGATCTGCCGCGACGACTGCGCGCATTACCTGGCGTTCGACGGCGATCGTCCCGTAGCTGCGGCCGGCCTCTGCGTCGCCGGCGTGACCGGTTACCTGTACCTGGCCGCAACCCGCGAGCCCGACCGGTTGCGAGGAGCGCAGAACGCCCTGATCGCCGCCCGAATCCGCGCCGCGCATGCCCGCGGCTGCCGGATCGTGATGTCTGAGACCCTGAGCATCCTGCGGCCGTCGCTCGCCAACCTGGTCCGACAGGGGTTCCGGGAGTGCTACGACACGCAGGTCTTCGTGTGCGCCCGGTAAGATAGCCGGATGCTCGCGGTCGACGTCCGGCAGCTCACCAAGACCTACGTCGTCCCGGAACGGGAGGCCGGGCTGGGCGCCGCCGTGCACAGCGTGTTCCGGCGCCGCACCCGCGCCGTCGAGGCGGTGGCGGAGATCTCCTTCGCCCTGCAGCCGGGCGAGTTCGTCGGTTTCGTGGGTCCCAACGGAGCCGGCAAGACCACCACGCTGAAGATGCTCTCCGGGCTGCTGCATCCCACCGCCGGCCGGGCGCGGGTGCTCGGCCACGTGCCGGCCCGGCGCGAGCGCGCGTTCCTGCGCCGCATCACGCTGGTGATGGGGCAGCGCAACCAGTTGCTCTGGGACATTCCCGTGATCGACTCGTTCGAGCGCAACCGGGTCGTGTACCGGGTGCCGTCGGCGGAGTATCGGCGGACGCTGGACGAGCTCACCGGCCTGCTCGACCTGGCGCCTTTGCTGGAGCGGCCGGTGCGCAACCTGTCGCTGGGCGAGCGGATGAAGTGCGAGATCGCGGTCGCGCTCCTGCACCGGCCGCAGGTGCTGTTCCTGGACGAGCCCACCATCGGCCTGGACGTGACCATGCAGCGCCGCATCCGCGCGTTCCTTGCCGAGTACAACCGCGCGCACCACACTACCGTGCTCCTGACCAGCCACTACATGGCGGACGTCGAGGCGCTCTGCAGCCGCATCGTCATGATCGACCACGGCCGCATCCTGTTCGACGGCGCGCTGCAGGAGCTGGTCCGCCGCTTCTCCCCGCACAAGACCATCGTGGTCGAACTGGACCGCGACGCGGCCGACCTGTCGAGCTACGGAGAAGTGGTCGCTTCCGAGGGCGGCCGGCACACGCTGCTGGTGCCCAAGGCCGACACGCCGCAGGTCACGGCGCGGCTGCTCGGCGACCTGCCGGTGAGCGATCTGACGGTGGAGGACCCGCCGATCGAGGACGTGATCGAGCAGGTGTTCGCCGGCGCCCTGGACGGGGCCGGAGTGGCGCGGGCCCGCGACCGCGACTGAGACGATGCTCCGCGCCTATTGGGTCTACCTGAAGACGAACCTCGCGCTGCAGCTCCAGTACCGCGTCGAGCTGGCGATCTGGATGCTGAACCGGATCGTCGAGCCCACGGTCTACCTGGTGGTGTGGCGCACCGTGGCCGCGACGCGCGGCGGGGTCGGCGGCTACGACGCCGCGGACTTCGCCGCCTACTTCATCACCCTGATGGTCGTGAACCAGCTCACCTTCACGTGGATCATCCACGAGTTCGAGTGGCGCGTGCGTACGGGCGAGTTGTCGGCGATGCTGCTCAAGCCGATCCATCCCATCCACGGCGACATCGCCGACAACCTCGCCTACAAGGTGCTCACGCTGGTGATCCTCGTGCCGGCGGCCGTGCTGCTGTCCGTGCTGTTCAAGCCGGCCTTCGAGTTCAGCGCCGCGACGCTCGCCGCGGCGGCGGCAGCCCTGGTGGTCGCCTACCTCATCCGCTTCTTCATCGACTGGGCGTTCGCCCTCAGCGCGTTCTGGACGACGCGCACGGCGGCGATCAACCAGATCTATTTCCTGCTGCTGCTGTTCTGCTCGGGGCGCCTGGCGCCGCTGGAGCTGTTCCCGGGCTGGCTGGAGCGGATCACCTGGTACCTGCCGTTCCGGTGGGCGGTGTGGTTCCCGGTGGAGCTGGCGCTGGGGCGGCTGAGTCCCGACGTGATGGCCGCCGGCTTCCGCATGCAGGCGCTGTGGCTGCTGCTGGGGCTGCTGCTGCTCCGCGTCATGTGGCGGCTCGGCGTCCGCAAGTACGCGGCGGTGGGGTCCTGAGCGTGCACCGGCTGCGGGTGGCATGGACCTTTCTCCGGATCGGCCTGCTGAACGAGCTGGCCTATCGCGCGAACCTGTACCTGCAGGTCCTGCAGTCCGGCGTGGCGGTGGCCGGGGCGATCGGCGGCCTGATCGTGGTGTTCGGCCATACCGACACGCTGCGGGGCTGGGGCCCGGACGAGGTGCTGGCCGTGCTTGGCGTGTATCTGCTGATGGGCGCGGCGATGGGCGGCGTGATCGAGCCGAGCATGCAGAAGCTGATGGAGGACGTGCGCCAGGGCACGCTGGACTACACGTTGACCAAGCCGGAGGAGGCGCAGTTCCTGGTCAGCGTGGCCGAGATCCGGGTATGGAAGCTGGTCGACGTGGCGCTGGGGCTGGCCGTGCTGGGGGTGGCGCTGGCGCGCCGCGGCGCGGCGGTGGGGCTGGGCGAAGTGGGCCTGTTCGCGCTGATGCTGCTGGCCGGCGGCGCGATCGTCTACAGCTTCCTGCTGGCGATGGCGGCGGCGTCGTTCTGGTTCGTGCGGATCGGCAACATCCTGGTGATCTTCAGCGACCTATATCAGGCGGCGCGCTGGCCGATCGGCATCTACCCGGGGTGGCTGCGGATGCTGCTCACGTTCGTGGTGCCGGTGGCGATCGCCATCACGGTGCCGGCCGAGGCGCTGGTCGGCCGGCTGACCGGCAGCCGCGTGCTGCTGGCATGGGGCGTGGCGGCCGGCGCCCTGGCCGCGGCGCGGTTCGTCTGGATGCGCGGGCTGCGCCACTACTCGGGGGCGTCGGCATGAGCGAGGTCGGCAGCCGACCTCGCTGTGCTGTGCGTCAGTTCCGACATGCGAGCGTGATGATCTCCGGGCTCGCGTCCAGGACCCGACTCCGGTCCCAGTCGCCAAACTGCTCCTCGATCACGAAGCCGGCCTCGTGGAGGAACGCCCAGAGCGTGTCCCGATCGAGGAACCGCAGGGTGCCGTGGCTTTGCTCCTGCCGGGCCCAGCCGGCACTGGTATACGTGGTCGTGAAACGGACGATATCGCCTGAGACCGGTGGTTCGACCTCTTTCTCGAGCCGCACGGCTTCGCCATCAGCGCCTGTGAAGTCGACTCCGTGCTCGGGAGTCCACCGTTCCCAAGCCCGAGCGAGAGGGTTGCGGGTCTCGAACGCCAAGACACCATCGACGGCGAGTGCGGCATGGATCGAGGCGAGCGAGGCACGGATCAGGTCATCCTCGACCAACTGCTGAAACGCATGCCCGGTCATCACGGCCAAGTCGAACTCCCGCTCCCATGCGACCGTCGTCAGGTCGCCCGGGACCCACTCGATATCGGAGCGCGTCCGCGCCACGTCGAGCATCCCTTGACCGGGGTCGAGTCCGACCAACCGCCCCGTGTGCCCCTTCTCACGCGCCCAATGCAGCAGCGCACCCGTACCGCAGCCGATGTCGAGCACGGCCTTCGCGGACATCACCAGCGGCAGGTAGAAGCGAAAGTCGGCCCGACTCTCCCGCCCGCAGTACGGGTCGTACAGAGCAGCCAGATGGGGCTCCGAGAACTTTCGTTCGACCACAGCGCATTCTACGCGTCCCGCGGGCGCTGCGCGCAGAAAAAACCGAGGATTCTTGCCACAGTGTCTTGACGGGGTTTCGCTCCTGCGAGGTGGCCGGCCAGCGCACGGACGCGCCCCTTCCGGCCTCCCGGAAGCTCCGAGGCCCGTTCGGCCGACCAGTACCCCCTTCAGCGCCCGCTGCGCGCGTATCACCGGCCCGTCCGGGACCGGTCAAGAAGATCTATCTTGAAACCAGTAGTATATTTCCTCCATGAAGACCGCCACTCTTGAGACCGCTGCCCGCCCCGCGATCACCTCCACCATCGGCGTGCTCTCCGACCGCGCGCTATTGCGTCAGACCAGCGCGCTGGTCCGCCACGAACGCCACCTGCAGGGCGCCATCATCGACCACCTGGCCGAGAT
>JAPPKD010000242.1:10477-18362 GCA_028820215.1 Spirochaetaceae bacterium | reverse complement strand
CGCTGGCGGTGGCCGCGGCGGTCGTGGCGGCGATCCGCTGGCGGCGGCGCGTGGCCGCCGGCCGGCCGGTGCCCGTCGAGCCGCCCGGCGTGGTGGCGTTGCGCGCGTTGGATGAGCTGGAGCGTGACGAGGCCCTCAAGGCGGATCTGGACCGGTTCTACGTGACGGTCTCGTCGATACTGCGCGTGTACCTGGAGGGGCGGTTCGGCCTGCGCGCGCCGGAGCAGACCACGGAGGAGTTCCTGGCGGCCGCCGAGGCGGAGCCGGCCTTCGATCGCGAGCAGCAACGGACGCTCCGCGCGTTCCTTGCCGCATGCGACGCGGTCAAGTTCGCCCGTGCGCGGCCGTCGGCTGGCCAGACCGGGCGCATCATCGACACCGCCCGCGGCTTCGTGCTGGCGACCGCCGATGCGGCGGAGGCCGCGCCCGCCGCCGGGGAGGACGGGCGGTGAGATTCGAGACCGCCTGGGCGCTGGGGTTGCTGGCCGTGGTCGCGTTGCTGCCGCTGGCGCGCGCGGCGGTGACCCGAGTGCGCATCGGCGTCGGGTTCCCGTCGGTGGCGGTGCCGGCCGGCATCACCCCGTCGCTGCGCCGTCGCCTGGCGTGGCTGCCGGCGGCGCTCCAGCTCCTGGCCCTGGCACTGCTGATCGTGGCGCTGGCGCGCCCGCGCGAGGGGCTGGAGCAGGTGGTCGACGTCAGCCGCGGCATCGCCATCGAGATCGTCGTCGACCGCTCGGGCAGCATGATTGCCCCCATCGCCGAGGACGGCCGCGGCCCGACGCGGCTCGATGCGGTCAAGGAGGTGGTGGCCCGCTTCGCGCACGGGGACGGGGGCGATCTGGGCGGGCGGCCCAATGACCTGCTGGGGCTGATCACCTTCGCGCGCTATCCGGAGACGGTGCTGCCGCTGACCCTGTCGCACGAGACCCTGGATGGCTTCCTGAGCGGCGTGGAGGTGGTCGCCGATCGCAGCCAGGACGGCACCGCGATCGGCGACGCCCTCGCCCTGGCGGCCGCCCGCCTGCGGGTCGCAGAGGAGGCGCTCGGCACCCGCGACGACTACGAGATCAAGAGCAAGGTGATCATCCTCCTCACCGACGGCAGCCAGAACGCCGGCCAGCGGACACCCGCGGAGGCGGCCGAGCTGGCGGCCGGCTGGGGGATCAAGGTGTACGCGATCGGCATTGGCGTCGGAGCTCCCGAGCAGACGGTGCGCACGGCGCTGGGAACCTTCCGCCTGCCTGCCGGACAGCCGGTGGACGCCGCCGGGCTGCAGGCGGTGGCCGAGCGGACCGGAGGGCTGTTCCGGCTGGCGGAGGACACCGAGTCGCTCATCGCCGTCTACGGCGAGATCGACCGCCTGGAGAAGAGCGAGGTCGAGTCGGTCCGTTACGTCGACTTTCGCGAACGGTTCGGGCCGTGGGCGCTGGCGGCGCTGGGCGCGGCGGTGGCGGCGGCGGTGCTCGCCGCCACCGTGTTCAGGCGCACCCCGTAGTCGAGGTTGGGTAGAACGAGGTTGGGCAGGGCGATGGAACTCACCGACGGCGTGCGGCTCAGCTCCCCGGACGCATTCCTGCTGCTCTGGGTGATCCCCCCGCTGGTCGCCCTGTTCGTGCTCGCGGCGCTGCGCCGCCGCCGCACACTGCAACGCTTCGCGGGCAAGCTCGCCGGCCTGCACGCCGAGCGGCGCAACGCGCGCCCCTTCAAGGGTGGCCTGCTGGTGGCCGCCGTGGTGCTGATCGTCGTCGCGCTGGCGCGGCCGGGCTGGACCCCGGAGACGCGCACGGTCGAGCGCCGCGGGCGCGACGTGGTGTTCGTGGTGGACACCTCGCGCAGCATGCTCGCCCGTGACCTCGCCCCGAACCGGCTGGAGCGGGCCAAGCTGGCGATCCTGGACACGCTGGAGGTGTTGCGCGGCGACCGCGTGGCGCTGGTGGCCTTCGCCGGGACGGCGGTGGTGAAGAGCCCGCTGACCTTCGATTACGGTTTCGTGAGATTGGCGGTGGAACGGCTCTCGACGGACAGCACCTCGCGCGGCGGCACCTTGATCGGCGACGCCCTTCGCGTCGTGCGTGACTCCGTGTTCGGCGATCAGCCGAGCCCGTATCGGGACGTGGTGCTGATCACCGACGGCGGCGACCTGGGAAGCCTGCCCCTTCAGGCGGCCGGCGAGCTGGGGGCGCTGGGCGCCCGCATCATCGCCGTCGGGCTGGGCGACGAGGTGACCGGGCAGCCGATCCCGGATCCGGACGCGGACGGCGGGTACCTGCAGCACGAGGGGCAGCCGGTGCTCACGGCCCTGGAAGCGGAGGCCCTGCGCGAGCTGGCCGGCGTGACGCCCGGCGGCCGCTACGTGAACGTCGCGACCGGCAACTTCGACCTGGGCATCCTCTATACGCAGCTCATCGCGGGCGCGGACCGGCAGCTCCTGGAGCGGTCCGAGCGCGAGGTCTTCCAGGAGCGCTTCCAGCCGTTCCTGGCCGCCGCGCTGGTGCTGCTGGCGCTGGAGTTCCTGCTGCCGGACCTGATCCGGCGCCGCCGGCGCCGGGGGAGGCGAGCGGGCGCCGCGCATCCTCCGGCCGTCGCCGTGGTCGTGCTGGGCCTGGCGGCGGCGCTCGTGGGGCCGGCGACCGCGCGGGCGGTGGGCGTCCCGGAGCAGGCCGAGCGCGACGGCCGCCGGGCGTTCGCGGACGGCCGCTTCGCAGATGCCGCGGCAGCCTTCGGCGCTGCCGCGGAGGCCCGCCCCGGGGTGGCGGAGCTGCTCTACGACGGCGGCATCTCCGCCTATCGCGCGGGCGACCTGGAGAGCGCGGCGGGCCTGCTGCGCCAGGCGATCGAGCAGGCCCGCCGCCCGGAGCTGCAGGCTGCCGGCCATTTCGCCCTGGGCAATCTCGGGGTAAAGGGGGTCGAGCAGATGCTCAGCGTCCAGGGCGGCGCACCGGCCGATCCTCAGGCGGCGATCGCGGGCCTGAACGGCGCCGCGCAGTCCTACCGGCGCGCGCTCGACCTGCATCCGGACTGGGAGGACGCGGCGCACAACCTGGAAGCCACCCGGCTGCGCCTGCAGCAACTGCTGGAGCAGCTCCCGCCTCCCGAGCAGTCGGAGGGGTCGCAGGAGCAGCAGGGACAGCAGCAGCTCAACCAGTCCCAGCAGGGCACCGAGGGCGAGGACGAGGACGAGGACGAGGAACAGGAGCAGTCTCCGCGGGACGCCGGACCCGCGCAGGAGCCGCAGCCGGCGGCCGGGCAGGAAGACGACGAAATGGAGCCCGACGAGCTGGCGCGGTCGATCATCGCCGAGGAGGAAGAGCGCGCGGAGCGGCGCCGGCAGGAGCAGCTCCGGACCGAGCCGGTCGAGCGCGACTGGTAGCGGTGAGATCCCTGGCTGGCGTCCGCGCTGCCGTGTCCACGGCCGCAGCCGTGGCGGTGCTGTGCGCCCTGAGCACCCCGGCCGCGGCGCAGACGCTGGCGGCGCGCGCCGCGGTGAGCGCCGCGGAGACCGAGATGGGCGTGCCGTTCACCCTGCAGATCGCCGTCGACGGCACCGACGCCGCCCCGCGGGTGGAACTCCCGCCGCTCGACGGCGTGTCGGTGCGGCAGGTGTCGGCGGGGCCCAACAACAGCGAGTCGATCACGATCTCAGGCGGGCAGACCACTCGCCGGGTGCAGCGGCGCTACCTCGTGAACTATGAGCTGATCGCGTCCCGTGCCGGCCGGCTGGAGATCCCGGCGATCGCAGTCACCGTGGACGGCCGGCGCCTGTCGACCGAGCCGCTGGCCGTGACCGTCTTCACGCCGCCGTCGATCGACGAGTACCGGTTGCTCGTCGCGTCGGCGATCGACCGCGCGTGGGTGGGTCAGCCCGTCACGCTGACGACCACGTGGATGTGGCAGGAAGGGCTGGGGCCGCGCCGCCTCCTCAGCTTCACCCATCCGGTGATGAGCGCCGAAGACGTGGACTTGGTGATCGTCCCCTCGCAGGGCGAGTTGGTGGAGCTGACCGTGCACGGCACCAACCTCATGGCGGCGCAGAGCGCCATGCGGCACGACGGCAAGGCGCAGGTCGCGCTGGTGTTCGACATGATCGTCGTGCCGCGTGCGGCCGGCCGGCTCGAGGTGCCGGCGGCCACCGTCTCGTTCGAGGGGATCGCCAGCTTTCGCACCGGTCGCGACGTGTTCGGCCGCACGGTGCGCGACATCCGGCGCCTGGTGGTCTCTTCCGAACCGCTGGCGCTCACGGTCGATCCGCTGCCGGCGGAGGGGCGACCGGATGGCTTCTCCGGCTTGGTCGGCAGGTTCGAAGTCGCCGCCACCGCCGCGCCGGAGGACGCCAAGGTGGGGGACCCGATCGCCGTGGAAGTGACGGTGAGCGGATCGGGAGACCTGTCCTCACTCGCGAAGCTGGACCTGGCCCACCTGGACGCCGGCGGAGACTTTCGCGTGGCCGCGCAGCGGGTGGAGCGGTCGGCCGGCCGGTTTCCGTCGCGGGCAACCTTTCGCGCGACCGTCCGGGCGCTGCACGACTCGGTGAGCGCCATCCCGCCCGTCCGGCTGTCCTACTTCGATCCGCAGCGGGGCGCGTATGTGGAAGCCGCCAGCTCGCCGATCCCTCTGGAGGTGCAGCCGGCCCGCCAGGTGACGCTGCGCGACGTGGAGGGAGGAGCACTGCAGGACGAGGACGAGGACGAGGAGGGGATCGCCACCGTGGCGGCCGGCATCGCCCACAACTACGAGGGGGACCGGCTGCTGCGCCGCCAGCGCTTCGACACCGCGGCGTTCGTGCGGTCTCCGGGCGGCGTTCTGCTGCTGGCCGCTGGCCCACTGGCGGCCGGCCTCGCCGCGCTCTGGCTGCGCCTGCGGCGGCTCGCCGCGGCGGAGCCGGCTGCCCGTGCCGCGCTGGCTCGCCTGCGTCCGGCGGTCGCCGCCGCGGGAGGCGATGCGGCGGCGCTTGCAGCGGCGCTGCACGATTACCTGCGGGCGCGTCTGGGCGCGAACGGGACGCCGGGGGTTCCGGCGCTGGCCGAGGAGCTCAAGGGGCGCGGCATCCGGTCCGAGCAGGTGGATGAGCTGCGGGAGATGCTGGCCGAGCTGGACGCCACCCGCTACTCCGGTGCCGGCGCGGAGTCGGGGGAGGCGATCGGCGCCCGCATCCTGCGGTGGGTGGAGGCGGTAGACCCGGACCTGGGCCGGGGGGGACGGCCGTGAACCCGGGACGCGGGGCCGTGGCGGTGCTGCTGACCCTGGCCGTCGCGGCGGGAGCGGCGGCGCAGGAGCCCGCCGGAGCAGCCCTGGACCACGGCGCGCTGCTGCGGGAGGCCGCCGGGCTGTTTCGCCAGGCGGACGAGCTCGACACCGCCGGGCAATCGGCGGCCGCCGCCGAGGCGCTGCGCGGCGCGCTGCTCCGCTACGAGCGGGTGGGATCCGATACCGGCTGGAACAACGGCCGCCTCGCCTACAACGCCGCCAACACCCACCTGCGGCTCGGCGACGTCGGACGCGCCGTGCTGCTGTACCGGCGGGCCGCGGAGTTGATGCCGGGCGACCGCAACGTGCGCCAGGGGCTGGCCTACGCGCGCCGGCTGCGAGCCGACCGGATCGACGAGCCGGTGTCGGCCGGATTGATGCGCGTGGTGCTGTTCTGGCACTACCTGCTGCCCACGCGGACGCGTGCGATCGCCTTCCTGGCGCTGTGGTGCGCCGTGTGGGCGGGCGTCCTGCTGCGCATGCTGGCTCCCGTCGTTCGGCGTCAGCGCTGGCTGCGGCCGGCCGGCGCCGCTTGCGTGCTGCTGGCCGCCGCGCTTGCGGGGTCGCTCGCGGCGGAGTTGATCGAGGCATCCACGCCGCCCGGTGTGATCACCGCCGCCTCCGTGGTCGCCCGGCAGGGCGACGGCCACTCGTACGAGCCCAGCTTCGCGTCGGCACTCCACGCCGGCACGGAGTTCCGGCTGCTGGAAGACCGGGGCGAGTGGTGGCACATTCGCCTGGTCGACGGCCGCGAGACCTGGATCGTCGCCGGCGCGGGGGAGCTGATCTGATGAAGGTGACCGAAGTACGGGCCGTCTACCCGAAGTGGCGGCAGGTGCCGCCTGCCGACGCATGGCAGGCCCACTTCTGGCAGATCGCCGTCCGCGTCACCACCGACGCCGGCGTGACCGGGTTCGGCTACGGTGGCGGCGGCCAGCCGGCCGTGCACGTGATCAACGACCATCTGAGCCGCTTCCTGGTCGGCCGGGCGATCGACGACACCGGTGACATAGCCGCCGCCTGGGACGAACTCTACCGGGTGTCCATCCCCTACGGCCGCGGCGGACTGGCGCAGATGGCGCTGAGCGGGGTGGACCTGGCCCTCTGGGACGCGCTGGCCCGCGCCGAGCGCTGCCCCGTGCACGGCCTCATCGGCCCGCGCACCAAGGAGGAGCCGGTGCCCGCCTACGCCACCGGCAACGACATCGAGCTGGCCGCGCGCTACGGCTACTCGGCGGTGAAGCTCTCGCACCGCTGGCAGACCGAGGCGGACTTCGACAGCGCCGCCCGCCAGTTGGAGGCCGCGCGCGCCGCGCTGGGCCCGGCGGCGCGCCTGATGGTGGACTGCTACATGTCATGGCCGGCCGACGTCGCCGCCCGCATGGCCGAGCTGCTGGCGCCGTACCGGCCGTACTGGTTCGAAGACGTGGCGACCCCCGAGCACCTGGCCGAGCTGGCCGCGCTGCGCCCGCGCGTCAAGCCGGTGCTGCTGGCCGGCGGCGAGCACGACTACACGCCGGCCGCCTTCGCCGAGATCGGCCGCCACGGCGCTTTCGACCTCTGGCAGCCGGACGTCACCTGGGCCGGCGGCATCACCGGCACGCTGCGCATCCTCAAGCTGGCGCGCCGGCACGGCGTGCCGGTCGTGCCGCACCGCGGCGGCGAGCCGTGGGGCCTGCACGTGATCGTCGCCACCGACTGCTTGGCCCTGGCGGAGACCATGCCGCACCGCTGGCAGAAGCCTCGCGACGACCTGTGGCTCGGCGAGCCCGAAGTCACAGGCGGCTCGATCGATCCCGGCGACGCCCCCGGCTTCGGCGTCCGCCTGAACAACGACCTACTGTAGCGTCTGTCCCGAACTCGGCGACTCGGGGTCCAACCAATTCTGGATGTCGAGGCCGTCGACGCGGTCGAAGTGACGGACGTTGCCCGTGACCAATATCAAGGACCGGCTGAGGGCGATCGCGGCGATCCGGAGGTCCGGTTCGTCGAGCGGCTTGCCTTCCGACTCCAGCGCAGCGCGCAAGGATCCGTAGCGCTCCGCGGCGGCATTGTCGAACGGCAGGATCGTGACCGCGTGCGCGAGCAACCCGCGAACCCGGTCGGCAAGGGACGGGGACCCTCGCTTCGCCGCGCCGAAGAGGAGCTCTCCGTACGTGATGGCGGTCGTGAACTGGCAGGACGCCGGGATCACGGCGAGCCGGCGAATCACGGCGAGCGGCGGATTGCGGCGCAGAGCCGCGGACAGGACGTCGGTATCGAAGCAGAACACCGGTCAGGCCAGATCGGGGGCCGGGCGGTCTGCCGCGCGATCGCGTTGCGCGTAGATCTCGGCGATGGCGTCGTCGATGTCGTCCCAGTCGGACAGCGCACCGGCCACGGCGGCCAAGCCGATCGGTTGGCGACGCGATGTGCCCCCGCGTTCCGGCTTGATGCTCCTCATGCGCGCCGGTCCCCGATCTCGGTCATGGCGCAGGTAGACGTTGGCACCCCGTGGCCAGCCGATTTCGTTGGGTGGAACCAGGCCCATGACCGGGGTGGGGGGGCGGCCGCGGGGGAAACCACCCCCCCCCCCCCCAACCAGAAAAAAAAAAAACCAAAAGCAAGAGATAAAAAAACCCCGGGTTTTGAAAAAACCAAA
>JAPPKD010000242.1:0-10467 GCA_028820215.1 Spirochaetaceae bacterium | reverse complement strand
TGGGTCTGGGCGATGTTAGAGTTGGCCCCCCGGGGCCCCGCTTTTTTGTTGGGGTGAACCCCGCCCATTCCGGGGGGGGCGGGGGCTAGCTATGACGATCCGCTCGCCGCGGCCAATCCGCTCTATCAGATCCGAGAAGCGTCTCTTCGCTTCCGCGACGTTGATGACGTCCACCACTTGTGATGTCATGATGACATCATTGCGGTCGATTATGTCATCATGTCAAGTAGCCGGTATCACGGCCTCCTTCGGTGCGGGCTGGACGCCGGCCGCAACGGTGCGGTTGAGCGCGGAGATCAGCGCCAGGGCGGAGGCCTTGGCGATGTTCGGGTGGGTGCCGGCGCCGAAGCGCTGCGTGCCGTCGGTGCGGACGAGCTGGATGTAGGCGATGGCGGTGGAGTCCGTGCCCTGGCCCAGGGCGTGCTCGGAGTAGTGGGTGAGCTTGAAGTCGTTCCAGCCGGCCGTGCCCAGCGCGCTCTTGAGCGCGTCGATGGGCCCGTTGCCGCTGCCGGTGAGCTCCCTCTCCTTTCCTTCGATCTCCACCGTGAGGCGGCCGTTCATGCGTGAGCTGTCCTGGGGATCGCTGGAGATCGCGTAGTCGATGAAGCGGATCGGATGATCGGCCTCAAGGTATTCCCGCCTGAAGGCCTCCCAGATCTCGGCCGCGTTGACTTCCCGGCCGGTGCGGTCGGTGAGCTCCTGGACCACTTCGCCCACCTCGGGCTGCATGGTCTTGGGGAGTTGGCAGCCGAACTCGCTTTCCATCACGTAGGCCACGCCGCCCTTCCCGGACTGGGAGTTGATGCGGATGATCGCCTGGTAGGAGCGGCCGATGTCGGTGGGGTCGATCGGCAGGTAGGGGACCTCCCACAGCCCCTCCCCCTGCGCGGTCATCCCCTTGTTGATCGCGTCCTGGTGCGAGCCCGAGAAGGCCGTGAACACCAGCTCCCCGGCATACGGATGGCGGGGATGGATCGGCAGCTCGGTACAGGAATCGGAGATCTCGATCAGGCGGCCCAGGTCGCTCAGGTCCAGGCCGGGATCGACGCCCTGCGTGTACAGGTTGAGGGCGACGGTGACGATGTCGACGTTTCCGGTTCGCTCGCCGTTGCCGAACAGGGTGCCTTCGACCCGCTCGCCGCCGGCCAGCATGGCCAGCTCGGTGGCGGCGACGCCCGTGCCTCGGTCGTTGTGGGTGTGCAGGCTGAGAATGATGCTGTCGCGGCGCTGCACGTTGCGCAGAAACCACTCGATCTGGTCCGCGTGCACGTTGGGGGTCGCCAGCTCCACGGTCGACGGCAGGTTGACGATCATGCGGTGCTCGGGGCTGGGATCCCACGCCTCGATGACGGCGTCGCACACCTCCACGGCGTAGTCCAGCTCGGTGCCGGTGAAGCTCTCCGGCGAGTACTCGTAGACGATGTCGGTGTCGGTGCGGTCGGCCAGCTCCCGGCACAGGCGGGTGCCGTCCACGGCGATCTGCCGGATCGCGGCGCGGTCCTTGCGGAACACCACGCGGCGCTGCAGTTCGGAGGTGGAGTTGTACAGGTGCACGATTGCCCGCGGCGTCCCCTCGATCGCCTGGAACGTGCGCCGGATCAGGTGGTCGCGCGCCTGCGTGAGCACCTGCGGGTAGACGCCCTCCGGGATCAGGCCGTTGTCGATCAGCGTGCGCGTAAAGTCGAACTCCACGGCGGCCGCGGACGGGAACCCGACCTCGATCTCCTTGAAGCCGATGTCGGTCAGCAGCGAGAACATGTTGAGCTTCTGCTCCAGGTTCATCGGGTTGATAAGCGCCTGGTTGCCGTCGCGGAGGTCGACGCTGCACCAGATCGGTGCCCGGTCGATGGTCCGGTTGGGCCAGGAGCGGTCCGGCAGATCGATCTGCGGGAACGGCCGGTACTTGTCGATGACGCCTCGTTGCATGGTTCTCTCCTTGTTCCTTGAGGGCTTCTGCAGGCTCGAAAAAAAAGCCCAGGCTCTCTTCGGTCGATCGCGTCGACCGGAAAGCCTGGGCTGCTTCGTGCCGCTCGGTGCGCTACATGCGCGCTCCCGCGTGGCGTGGGGCAACCCAGGCCGTAAGGCCCAAGAGGCCGAGAAGAAGAGCGAGTAGCGTCGGCAGCAGCGCGTGCGTGTTCATTGCATTGTTACCTTTAATCTACGGCATCCGCGCCGCGATACGCAAGCCCCTGCTGCGACATGCGCTACGCGGCGCCTTCATCCGCCGTGTAGGCCGGCTGGTTGCGGGCGCCCCGGAACACCTCACCTGACTCCCGGAGGCATGAAGTGTAGTCTGTGTCGATGGCACTGCTCGACCGGATCACCGTCGACCCCGCCGTACGGTTCGGCAAGCCCTGTGTCCGTGGGACACGGATCACCGTGGGAGACGTGCTCGGGTATCTCGCCGGCGGGATGTCCGAAGGCCAGATTGTCGAGGACTTTCCTCAGTTGTCTCCGGAGGACATCAGGGCCTGCTTGGCCTACGCGGTCGAGCGGGAGCAGCGCACGATGAGCGTCCCCGTCGTCTGACCCATGCGGCTGCTCATCGATGAGCCGCTTTCCGAGAAGCTGACCGACCTTCTTCAGGACATCTTTCCCGAGTCCCTGCAAGAGGCCACCGTGCTGGTGCTCCGTTGAGTGACCATGGGCTTGATTCGTCGGCCTCAGGCTGCGAACGTGCCAGCATGCGCGTGCTGCTAAGCCCGGGCGAGAGCGAGTTGGCGAGGGCATTGCGCGATGGCTTTAGCGGACACGAGGCAGTGCTCGACGTCGATCCCGAGATCGACCCGGAGTCGGGTGCGCGCACGGTGGCCGACGGGTTCGACGCGGTCGTGCTGGCGGGGCTCCCGGATGCGGAGGGGCCGGTCGAGGCATCGCCCGTGCTCGATCGGGCGACGCGTCTGGCATATGACCTGTTGAGTGCCGCGGCCGAGTCCGGGGTGGGGCGCTGCGTGTACCTGAGCTCGCTCCGGCTACTGGCTGGATACGGTGAGCATCACACGGTCACCGAGGGTTGGCGGCCGCTGCCGAGGTCCGACGATGCGGCGCTGATCGGTTGCCATCTCGGCGAGCAGATCGCCCTGGAGTTCGCCCGCGATAAGCGCCTGGAGGTGATCACGGTCCGGCTGGGCTACCCGGTCGTGCCCGGCTCGCGCAGCGCGCTCCGCGACGCGCACGGCGACGCCGCCGTTTGCACCGACGACGTGGCGGCCGTGGTGTCCGCCGCGCTCACGGCGCCGGTCACCCAGGCCTGCACCGTCGTGCACGCCCAGTCGCCCGTCGCGAACGCCCGCTACCTGATGCGCCAGGCCGGGGAGCTCCTGGGATACCCCGAGCAGGCGCCCGCGTGAAGGTGTTGATCGTCGGCGGCAACGGATCCATGGGGCCGCACGCAATCGCCGCCCTGCAAGGCCGGCACGAGCTGCGCGTGACCGACATCAACGCGGCGCCGGCGGACTTCGCGCACGAATACCGGCAGTTGGACGCCGGCGACCACGACGGCGTGATCGACGCCGCCGAGGGCATGGACGCGATCGTCAACCTGTCGGTGTCGCGCTGGGACCGGCGCGGCTCCTGGGACGTCAACGTGCGCGGCAACTACAACGTGGCCGCCGCGGCCGTGCGGCACGGCATCCGCACCATCGTCAACACCGGTCCGTATTATCAGGTCGCCGGTCCGTCCTACGACGAGTTCGACTTCGGCCTGCACCCGGACATGCCGCCGCAGCCGGGGACGCTCCTGTACGCTATCACCAAGGCGCTCGGCCACGAGGTGCTGCGCGTGTTCAGCGAGCAGCACGACCTGTACGTGCAGACGCTGCTGTTCTACCTGATGCGCCACCCGACCAAGGCGGGCAGGCTCGACGACCACGAGAAGGGCGGCGTGGGCCGGGACATGATCCCGCCCTACATCGTCGCCTGGCCCGACACGGGGCTGGCGGTACGGGCCGCGCTGGAGGTCGACCACACGCGGCTGCCCTCGCGGTGCGAGACCTATTTCGTGTTCCCGACGATCCCGCACGGCAAGTACCGCAACGACAAACTGGCCCGCGTCCTGGGCTGGGAGCCGCCGCACCGGCTGGAGCACCTCTGGATGCGGCGCATGGACCGCTGACACAGCGAAGGAGAAACGCATGGACATCTACACGGGAAGCTTCACCGACATGGACCTGGCCGATCACGGCGCCGGCGGGGGCATCTATCGCTTCGAGCTCGACACGGACAGCGGAGCGCTGTCCGGCATGGAGCTCGCGGCAGAGGCTCCCAACCCCAACTACGTGCTGTTCAGCCGCGACGGCACGCGGCTGTATTCGGTCGTGGAGGCCGAATTCGTCAGCGATCCGAGCGGCACCGCGGTTCGTCTGTACGACGTGGACCGCGCGACCGGGGCGCTGACCCTGCGCTCGTCGGCGGAGTTCGGCATCACCGGGCCGTGCCACATGAGCATCGACCCGCAGGAGCGCGCGGTCTTCGTGGGCTGCTATACCGGCGGCGGCGCGGTGATGGTGCCGCTCGGCGGCGGGGGCGACCTTGGCGACCCGGTCGAGGTGCGGCACGAGGGATCGAGCGTCAACCCGGAGCGCCAGGAGGCGCCGCATCCCCACTCGGCGAACGTCACCGCCGACGGCCGCTTCCTGCACGTGCCCGACCTGGGCATCGACCGCGTGGTCACGTACCGCGTCGAGCACGGCCCGGCGCGCCTGACGCGCATCTCGGACGCGGCGTCGGCCCCCGGCGCCGGCCCGCGCCACATGACGTTCACGCCGGACGGCGCGTTCGCCTACGTGATGGGGGAGATGGCCTCCACGATCATGGCGTTCCGCTGCGAGAGCGACGGCGGGCTCACCCACCTGCAGACCCTCTCGTCGCTGCCGGCCGGATTCTCGGGCGAGAACTCGACCGCGGACGTGCGCATGCATCCGCGCGGCCACGTCGTGTACTGCTCCAACCGCGGCCACGACTCGATCGCCGTGTTCTCGATCGACGGGCAGACCGGCGAGCTCTCCCAGCTCGGGCACGTGCCCACCGGCGGCCAGACGCCGCGCGGCTTCAACGTGGACGCCTCCGGCACCTGGCTGCTGGCAGCCAACGAGCAAAGCGAAACCGTGTTCAGCTTCCGCGTCGACGGCGAGAACGGCATGCCGGTCCCCACCGGCTCGTCGATCGAGGTGCCGCGCCCGACCAGCGTCGCCTTCGCCCCGGCCTGACAGCCAACGCGAGTACGGCACGGGCGGCTAATCGAACGACTCCGTCAAGCGCCGTCGTCATCCGAGGACTCACGTGCTACATGCGGCCGATCTCGAGAGCGGCCGGATCGGCCTAGGGATGCGGTCGGATCGCGCATCCTGTTGACAGGCACCCGGCGCGTAACGCGGCAGATGGGTGGAGCCGCCGTGAACGCCTGCGGACGAGTATCCTGCCAAGTCCGTAATCTGCTTCAGCAGCGGTACATGGCGGCCCGACTCCGCTATGATCACAGCGACAGAGATCACACCGAGGAACAATCATGAGCATCGAGCACAAGGTGTTGTCGGCACACGCAAACGGGACTTTGCTGTCTGTCGTCGCCGAGACACCCTACGAAGAAACCGGCGTTCTAGCTGAAACGCTCTCGACATTGAGCAATTCCGGTCGTATCGCCTTTCTGAACGCATGCAAATCCGACCAGCTCAATGGTCTATCCGGCACATCTCTATACGGGTTCCAGAGAGTGTTTTGCATGACGTTGCCGAGAGTCGAATGCAGCGCTAAGGCCGCGGTCGTAACTGCCGGCTTAATCTTAGATCGAGCGGAAGATGCCCTTACCGCCAGTCGCGTGTCCGACGCCCTTCGGGAGTGGTTTCAGCGGACGCGGCAACGCGCTCAAAGTGGCCTGGAATTGATCCAGAGCGACATGCGGATGTATTCACGAGCCTTAAGACCGGTACTAGTTGCAGGGGCGCAGCACGACGTGAGGAAGTATGCCAGTGCAGCGCTCAGCGTTGCCCGTCAACCGATGACAGAGGGTCGGTTGGATGCCATTGCCGCGCTTGGCTTGATGGATCTTCGGCAACATACCGACCTAGTTCTGGAAGTTGTGAGGTGCTTGGAGGAAGCAATTGAACGACCTGTCTCTGACCACGACGCGCCTGTCGCGATCAGGGCGGCTATCGGCACTCTACAACATCTCGGAGCCGAGAGTTGCCATCTGATCGAACCGGTCCTATTGAAAGGTTGTAGGAGCCCCACTCAGAATGCTCTCCACGAGATCGTCTTGGGCGTTTATTCCCACAAGTGCGTCTATACATCAAGAATGATCGATGCGTCGTTCTCGGCCATCGCGTCTGCCGTGCAGCATCGTCGCGACACGATCGACCTCATCGACAGCCTACTGTACGAGTGGGACATCAGGGGAGATCGAAAGCGCGTATTGGCTTTGGTGGTCAAGCTGTTTGGCCACGATGACGAGTCTTTGAATGTGGAACGATTGGACGCTTTCGGGCATAGACTCAGGAGTGGAAGCGCGGACCTATTGGGATGGTATGTCGTGTCGATGTTGATGACAGGTGAGAAACCCGTGTGCCTTGCGGCGAGTCAGTTGTTGCCGCAGGACGAAGCTCCGAAGGGCCTGGATATCGATCTTGCTGATTTCTCTCAAGATGGAAATAGGATCCTATTCTTGTGCAGAAAGATCATCGGATATTGCCTCGCAAACAAGTGGGGTGCGGCAGCGCTGCTTATGTCGTGCATGAGAGCCGTACCAGATGACTTGAGTCCTGAGCTCGAAAGAACTGTGTTCGACTATTTCTTGATCAACTATCCTAGTTCAATCGATTGGTTTGAAAAGAATGTATCATCGACGGACCGTGCTCGATCGATGGTGACTCGGCTGTCTGATAAGTTGAGGAAGTATCTCAGTGGCATTCAGGAGGCCGGATTCTGTGAGGCATTTCGGCCTAGCGAACGACAGCTCGGGCTGCAACACCACCGGGAAACGAACATGTGGCAAACAATTCAGCGACAAGCGTATGAACGGTCAATCGCGTCCGTTCTGGCCCAAGAGTCGACAGTTCTGTACGGGACCGGATCGATCTATTATCTCTATACGGGAGACGATAGCAGTCCTCATCGTCAAGTGTCGACCTTCGGGAGCTACAAGCAGGAAATGGAGATTCCGCGGCTCGAGGTGTTGGACCCGGTTGGTCTAGATCATGCTCTCCGACGCTTCCGGTCAGAGGTTCCGCTTTCATGAAACTCATATTTGTCGAGTATCTATCTTCACTGAAGGAACGTGGGGAACTTGACGTCATCATGCCTGACCTCCTTAGTGAGATCGGTTGGTCAGTTATTTCGAGGCCAGCGATCGGGACGAAACAACTTGGCGTGGATGTTGCCGCGATCGGCACCAATGAAGGCGGTTCAAAGACGCTCCATCTTATTTCGATCAAATCCGGCAACCTCAGGCGGTCCGATTGGGATTCGGGGGAGCAGTCACTTCGACCCTCGCTCAATCAGATACAGGACGCATATATTCCAAATCATATACCGAGTCGCTATCGTGATCTTCCCGTCTGTATTGTTCTGTGCATCGGCGGTGAATTGCATGAAAGCGTTCAAGCGGAGGTGTACGGGTATATTGACAAGCGCGAGTCGCCATGTCTTTCCTTCGAAGTGTGGACCGGGGACAGGATATCGGATCTAATGCTTTCAGGCGTCCTTCGCGAGAAGGCATTGCCGAATACTTGGAGGTCGGATTTCCGCAAGGCGCTCGCGCTTGTCGACGAGCCGGATGCAGGTACGATGCACTTTCGACGTTTCGTGGCCAGCATCGCTGACGGATGTAGAGCAACACGTCCTAGTCGGCTCACGGCGATACGGCAGATATATATCGGTTTGTGGACCCTTTTCGTGTGGGGCCGGGAATCCGGCAATACCGAGTCCGGGTACTTGTGCAGCGAATATTCCGTACTGGTCGGCTGGTCCTTGGTCAAGGACCAGCTTGAAGGAGGGTCGAAGGGAGCGCGTCAGCTTTGGCAGTCGATGAAGCGTTTGCTTCACCTGCATATGCTGATTACGGAGGACTACATCGACCGCTATGTTGCGCGGAGAGCGAAAGCACGTCACGGATTGAGCGCGGCTGTACCGAGCCGTGAATCTTTGGACGTTAATCTTCGCCTGTTCGATCTATTAAGTCGCGTTTCTCTGCAAGGGATATGGAGCTTTTGGGTAGCGCGGATCGGGGGTGTCAGGGAGGAAACGGAGAAGGCGTTTCAAGATAAGATACACCGTTTGACGGAGCTCGTTGTCGACATGGTCCAGAACAATCCGATTCTCGTTACTCCGATCAAAGACGATCAAGCAATTGACATAAACATAGCTTGTCTGTTTCTGAGGATGGTTGGATGTCATCGTTTTATCAAGGGATGGATCGGCCAAATCGCGCGAGCGACGGTGTATGCTTTTCAGACGAATGGCGCATTTCCGTGTATGTATCGAGATTATCACGATCTCATCGAACGTCCTGAAGGTGATTCGGAGTATCGCGTTAGGGCGACCCGTGGCAGCATACTCGTGCCGACTCTTGCGGTCTGGGCAGCTCTTACGGAGGACACTGAGACGCTCGGAATCTTGGCGGACTTCGCGTCCGAGCCGTTCAAGCACTCTACGCTGCAACTATGGTATCCGGGCGACGACTCAGAAGATCATATGTATCGTGGGAACGACGATCACGGCTTGGCGGCGACCAACATCAAGATCGTCCGGTCATGTGGCGCGATGCTTTCACCAATCAGAGCGGAGTGCGATGCTTCATGCGCGTTTCAATCGCTCTCGGCTATCAGGCGGAGGCTATGGCCGTTGGTCATTGCGGCGAGCCGTCATCATCGGATGCCGGTGCCGCCGCAATTCTGGGCGGTGAACGAAACGAAGTCGGGTACGTCTCAGGATTAGGAGTTTGTCGGATTGTTCACTTGGGCGGCGCCAGCGCCAGCAAGGAGATCTTCGACACTCGTGGCGACCTCGTAGCGGGCCGGCGGGTCCCGCACCTCCAGCGCCGCGAAGTGCGCGCGGCCGCACTGGATCTTGGCCTCTTCGGTGAGGCGTAGGTCGTCCGCGTAGAGGCTGCCTTTCGTCTCGACCACCAGATACAGCCGGGTGCCGGCGTCGGTGTCGACCAGGACGGCCCAGTCCGGGCGGTAGGCCCCGAGCGGAGTCGGCACCGCGAACCAGCCGGGGAGCTTGGCGTACACCTTCACGGCGTCGTTCTTTTCGAGTTGATCCGCAAACCGGGCCTCGACGTCGGACTCGTAGACGACCTGCTCGTACACCGACTTGGTGGCGGCGTGCATGTTCCGGAGATACCCCGTCAGCTCTTCGTTCTCGAACAGCTCCTGCGCATAGTAGTGGTCGTCGCCGAGTCGCTGGTACTTGATGCCGTCCACCAACTTCTGGCGCTTGCACCGGTTGATGGCCTGGGCCGCAAGCTCAATGAACGCCTGCGGGTTGCGCTTGAAGTCGTCGAGTCGGTGGCTGACGCTGAGAATCCGTTGGATGCTGCGCCGGGTGAGGCGCGTCCGGTCCTGCAGCTCTGTTAGGACGTCGGGCAGGGGAATGTCGCGTTCGTCCAGCACCACCGTCGCCGCGCTGCTCCTCTCGGTGGCCTGTACGCCGCCCTGGCCGATGGCAATGTCGGCCTTGCGCCATTGCAGCCGCGTCGGGGGAATGTGCGCCGCATCCTGAAGCGCCCGGGCGCACTGCGCAATCAGTCCTTCGTTGTCGAACTGAACCCGGTACGTGGTCTTGTGCTTGATGCGGTCCCACAGTTCTTTGAACTCCGCGCCGTGGAGAACCGCTTGGCGCGGGCGCACCCGCTTCCGCTCATCGGCGTTCTTGATGTCGAGGCGTCCCGCCAACGTGCGCAGCACTTCGGTGATTTCAGTGCGCTGCGCGGCGAATCGCTCCGGTGGCGTGAAGTTGTCGTCCTTGAGCGCTTCGCGGAGGGAGTCCTGGATGCGTCCCTCCGCGTCGATGTAGTCCGCCGCGTGCAGATGCTGCCAGAGTTCCTGCGACGCCGCAAAGCCGAGGACGGAGGTAGCACCATCGTCGCCAGTGACCGGAATCCTCGCAAACTGATGCGTCTCCACGACGCCAAAGCGAATCCTTGTTTCTTCCTCTATCTCCCGTTGCAGTTGCTCGGCGAACTCCTCGTAGCTCTCCCGCGCCACGACCGTCAGCGTGTTGACATCAAAGCCGCGCACGCGTTCGCCTTGGCGGTTGACGCACAGGCGCAGGCCTCTGCCGATCGTCTGGCGCCGTTCCCGCTCGGTACGGACCTCGCGCAGCGCGCAGATCTGGAAGACGTTGGGATTGTCCCAGCCTTCACGCAAGGCCGAGTGGGAGAAGATGAACTTGAGCGGCGTGTCGAGGCTCAGAAGTCGTAACTATTCAGCCGGGGCGGACGGTTTGAGGCAGGTTGGGATCATGGGGCGA
>JAPPKD010000236.1 GCA_028820215.1 Spirochaetaceae bacterium | reverse complement strand
GCGACGTCGGCGTGATAGCGCACCGGGACGCTACGGCTCCAACGCACCTGTTCCGCGCTCACCCCCACGCCGGCATGATACCGAGCATCGCCGCCGAAGTCTGCCCGGGACGACGGGCCGGATCGACGTGCCGCACAGGGGCGCGAAGCCTCCGGGCCGGCCGCCACGCGTGCCGCGTGCAGCGTGGCCCATCGTCACCGGGCAGAAGCCGGCTCGCGCTCCTTGAGGGTGTCGATCAGGTCGGCACTGTCGTGGTGCCAGTTGGCTTGTGCGGCTCGGCCGTGCGCGCCGTCATCGATCACGGCATCCAGCGGCACGCGGCGGCAGCGGATGGTGCTGCCGCCGATGCATGCCACCAGCACCCCGTCGGCGGTCGCCGTCATCGCGCACGGGCCGCTGCCGCCCGGCACGGCGATCAGGGTCTGCCGCCAGGAGCCGTCTCCCGGGGAGGTGCCAAGCACCACGCCCTGCGGCGTGGCCCACGCCGCCGCGTACAACCGCCGCACGCCGAGCGAGGCGCGATCGTCGTCGACCAGCGTCAGCGCGACCACCTCTCCCGACGCCGGCGGTGCGGGCAACCATGCGCTGCTGATGGCGTGCCGGCTTCCGCCGGCTGCGCCGTTCGTGGCGGGACCATCACGGCGGGTACCGGTGCCGGCTCGGAAGCCGCCTCCGCCACCGCCGATCTCTCCGCCCCGGTCGCCGTTCTGCCGCGATCCGTCGCCACTGCCGGAGCCGTCCTGGCCGGCCCGGTCACCGGCGATTGACCGGTCGGGAGCGTCTGCGTCTTCACCAGCCGACCAGCTCCGGTCCCAGTTGACGCCGCCGTCCGCGGATGACCAGCCGCGGGCGCCGCTGCGCAGCGTCACCTCGGGAGGGGTGTCGCTCTCGGTCACCTCGGTGGCCATGGCCGGGATCCGCTCCACGTCAGCGGTCCGGCTGCGGCCGCCGTCGGCCACGCTCAATGTCACGCCAGCACCGGCGTCCGCGGTCTCCCCGCCGCCGACGGTGACCGCCGGCTGCCAGCGCTCTTCGAAGCGGCGCAGCACGCTCAGCGTGCCGCCGGCACGGTAGGCGACAACCACCTCACCGGTGGGCAACTCGGCGACCGCCAGCCCGGTGACCGGCGCCGCCGCCTGCCCGGCGCGCTCGTCGTAGCCGCGGCGGCGGCGCAGGTAGCTGTAGTAGGGCGCCAGGTCGAATCGCACCCCGGCGCGGCGCAGATGCGCGCGCAACGCCGCCACGTCGACCGCATCCACCGAGCGCGCCGGTGCCGCCGTCGCGGCGGCCACCCCGGCCGCGAAGCCGGTCTGGGCGCAGGTGCCCATGACCCGGAACGAGCTGGTGGCCAGGTGGTCGCCGCCCAGGCAGCGGCCCGGCACCAGCAGGTTGGCGGCGCCGCGCGGGCGCATCGCGCGCAGCGGGATCTGGTGCGGTGGGCACTGCACCGTGACGCCGGTGCCGGCGCGCTGCACCACGGTGGGCCAATGGTAGTCGGTATGATAGGAGCCGACCGCCACGGCGTCGGGGAAGTGGCGCCCGGCGAGGATGTCGTCGGCGCGCAGCGAGTAGCGCGCCTGCACCCGCCGGCCCTCGCGGATGCCGATGTGCGGCGCCACCCACGCTAGCCGGTGGCTGGGGTAGCTCGTGCCGCGGTAGCCCCGTGTCTGCAGGTAGTGCACCACTCCCATCATCTGCCGCCGGCCCGCCTGCTCCGCAGCCGACAGGGAGGCGCCGTCGGTGGCGTCGTGGCCGATCACCTTCATCTTCACGGTCACGTGGTGGCCGTGCGGGATGACCGTGATCATCGGCACCTCCTCGTCGTCCCGGTAGCGCGGACAGCCCGGCGGCAACTGCGGCGCCACCGGCGCGCCGTTGTCCACCAGGGTGAAGTAGAGGCTCATGGGGAGCTGCAACCGGCCGGCCGCGTCGTCCACCGTCGGCGGGTCGCCCGGCATCAGCACCGGTCCGCCCTTGCGGAACGGCCAGCCGCCGCGCGCCACCAGGTCGGCGTCGCCGGTGGCGTCCACCGCCACCGCGGGCGTGATCCGGGTCAGGCCGCTCTTGTTGGCCAGCACCACGCCGGCCACGCTGTCGCCCTCCCGCTCCACGGCCAACACCTGAGTGTGCAGCAGCAGTTCCGCGCCAGCCTCGGCGAGCATCTCCTGCAGTACGAACTTCAGGCTCTCGCAGTCGAAAGCGCGCCCGTCGGCGTTGGGCCGGTAGCGGGCGATGCCGCCGAAAGCGTCCAGCCGGCGCAGCATCTCGCGCCAGCGGTCGTTCACGAAGCGGGTCTCGCCGCAGAACGTGTGCACCCCGCCTGCGGTGCCCTGCCCGCCGACGAAGCCGTGCTGCTCGACCAGCAGCACGCGGGCGCCGTGGTCCGCCGCGCCCAGGGCGGCGAACACCCCGGCCACGCCGCCGCCCGCCACCAGCACGTCCATGTCGAGCTGCGCGCGGAGCGGCAGCGTCACGCTGCGGTGAATCACGTCGTTGCCTCCCGGCGTCGCCTATCGCGACATCTGGTAGCGTTCCTCGGCGGCGTTGTGGATCTCCTCCAGGCGCAGTGCGTCGGGCCGGATCTCCTGCACCAGGGCGTCCCACTCCGCAAGGCTCATGTCGCCCAGGATCACTTTGTCGATGGCGGCATGCACCTTGGTGTTCAGCGACGCCGTCAGGTTGGTGATCTCCTCGCGTTCGGCGGAATTGAACGGCGCAACCACCTTCGGGTCGTCCCAGTGACCGGTGGCCTCCATGCCCAGGTACCAGTTGATCTGGTACTCCGGCCAGTTCATCCGATACAGACGCATGTCGATGTACGGCGAGAATGCGCCGTAGGCGCCGGTGCCGACCTCGTTCATGAACTTGTCGATCAGGTAGGCGCCGGTCTCGCTGGTGTACTCGGCGCGCATCTCTTCGGTGAAGCGGTAGTCGTCGCCGTCGCGTACCCAGTGCACGCCCTCGATGCCGAACGCCTTC
The DNA here is from genome assembly GCA_028820215.1 of Spirochaetaceae bacterium. Next base: position 16,100 of record JAPPKD010000236.1, on the reverse strand, counting down.
ATCTCCGCGAACTCATCCGTGTAGGCGAAGTTGAAGAAGCTCGCGATGGCGTCCTCCGCCTCGGTCTTCTGGCCTGCCGCCCACATCTGGCTCCACACCTCCTCCTCGTAGAACAGCGAGCGGCGCTGGCCGAGCGAGTTGGTCAGCACGTCGGTCGGCGCCCACCACGCGTCCGGGTTGACCGGCACGATGGCGTCGTTGGCGCGCTTGCCGTAGGTCGGGTTGTCGTAGAAGAAGAAGCTCTTCTCCGAGCCTTGCTTTTCGCGCCACTGGGCGGTGGTAAGGGTGGCGAAGTCGGGGTCGAGAATGCCCTCGTCGTAGGTGCGGTGCAGGTACGCGAGCAGGTTGCGGTACTGCTCCTGGATCGGTCCGTACGCCCAGCGCCCCCCGTCGACGTCGGGGTCGTAATAGATGTCGGGCCCGGTACCGAAGGCGTAGGACGTGTTGCGTACCAGGTTGCGGCCGCCGCCGCGGTTGGTCCACACGTGGCTGTCCGGATGCGCCTCCTTGATGGCGGCCAGCACGTCGTACAGCTCGTCGAAGGTCTGCGGCAACTCCAAGCCCAGGCCGTCCACCACGTCGGTGCGGATCACGCTGATGATGCCGCGATGGAATTCGAACCGCTTGGTGGTCGCGAACGCGTAGTAGACGCCGTCGATGGCGGTCTTCTGCACGCGCTCATTGCCCTCCAGGATGCGCTTGTAGTTGGGCACCTTGGTGTCGATCATCTCGTTCAGCGCCAGGAACACGCCGGTATCGCCGAACTCGACCAGGTCGTTGCGGTGCACCTTGAGGATATCCGGCACGTCGTCGGTGGCGATCAAGGTGCGTTTCTTCTGGTTGTAGTCGCCCCCGCCCGGGATCGCGGTGATGTCGAAGATGATGTTCAGCCGCTCCTCGATAGCGTCGATCACCGACGAGTCGACGTTGATCGGCGCGGTGCCGCGATCCTGCAGCACCACTTCCAGGACGGTCGGCTCGCTGTCCATCGCCGCGGCGCTCTCCTCGGTACCGGCCGCGAATGCTCCGGCGGACGCCAGCAGCAGCGCCGCCCCCATAAAACACAGTTTCCTCACGTGGGAAACACCTCCTGTTGTCGTGTACGGCCGCATCGGCCGGATCCGTGCGCCGTGTCCCGGCTGCACGCGACATTCTTGCCGGCAGCCCGTGGTCAGCCCGCCGGGCTCCCGTCGATCAGCCTTTCAGGCTCCCGATCATTATACCCTTTACGAAGTAGCGTTGCAGGAACGGGTACAGCAGCAGGATCGGGATCGTGGACACCATGATGATCGCGTACTTGACGGTGGTGTCGACGATCCGCTCGTCGTCCTGGAACTCCACCTGCATGTTGCTCACGTCGCCCTCGATCACCATGCTGCGCAGCACCAACTGGATCGGGTACTTGGCGCGGTCGCTCAGGTAGATCAGCGCCGGGAAGAAGCTGTTCCAGTGCTGCACCGCGTAGAACAGCGTCATGGTGGCGATGATCGGCGTCGAGATCGGCAGCGCGATGCGGAAGAAGATCTGGATGTCGTTGGCGCCGTCCAGGTACGCCGAGTCGTGCAGCTCCTCCGGAATGTTCTGGAAGAAGGTGCGCATGATGATCATGTAGTAGGTGACGATGGCGGTGGGCAGGACCAGCGCCCACATGGTGTCGAGCAGGCCGAGGCTGCGCACCACCAGGTAGGTCGGGATCAGGCCGCCCTTGAAGAACATGGTGGCCACGATGAAGGCGGTGAAGAAGCGCCGCCCGTAGAAGAACTTCATCGCCAGCGGGTAGGCGCAGAACGCCGACAGCGCCACGTTCACGATGGTGCCGACCACCGTGTACCAGACCGTGTTGCGGTACGAGATCAGCACGTAGGGCGCTTCCAGCACGGCCCGGTACGACTCCAGGTTGACCTGCACCGGCCACCAGCTCACCTCGCCGCGCACCACCGCGTAGCCGTGCGAGATGGACACGATCGCCACGTAGTAGAGCGGGTAGAGGGTGACGAAGGCGAGCGTGATCAGCAGCAGGCCGTTGACCAGTTCGAACACCCGGTCGCCGGGGGTGGCGGTGCGCGCGATGCCTACCACAGGCTGGTCTCCCCGAGGGAACGGCTGATGCGGTTGGCGGCGATCACGAACACGAAGCCGATTACCGACGTGAACAGCCCGACCGCGGTGGCGTACGCGAAGTCGGACTCGATCAGGCCGCGCCGGTAGACGAAGGTGTTGATCACGTCGGCGGTCTCGTAGGTGGCTCCGGTGTAGAGCAGGATGATTTTCTGGTAGCCCACCTCCATGATCCGGCCGAGGGCCAGGATGAACAGGATGGTAACGGTGGGCAGGATCCCCGGCCAGGTGATGTGCCACAGGCGCCGCCAGCGCCCGGCGCCGTCGATCGCCGCCGCCTCGTAGAGCTGCGGATCGATGTTGGTGAGTGCCGCCAGGTAGATGATCGAGCCCCAGCCGACGTCCTGCCATACGTCGCTGGCGATATAGATGGGCCGGAACCACTCCGGCCGCACCAGGAACGGCGTGCGCTCGAAGCCGAGAAAGGCGAGGAAGTTGTTCACCACGCCGTCGGTGGCCACGAAGTTGACGATCATGCCGCAGATCACCACCAGCGAGATGAAGTGCGGCATGTAGGTGATCGACTGGATGGTGCGCTTGAACGGGTCGGAGCCCACCTCGTTGAGCATCAGCGCCAGGATGATCGGCGCCGGGAAACCGACCGCCAGCCCGAGCACCCGGATCAGCACCGTGTTGCGCACCAACTGCCAGAAGTAGGGGTCGGCGAGGTATTGCTCGAAGTGCTTGAACCCGACGCTCGGCGCGGTCAGCATCGGCACCAGGCCGCGGAACACCTTGATCTCCTTGAATGCGATCAGCACCCCGTACATGGGCGCGTACTCGAACAGCACGTAGAACAGAAACGGGCCTGCGAACAGCAGGTACAGGTACTTGGAACGCTCCAGCCGCCGGCGCAGCGCGGCCCGGCTTCCTGCGTCAGCCATGTTCAGGCAATCGCAGGCGGGCGCCGTCCGGGTTCACGCCGAGCCGGCCCCGGATCACGAACGCCGGAACTCCCGACCCCTGGAACCCGCCTGCCGCCGTGGCGTAGCTGATACTGGTGCGCCATGGTCGCGAAAGCCTATGGAGCCGGCCCCGCCCGGTCAACCGCGCGCGGAGGCTGCGCCCGTTCGACATAGATTTGACACGGGTCTTTGACACGGAAAGCGGGCGTGCGGCAGGCTGCGCATCGCATGGTGGCGTGCCGGCCCAACATTCTGCTCATCATGAGTGACCAGCAGCGCTGGGATACGCTTGGCTGTTACGGGTGTCGTGCAATAGCGACGCCGGCCCTGGACGGCTTGGCGGGCGGCGGCGTGCTGTTCGAGCGCTGCTACGTGAACGCCACCATATGCACGCCGAGCCGCGCCTGCATGCTGACCGGCAAGCCGCCGCCGGGGCACGGCGTGTACCGGCTGCACGACACGCTGCCCGACGACCAGGTGCTGCTGCCGGCGCACCTGGCCCGCCTCGGTTACGAAACCGCGCTGGTGGGCAAGCTGCACGTGTCGGGGCGCATGGTGGAGGCCCAGCGGCGCCACCCGCACGACGGCTTCGAACGCTACGAGTGGTGCATCGACCCGCAGATCCACCTCGACTCGCCGTACAACGGCTATGCGGCCTGGCTGCGCGAGCACCACCCGGAGTTCCTGCACCGTCTCGAAGCCGGCCCGCAGGACCACCATCCTGCCGACGCGCATTTCAGCACCTGGGCCGCGGAGCGTGCCATCGCCTTCCTCGGCGAGCGCGACCCGGAGCGGCCGTTCTTTCTCAATGTGAGCTTCTTCGATCCGCACTCGCCGTACTTCGACTATCCCCCGGAGGCCGGCGACCTGGTGGACCGCGCCGCAATCGATCCGGTGCGCCCGTTGACTGCCGCGCACGAGCCGGTACCGGGCGGCGTGGCGCGCGAGCGCGAGGGCTTCCACAAGCGCTACGGCAGGCACTCGGGCGGCCGCGACCTGGCCGGCGTGCGCCACGGTTACTACGCCTCGGTCGCCTTCCTCGACCGGCAGGTGGGCCGCATCCTCGCCGAGCTGGAGCGGCGCGGCCTGGCACGCAACACGCTGGTGCTGTTCGTGTCCGACCACGGCGACATGATCGGCGACTACGAGCTGATCACCAAGGGCGCCTACTTCTACGACCCCTGCTCGCGGGTGCCGATGATCCTGCGCCTGCCGGAGGGCGAGCTGGCGGGTCAGCGGGTGGCTGAGCTGGTACAGCCGCACGACCTCGCCGCCACGCTGCTGCGCGCCGCCGGAATGCCGGCTGCCGATGTGACGGCTCTGATGCCCGAGTCGCAAGACCTGGCGGCGCTGGCCCGCGGGGAGGTTGCGGCGCCGCGCGACCATGCGCTGACGATGTACCGCAACTCCGGCTACGGCAATCGCGGCTACTGGGACCCGCCGATCTACGGCACCATGTTCCACGACGGCCGCTACAAGCTGTCCCTGTTCCACGACCCGGCCGCGCGCGCCGCGCCGGAGGGCGAGCTGTACGACCTGGACGCCGACCCCGGCGAGACCGCCAACCTGTGGGCCGACCCCCGCCACGCCGCCCCCCGCGCCCACCTGACCGACCGCCTGCACGCCACCCTGGTAGCCAGCGAAGTGCACCACCTCGCCGGCCGCGGCGGCACGAGCTGGCCCCCGGCCAAGGGCTGACGTTGCATACGCGCCGCCACCCACTGCCGACGCTGGCTAGCCGGACGCGACGCACAGCCCCGAATCCGCTACTATAGGCACTATGAAGCCTCTGGCGAAACTGTTTCTGCGCGGTTCGGCACGTTCTCACCGCGTGCGGAGCGAGGTATGTGGAGGAGACTCATGAACAAGAGACTCGTTTGGCTGGCCCCGCTCGCACTGGCGATCGTTCTCGCCGGCTGTCGCGTCACCGTCACTACGGTCGGGCCACTAGCCCCGGAAACCTTGGTTGGTTACAAGCTGACGCTCACCAACGACGAAGGTCGTGGCGGGAGATTGCCACAGCAAAACGCGTCGGTGCGCGATCTGCCTGTGGATTTGGTGATTACGTATTACTTCTGGAGTGAGACAGAAGCAAGGAATCCGGAGATCAGAGTCGCGACCTCGAATTGGACGTACAATCGTAGCGGAAACAAGGGGACTGTTCGAGTGGTCTTTCCACGCAACACTCTTATAGACTTCATCACGACCTGCGTGCTCACGTTCGAAGACTCTTACGGCGGAACGCATAGATGCGAACTCGAAGATAAGGCAACTGGAACAATCGACCAGGAGACCGTTCGTTTTGGATGGGGTGAAGGAGAATTCGAACTGGAGAACCTGTGAGATCACTCAGCCTTGACGATCGGCGTAACTATGCGGCTCGACTGACGACGCACTCGACAGTAGGTATTTGACCCAGGATAACCTGCAAAGAGAGCTATGGGTCCACTGATCGGATTCCGTTCAATACCTGCATCAAGCGTGGGTGCTTTGGGCTGTAGGCACCTTCGACCGCGACTATCGCGCCCGAGGCCAGCATGGACCGGACGCGACGATCAAGACGGGCCGGATACACGCATCGAACAGCCCCGTGCTTCGGGACACCCCGTAGTACAAATCGCCGGGCATCAAGATCGACCGCGCGAATCCTCCCCTGGAACACGGCGTGCGCATCGGGCGTTACTGGCTGATCAAGCAGTGGTTTGAGAATTTTTCTGGTTTCCGGTGTGAGCGGAGCAGCGGGTAACGGGGGCAAGTCCTCGCCACACCCGTAGAAGGTAACGGCATTGATACCTCGGCGCCCCGTAGGGGCGAGGTGGTATACCGCCGAGAGGATGGAGTCCAGGATCGCAGGGTCGGGATACCGGTCGGAGATCTCGCGGTGAACGCCAGTGTCGGTTAAGAACGATGCAGCATCGGCGATCCCGGCCATCACCTCTTGCATCGCCGTAATCCCAGCATCCTGGAACCCGATCTCTGGATGCGGGGATCGCGAAGCTCGGAACCCGAGGAACAGACTGCCACCGCCAGTGCCCGTGACATCCATGTTGAGGCTCTCGGGCCACCGAGGTGCCCAGAGAGCCAGTGTTGTGTCGGCAGTACTAGAGAGTGCAATCGTTAGTGCAGTGGCCGTCTTGACCTGCTTCCACATGTCCCCCACGACCCGTGAGAGAAGGACTGCGGACGTGCCGGCTTCGAGAGATGGGCCTTCCAGGCGAGCGACGAGATCCGATGCATCAAGGACCCTAGCGAGACGATAATCGTCCAGCATCCCTTCAAGCGTGGTCCAGTGCGGTTCTTCTGTGAGTTCCCTGTCGTTGTCATCAAGCGGCATTGTCCGTATAGCGGCGAGCTCGTTCAGGACCGTCCGCATCGACTCGCGGGCCGCATCGACCCAAACGCCCATCAGATGACCTGCAGGATTCCTTTCCGGGAGTTGGGCGGCAGGCGGTTCAGCATACACTCGAAAGGCTTAATCTGCTGCAGGAACTCCACGAAGTTCTGCTGCCCCGCCAGGACCGGAAGAAGGTCCAACCCTCGGACGAGGAAGTCCGCGCGCAACCGCGCAACGACGCGAAGGCTCGGGGCGGCCCGAGGCTCGTTCCGTAGATCAAGGGCGACATCGATATCGCTTGGCTTGAATCTGTCTGTCACGTAACTACCACCCACGTAGATAGCTCCTCTGATGTATTGCTCGTGTAGTGCGGTGAGAAGGTCTACGAAAACGTGATAGAGACGGGTGCGCTCGTCGGTAGTAGAGTACCGCGCCCGCAGGTCGTCGCGCGAACAACGGTGTATGCCTCTTGGCAGTAGCCCATCTTTGTCCAACGAAGGAATGGGCATGGCCGCAGCTGCCACGAGCCCTGTCAAGCCGTCCGCCCCCGTCGCTGTATTCTCTCGGTGGCGATTGGTTCGGGCCGGGTGGGCGGTGGACATAGATCGCCAAATTAGTCATAGTGTACAATTGAGTCAACGGCTACTCGCGATCGCGCATTTGGCGACGCCATGAGGTCATCAAGCGCCTCCACCGCCGACTCTCGCGTGGTTCCAGCGGGTAGAGCCTGTGGTCGACCGCGGAAGCCGGGGTGCCACCGATCATCTTGCGGCCATCAGGCACAACGGTTGGCAGATCGACTAGCTACTGCCCGGTTGCCAACCGCGCGAGAGGACGCCTCGCTATCCGGCCTGGTTTGGCTCATCAGACTCTGTCCGGCCACTAGTGATTCACTAAGCAAGGAATGTCGTTGAACTATCACCATACGAATACCTAACTACTTCTCGCCTAGCAACTCGAGCTGGTAGATGCGGGTGGCGTTGTCGTGCAGGAGCTTGTGCTGGAGGCGGTCGGGTCGGGTGCTGACGATCTCGCGCAGGGCGGTGATCCACGCGCCGAGGGGGGCGCCGAAGGTGCATACCGGCCAGTCGCTGCCGAACACGATGCGGTCTTCGCCGAAGCTGTCGATGCAGTGGTTGACCGCCGGGGCCAGGTCGGCGGCGGACCAGCCGGGGGCGGCGCGCGCCACGATGCCGGAGATCTTGCACACCGTGTTGGGCTGCGCGGCCACGGTCTGCATCCCTTCCATCCACTGCTCGCGCGTGTGGCCGTAGGTCGGGTCGTCGGGATTGCCGCCGCTGCCGGCCACGATGTGCGGGTCGGCGTTGCCGCAGTGGTCCAGGATGAAGGTCATGTCCGGGCACCGGCGCGCCAGCTCGGCGGCTGAGGCCAGGGCGGTCGGGCGGATGCAGATGTCGAACATGAGGCCGTTGGAGCCCAGCTTGCGCACGTCGTCGACGAAAGCGTCCTGCAGGCAGTAGTCGCCGGCCAGATTGGGCGGGTGCAGCACCAGGCGCGCGCCCTTGGCGTAAGGATTGGCGGCCAGAGCATCGACGACCGCCGGGAACTCGACGCTGCCGGGGGTGGCGCCGAATACCGCGCCGCAGGTGGGCGCCTCGGGGTCGCGGCACAGTGCGGTGATCACCTCGCGCTCGCGCGGGCGTTCCTCGGGCGCCACGTCCACCTCCATGTAGACCGCCTTGGCCACCCCGTGACCGGCGACCTCGCGCAGGTAGTCGTCAATGCGGTGGTGGCGGGCGAGCTGCGGCGCCTCGTCGAGCCAGGGCAGGTTGAGCAGGTCGAGGTCCCAGAGGTGCTGGTGGGTGTCGACGATCGGTATCTGGTTCATGGCCAGACCGTATCGCACTGACGCCATCGGCGCCAGTCGGTACCATGCGGCCGGGAGGACAGCATGGAGCAGATTGCGCTGGCCATCGTCGGCTGCGGGGGCATGGGACACCGCCACCTGGAGGGGTTGGCGGAACTGCATCGGGCAGGCCTGAGCCCGTTCCGGCTGGTCGGCGCGTGCGATCCGGTGGCCGCCAATGCCGGCTCTCTGGCGGCCGCCGCGGAGCGCCATTTCGGGGTGCGCCCGGCCACGGTGCCGAGCCTGGAGGAACTGGCGCCGCTCGGCGTGCAGGCGGTGGACGTCACCACCAGCACGGTCGGGCACCACACGTCGGTGGCCGCCGCCCTGGAGCGGGGCTGGCACGTGATGGTGGAAAAGCCGCTCGGCGTATCCGTTGCCGCCTGCCGCCACATCCGGCAGTGCGCGGACCGCTCGGGACTGGTGGTGAGCGTGGCGGAAAACTACCGCCGCGACCCGTTGAACCGGCTGGCGCGGGCGCTGATCGACGCCGGCGCCATCGGCGCACCGCGCTTCTACCAGCACAACAGCCTCGGCGGCTCGGACGTGATGTTCATCACCGTGTGGCGGCACCGCAAGGAGCAGGGCGGGCTGCTGGTGGACGCCGGCGTGCACGACGCCGACATGATGGAGTACCTGTGCGGGCCGGTGACGGAGGTGTACGCGCAGGCGCGGCTGCACGAGCCGGAGCGCGCCAACCCGGCGGCCGCGCCCGGCGGCGGCGCGGTCAATCCCGCCGGCGTCTACGGGCGCTGGCAGCGGCACATGCCGGAGCGGTTCGCGGTCGACGCCGAGGATGCCGTGTATGCCACGCTGCGCTTCGCCAACGGCGCCGCCGGCCAGTACGTGTCCGACCACGCGTCGCGCGGGCTCCGGCAGTGGCGGCGCGCCCTGTATGGCTCCGAGGGGGCCGTGGAGCTGCCGCCGGACCGCAGCGGGCACCCCTTTGCGCTCGACCGGAACGGCGAGCGCCACGGCGGCGGCGATCTGTTGGAGTGGGTGCCGGAGTTCCGCCTCGAAGAGGTGACCGCGCGGCTGTTCGGCGGCGAGCTGCTGGTCGGCTACGAACTGGAGTTCCCGGCGATCGACCGCAAGCTGATCGCCGTGGAGTACGCCGAGCTGGCTCGCGCGGCGGCTGACGGCGCGCCGGTGGAGGTCGACGTGGAGCAGGGCATGCGCGCGGTCGCCGTGTCCTACGCCATGCTGGAATCGGCCGCGTGTGGGAAGCCGGTCACGGTCGAAGACGTGATGACCGGTGCCGTGCGCGCCTACCAGGAGCCGATCGACGATGCCGCCGGGCTGTGCGGCGTGTGAGGAGAGACGCCATCAACGCGGTGAGCGAGCGGATCGAGTGATCAAGGAGGATCTCGCGGAGCAGCCGGGCGAGGAGATGCTCGGCGAGATCCACGCGGTGAAGCGCGACCTGATCCACCCGCGGCCGGCGGTGTGGCCGTTGCGCGAGGTCAGCCAGAGCCTGCGGCCTGCCCAACGCCCAGCTACGCCGAGCGCAGCTTTGGGGCGACCGCGGCGGCGGTGAGGCCAGTGACTACCACCAGCGCTCCGGTGGCTGCCAAGGCCCACTGCACGCCGACGGATTCGGCGACGGCTCCGAGGGCCAGATAGCCCACCCATCCGAAGCCGATCGCGAACACCCAGCCGCCGATGGCGCGTCCGCGCATGTGGTCCGGCACGTACTGTTGCAGCAGCACCCACTGCATCGCGTCGAACGCGGCCGCCATCGCCCCGACACCGGTGATCAGGACCAGCGACAGCGGGAACACGCCCGAGGAGGCGAACGACACCAGGAACGCGCCGTAGCCGAGGGTGATGCCAAGCAGCAGCAGGCCCTTGCGGCGGACGTTGCCGATTGCGGTGAGTGCGATTACCCCCGCCAGCGAACCGAAGCCGGCCATCATGCTCAGCACGCCGAGGCCCACCTCACCCACCTCCAGCACGTTGCGGGCGACGGCGGGCAGCACCGAGTGGTAGGCGAAACCGAACATCTCCACCAGCACCGCCAGGGCCAGCAGCGTGCGCACCAGCGGCACGGAGAACATCACCCGCAACCCGTCAGCCACGTCCCGCAGGACCGAGGTGTCGCGGCGCTCGGTCCGTGCTCCGCGCGGCGCGACGGGGCGCATTGTCCCCACCACGAGTCCGCCGGCCAGGGATACGACGGCGCCGGCGAACAGCGCGGCGGGGATGCCGTAGCTGGCGATCACCACGCCGCCGATCAGCCCTCCCAGGGCACCCATCCCACGGGCGCCGACCGACTGCAGGGCGACCGCGTTCATCGCCGCGCGGCGCGGCACGGAGTCCGTCACCAGCGCCTGGGTGGACGGAGTCTCGAACGAGTGTGCGACCCCGGCCAGCGCGATCAGCACGAACGCGACCCACAGCGGTTCCAGGCCCGACAGGGCGAAGATCGCCAGCAGCGCCAGCAGCACCGCCCGGCAGGCGGCGGCAATTCCAAGCAGCCGGTTGCGCGGCACACGGTCGCTGATCGCCCCGGCTATCGGCGCCGCGATCAGCCCCGGCGCCTGGCGAACCGCAAACGACGCCGCGGTCAGGAACACCGAGTCGGTCTCGGTAAGGATCAGCCAGCCGGCCGCGAGCCGTTCCGTCCAGGCGGCGAGCGCGATCAGCACCCCGGTGACCCACACCCGCCGGAACGGCGGGTACCGGAACGGCGGGTACCGGAACGCGCCCGGCGCCGCGGCGAACCTCGGCTTTCGCATTGGCCGGCCGACGGAGCGGGAGGGCGACTTGCCGCCGGGGTCGGTTACCAGAGTTCTACTTCAAGGCCGGGGACACGCGCGAATTCGTCCCAGGCGCGGGTAACGAGCCTGACCGAACCGGCCGGCGCGATCGACGCGATCATCAGGTCGTTTGCCCCGATCGATCCCGGAGCATGGGCAAGCTGCCATGGGCCAGAGCGCGGTGTTGTTCGCGGGCTCGCTGCCGCGCCGCTTCCAGCACGTGCGCTGGAAGGTAGACGGTAGCCTGTGCCATGCGCGCAAGTATAAATGAGCGGGCCCTGCCGTGCTCGACCAGTCTGCGAGCGGTATCTTTCACTTCCCGCCGGTAGGGCCGGGCGACCTCCGCTGTGAGCGCGGTGAATAGAGCGTAATAAGCCGTCGAGATCGAGCGACGAATACTTGCTCTCGATGGCCGGCCGCGTCCTGGGGGAAACCAGGGCCTCGGCTGCTTCAAGCAACCCTTCCGGCGTCACCGGCGCCCCGGAACTCTGTCACCAGCCTCAGGCACAGCTCGGGCATTGCGGAACGCCTTGGAAACGGTTTTGCCGTACGAAACAAACAGGATGTACTTGCGCGCCGGAGAAGATCCGCGCGCCGGAGCGGATGCGTGCCAACCACAACCGCTGGCGGCAGCGCCACTGGCAGACCGAGCGCGACACCTTCGCCGCGCGCACCTTCCAGGACGTCGCCGACTGGATCGAGCTCAACCGCGCGCACGACAGGTTCTTCCTGTGGGTGGACTGCTTCGATCCGCACGAGCCGTGGGATCCGCCGCAGCACTACGTCGACCTGTACGCCTCGTGATCCAAGTGCATCCGCAGCGTGATGTTATAGTCGTCTTTCCCCGTCACGGCGTGACGGTCCGCCTCAGCTCGGACGGCAATCCGCCAGCACGCGTTCCAGAGCTTTGACCTCGTGACGATCGATGGTCAACCGGTACTCCTGCCGTACGGCGATGATGGTCTGGGCGTACCAGCACCGGTTCCGCGGCGGCAGCCACTCGGCGGCGTCGAAACCGCGCTTCTGGTAGCGGTTCAGTTGCGGCGCGGCCAGCGCCAGGTTGTCGAGGTCGCGGGCAAACTGCCGGCGCGTGGCGGCACCGGCGGCGCACAATCCACTGTCGTGCGCCTCGGAGAGCGACACGACGTGCTCGATGTCCGACTCCTTCAGGCTACGAAATATCGTCCCGCTGTACTTGGAAGTCATGCCGTCTCTCTGTGCGATCAGCGGCTCGACGCTCTGCGGATAGGGGTAGTCATCCCGATCGTACGGTGTGCAGCGGCACTCCGGCGCCACGACCAGCCCGCGCCAGGTCTCGCCGCTGCCGCGCTCGCAAGCCACGCGCTGCGGCGGCGCGGCGTTGGATGCCGAGGAGTTGGAGCCTTCGTCGTGGCAGTGGCGTTCGTCCTTCTCGAGGTTCCACTTCTCGCAGTTCGAGCGGCAGTAGTGGCAGCCGTCGCTCGCCCTCCCGCCCGGATGCGCGAATCCCACGGCGGCCACGAAGCAGACGGCGATTGCCAGGATGGCCGATCGAAGGGTGCGTGCGTCGATGCGAGACACCATGTATTGGACGCATTGTGTACCGTAGAACTTGGCATATTGTCATCAACTTGCGTGGCATGGCGACACCGACTCTCGACGGATCGGGACAGGGGTGCCGCGGTCAGCTTCGGGTGATGCTTGGGGAGAGGGTGCGCAGGCGGGTGAGGAGGGACCGGTCGGCGTGCGCGGCGAGATTGTGAGTCTCCGCGGGATCGGAGCGGTGGTCGTAGAGTTCCTCGGCATGCAGGCGGCCGGCGGGGTCGAGCCAGCGGGTGTAGCGGTGGTGAGGCGTGCGGGCGGAGTGGGCGGTGAGCGCGCCGCGTACCGCCCGGGAGAACACCGCCTGCTTGCCGGGGGCGGCGGGGTTGCGGAGCAACGGCGTGAGGCTGCCGCCCTCGGCCCAGGCGGGCGGTTCGAGGCCGGCCTGCTCCACGAGGGTGGGCAGCAGGTCGATATGCTCCGCAAGCGCGGCCACGCGTTGGCCCGCGCCGCCGTGCGGGGTGCGCAGCAGGAGCGGGACGCGCAGGTCGGGCTCCCAGGGCATGCCCTTGCCCCAGTGGCGGTGCTCGCCGAGAGCGAAGCCGTGGTCGGTGGTGAACACCACCGCGGTGCTGCCGGCCAGGCCGGTGTCGTCGAGGGCGGCGAGGATGCGGCCGACCTGGGCGTCCAGGTAACTGACCGCGGCGTAGTGGCCGCGGCGCAGTTCCTGGGCCTGCAGCGCGGTGGGCTGCCAGGCGGCACGGGCTCCCGCGACGTGATCGTCCTGCCGGTAGTACTGGAACGGCTCGTTGCCGGCCACGGCGAGTTCCTCCGCGAGCGGGGAGGGGCGGGCGGTGTCGTAGCCGGCTCCGGCGGCGAAGTCGGTGGCATCGTGCAACCGCCAGTAGTGCTCCGGGGCCAGCCACGGCAGGTGGGTGTTGCAGAACCCTACGCCCAGAAACAGCGGCGGGGCGTCGCGCTCGGCGGCGTGGGCGTGCAGCAGGGCGATCGCCTGGTCGGCGGTGGCGCCGGCGTAGTAGTCCTGGTCGCCTGCCGGCTCACGTTCGACCGGGCCGCCCCGCCAGCGTTTGAATTGGGTGATGGCATCCGGTTCGGCCGCCTGCAGCAGCCGGAAGCGTGCTTCCATGAGGCTGCGGTTGGCGGCCGAGCGGTAGCGCCGTGCCCGTTCGCGGCAGTCGAAGTCGTCAGGACACCAGGCCGGCACCGCGCCGGTGGCCGCGTACCAGGGCGGCTCGCTCCAGCTCGGCGGGTCGGCCTCGTACTCGTGCAGCACCTTGTGCAGGCTTACCGTGCGGTAGCCGGCGCCGCGCAGCAACTCCGGGAGGGTGCGGATCCAGGGCAGCCGGCGGCGCAGTCCGGCGTAGAAATCGGCGGCGCCGATGCCGTAGCGCTGCACGGTGCCGGGCCGGCACCCGGTCATCAGGCACGTGCGCGCCGGCGCACACATCGGGAACTGGCAGAACGCGTTCTCGAACAGGGCGCCGCCGGCGGCGAGCGCATCGATGTTCGGGGTGACCGCGCGCGGGTCGCCGTAACAGCCGAACCGCAGCGAGATGTCGTGCGCGATCAGAAACAGGAAATTGGGCCGACTGTTCGCCATCAAGGACCCCGTCTACCGGGCGGAACACTTGGCTGCACAGGTGCTCCGTAGCGGAACGGCCCGCCACAACGCGCCACCGTCCCGACGCCGGTGGCCTCCAGAACCTCCGCGTGCCGCCGCTTGTCGACCTGTAGCGTCAAGCTGCGGTCGCCCGAGTTCCTCATCTTCCTGGTACCGAGATTCTCGCTCCCAAGTTTCGCCGGGTCAATGCGCGGGCTGTCGCGGAGATCGACGCACATTCGGGTGGCTTGACCTGTCGGACACTAACGTCCGATCATGGGGCAGTGACGGGGAGGGAGTTTGTCGAACGAGTCTCTGAGGTTGCGCGGATTCGCGGGGTTTCCGTTCGTATCGACTCCAAGCGCGGCAAGGGCAGTCATGTCACGTTGTACTATGGGTCGCGGAAGACCACGGTCAAAGACCGTCGGAAGGAGATTTCTGCCGGGCTCCTGTCCGCCATGGTTCGCCAGCTGGGCCTCAATCGGAGTGACCTTGTCGAGCCCGGGAAGATGGGGAAGAAACAGAACGACAGGGGGAGTTGATGCGTTTCGTTTATCCTGCCGAGTTGCGCCGCACGGGCGCTGAAGAGTTTGTCGTTTCGTTTCGGGACCTGCCCGAGTGTCTGACCAGCGGCGCCGACGAGGCGGATGCACTCGCCGAAGCGGCCGACGCGCTGGACGAAGCGGTCGCCGGGCGCCTCGACGACCACGAACCCATTCCGCCGCCGAGCGCCTGCCGCCCAGGGGAATACAATGTCGCTGTCCCCCCCGGAACGGCTGCGAAGGCGGCTCTTGCCCTCGCGTTTCGGGATAGTGGACTGTCCCGCACGGCACTCGCTCGCCGGCTCGGCGTCGATGAGAAGGTGGTGCGACGAATGCTCGACCCGCGTCACGGAACGTCCGTCAGCCGGATCCACGATGCGCTGCGGGCACTCGGACACGAACTGGTGGTAGAGTCCGCGCCGACCGAGACAAGAAGTGCCGGCAACCGGTCCGCCGTCGGCGGATCGGCGATGTCGTAGGAGAGTGCTTGCGCGCTGCTCGCCGGCCGTAATGCTGTGCGCCTTCGAGTGATGGCAGCAACAGCTCGCGGCAGAAGGTGGCAAACGGGAGGATGCGGGTGGCGGCGCGCGCGTCGCCGAAGTCGGCCGTGCCCAGGTGTACCTGGTACCAGCGCGGAATGCTGCTGCGTTCGCGCATGTAGCGGGACGCCGGTGATGCGCGGCGTTCGCCGCTCTTGCACTTGTTCCGGGGGCCGATGCGACTTAGGCTCGGCGGCATGGTGGAGACGGTGGAGCGAGCGGACGGGAGTGCGGCGAGGCGTCCCAACTTCGTGGTCATCCTGGCGGACGACCTGGGCTACTCCGACATCGGCTGCTATGGGTCGGAGATCGCGACGCCGAACCTGGACGCCCTGGCGGGGTCCGGGCTGCGCTTCTCGCAGGCGTACAACTGCGCGCGCTGCTGCCCGACGCGCGCCGCGCTGCTGACCGGGCTCTACCCGCACCAGGCCGGTGTCGGCCACATGGCCGGCAACTATGGCATCCCGGAGTACCAGGGCTACCTGCGCGACGACTGCGTCACGATCGCCGAGGGGCTCCGGGCGGGGGGCTACCGGACCATGATGGCGGGCAAGTGGCACGTCGGCGGCGGCTACCAGGCGAACCGCCCGGACACCTGGCGGCCCGGCACGCCCGACCATCCACTGCCGGTGCAACGCGGCTTCGACACCCACTACGGCATGGCCGGCGGCGGCGGCAGCTACTTCAATCCCCCCTTCATGGTGCGCGACGACCGGCTGATCGACGCCGCCGCCGAGGCGGACTCCTATTACCTCACCGACGCCATCAGCGACCACGCGGCGACCATGGTGGAGCAGGCGGCCGATACGCGGGCGCCGTTCTTCCTGTACGTCGGCTACACCGCCCCGCATTGGCCGCTGCACGCGCTGCCGGACGACATCGCCCGCTACGAGG
>JAPPKD010000124.1 GCA_028820215.1 Spirochaetaceae bacterium | reverse complement strand
GTTGCCTCCGCCGGCGACGAAGTAGATCGGCAGCGACGCGAAGCCGGCCGGCACCGCAATGGAGAAGACGATGCCCACGGCGCGGATCAGGCGCGCGTAGCGCACCTGGTGCAGCCCGAGCGACTTGAAGCCGGACTGGAAGCCGTGCAGCAGGTGCGCGGCCAGCAGCACCATCGCCACCACGTACAGAACCGCGTACCCCGGCATGCGGAAGGTGGTGACCACCAGCTCATACAGCGACACATCGTCCGCCCGCGGCCCGAGACGGGACTCGTAGAAAAAGTGACGGAGATGGATCACCAGGTAGATGAAGATCGCGCTGCCGGTGATCACCATCGTGCGCGAGGCCAGCGTGCTCCTTCCCGCCGAGCGGTTCCTGGCGTAGCGGACCGGGCGCGCCTTGCGGTTCTGGGCGGTGAGCCAGATGCCGCTGGCCGCGTGCAGGACGATCGACAGGAACAGGAACACCTCGATGATGCGAATGATGACGTTCTTGGCGAACGCGTGAGCGTGCTCCTCGAAGTACGCGGCGCCGGCGTAGAGCAGCAGGTTGCCGTACAGGTGCACCACCAGGAACGAGCACAGGAACAACCCGGTGGCGCCCATCAACGCCTTCTTGCCGACCGAGGAGGTCAGCACCTCGAAGCACCAGCGAATCACGCGCTGCCGACTGTACGGGATGACCGCGGTGCCGCGCTACCGCCCCAACAGCGGCGCGTCGCGCCGCTGTTGGCCCATCCCCTCCTTTGCCGAGGACTCGTCCGGATGTGCCGCTAGCGCGGCAATCCGGCCAACTCCTCGGCTTCTGCCACCATCTGCTCGACCATCGCCAGACCGCGGTCCCAGAACCCCGGGTCGGTCAGGTCGACGCCCAGCGGCTGCATGATCCGGTGCGGCCAGTTGGAGCCGCCGGCCGCCAGCATCTCCACGTAGGAGTCCGCGAAGGACTCGCCTGCCTCCTGGTAGCGGGCGTAGAGCGCCAGCACCAGCAGCTCGCCAAAGGAGTAGGCGTATACGTAGCCCGGCGTGTGCACGAAGTGGGGGATGTAGCTCCACCAGGCGCCGTAGTCCTCGCTCAGGGTGACGCTGTCGCCGAACATCGCCCGCTGCGTGGACAGCCACAGCTCCGCGAAGCGCTCCTGCGTGAGCTCGCCGTCGCTGCGGCGCGCCTCGTGGATGGCCTCTTCGAACCGGTTCATGGCGGTCTGGCGGAAGACGGTCGCGAAGGTGTCCTCGATGCGGCGCACCAGCATGGCCAGCCGCTCGCGCCGGTCGTCTTCACGTTCCAGCAGGTCCTGGAAGACCAGCGCCTCTCCGAACACGGAAGCGGTCTCCGCGGTGGTCAGCGGCGTGTGGAACTGCAGGTACCCGCGCGGGGCGGCCAGCAGCCCGTGCACGCCGTGGCCGAGCTCGTGTGCCAGGGTCATCACGTCGCGCGGCTGCCCCTGGTAGTTGAGCAGCAGGTAGGGATGGACGGAGGGCACGCCCGAGTGGCAGAAGGCGCCGCCGCGCTTGCGCGGCCGGATCGGCGCGTCGATCCAGGCGTTGTCGAAGAAGCGCGCCGCGTGCTCGCCCAGCCGGTCGCTGAAGCGCCGGTAGGCCGACAGCACCGTCTCCACGGCATCGTCCCAGTGGTAGCGCCGGGACTCGGCGGCGAGCGGCGCGTAGCGGTCGTAGTCGAACAGCTCGCCGACTTCGAGCAGCCGGCGCTTCAGCCGGTAGTATCGCTCGACGATGTCGTAGCGGCCGACCACCGCGGCGACCAGCGCGTCGACGATGGCGTCGTCGACCTGGTTGTCCAGGTTGCGGTCGCTGATCCAGGACGGAAAGCTGCGCAGCCGGTCCTCCGACGCCTTGTCGGCCAGCAAGGTGTTGAACACGAAGGTCGAGGTGGGAAGCAGCGCCCGCAGCCCGTCGGTGATCGAGGCCGCGGCACGCTGCCGGAGCGGCCGGTCGGCTTGGTGGAGCTTGTTCAAGAGCTCCTCGCGCTGGATGTCGGCGCCGTCGAGCTGGA
>JAPPKD010000360.1 GCA_028820215.1 Spirochaetaceae bacterium | reverse complement strand
ACGGTGACGGTGCCCGTTCCGGCGCCCACCGGAACCATCTCGGCCGACCCCTCTCCCTGCACCATTCCCGCGGGCGGGACGCGCTGCTCGACCACGGTGACCTGGTCCACGCAGAACGCCACCAAGCCCTGCGTGTACCTTAAGACATCCAAATTCGCCTGCGGCGCAAGCGGCTCCAAGGTCGCGCCCTGGATCAACGCAGCGGGACGCACCCTGGAGCTCAGGAACGGCGGCACCCACGAGGCCGACCTCCTGGCCAGCGTGTTCGTCAAGGGCGTTCCGGCGCCAACGCCCGCACCGACGGTCTCCGCGTCCTTCAACGTGGGCGAGGTCAAGCTGGGCGGCAGCGCCGACCTGTCCTGGTCGTCATCGAACGCGACAAGCTGCTCCGGCTCGCCCGGCATCGGCTCCGCCGACCCGTCCGGGTCCGCCGCCTTCACGCCGAGCGCGGTGGGCAACTTCAGCGTCACGGTGACCTGCACGGGGGACGGCGGCAGCGGCAGCGCCACGGCGAAGGTGCATGTCGTGGACGTTCCCGACGCGCCGGCGAAGCCCACGGTGACCGCATCGGGAAGCACGAAGCTGGCCGTCTCCTGGACGGCGCCGAGCAGCAACGGCGCGGCGATCACCGGCTACCAAGTGCGCCACCGCATCAACGGCAACATGGCCGATTGGGGCAGCCCGGCCGGCGCGGGGACCAGCACGTCCAAGACCCTGACCGGCCTCACGGCGAACACCGCCTACCAAGTGCAGGTCCGCGCCGGGAACCGATTGGGCCAAGGGGATTGGTCGGCCCCGGCGGACGGCAGCACCCCGGCGGAGCCGCCGCCGACCCCGGCCTCGTTCACCGTCCCGGCCAGCGACGCCGACGGCAACTACGAAGTCTCCTGGGCCGCATCGGCGGGAGCGGTGCGCTACCAACTCCAGGAACGAATCGGCACCCTGGCATGGACCGACGCCCACAAGGGCGCAGCCACGTCGGCGGAACTCAAGGGCCGGAGCATCGCCACCTACGGCTACCAAGTGCGGGCCTGCGCAGCCGCCGCCGAAAGCTCCTGCAGCGGCTGGACCGCCGAGAGGACGGTCACCGTGAGCGGCGCGCTGACCGCCGACCCCAACCCGTCCCCGAACGGCAGCTACACGGTCTCCTGGACGCCAGCGTTGGTGGCGGGGCAGTACCGCCTGCAGGAAAGCATCGACGGCGGCACCACCTGGCCCAAGTCCCACACCCTCACCGCAACCCAAAAGGCGTTTTCCGGCAAGGCGGACGGCGCCTACGTCTATCAGGTGCAAAGCTGCATCCACATCGGCACGCCGGTCGGCTGGGCCTGCACCCCGCTGGTTGCGTCGCAGCTGACGGTGACCGTGGCCCGGTCGCTGGCGCCGCCGACCCTGGGCATCGCGCCGGACCCCGCTCCCGGCGGCGACTACCGGGTGTCCTGGACGGCATCGAAGGACGCCACGGGCCACATGCTTCAGGAACGCACGGACGGCGGCGACTGGTCGGACGTGACCGGCGTCACCGGCCGGTTCAAGGACATCTCCAACCCAAGCGCCGCGGTGTACGGCTACCAGGTCAAGGCCTGCGACGACGGCGGCAAATGCGGCTCCTGGAGCGTCGAGGCCACCGTGCGGGTGCCCCCGGCAGCGCCGACCGTCTCCGGGGAATGCAAGGACGGCAGCTACGAGCTGTCCTGGCCCGAAGTGACGGGCGCGGCCACCTACGTCGTTGAGCAGCGCGAGGGCACCGACGAATGGACCGAGGCCCACAACGGCTCCGGCAACAGGAAGGCGCTCAGCCTCACCGCCGGCGCGAGCCACTCGTTCCGCGCCAAGGCCTGCGCGGCGGACGACAACTGCAGCGAATGGGGCGCGGTCCTTGCGGTGACCGCGCCGGACTGCACTGGACCGAACGTGCCCGGGAACCTGCGCCTCGAAGCCACGGGATCGGACGACTACAGCATTAAGTGGGACGCCGTCAGCGGCACCGACATCAGCTACGTGCTTGAGCAGAAGCGCGG
>JAPPKD010000150.1 GCA_028820215.1 Spirochaetaceae bacterium | reverse complement strand
TCGACGAGACCTTCGACATGGTCCGCGCCGGCGCTCGCCTCATCATGAGCTACGATGCGGCCGCCAACGCTTTCGTCGGCTCCGTCGCCAACACCACCGACGCCACCCTGACCCGGGTACGCATCGAGGTCCACCTGTCCAACGGCATCGAGCTCGGCCCCACAACGCCGACCGATCTGCCGCCCGGCGCAGTCTTGGGTGTGATCCTTCCCGCATCGACGCAGCCCTTCGACGGCTGGACGCCCCATGCCGAGGTCGGCGGCGGTGAAGGTGGCGGCGAACATGGCAGCGGCGGCGGCGAAGGCAGCGGCGAACACGGCGGCAGCAGCGGTGGCGAGGGACGCGGCGAGCACGGCAGCGGTGGCGGCTGAAGACTGCAACGCCCCGTAATGCCCCTCGCGTTCGTAGCGAGCAACCGCTTTACTGACAGAGAGTAAGATCAGATGCGGCGCCCACAAGTGGCGCCGCATCGGCCTTGCCACCGGCACCCTACCCATGACTCCACCTCGTCTTCCACAATCTGAAACCGTCCTCCGCGGCGACTACACCGCATTCCTCCCCTGCAGCGCCCGCTTCAGACAGCCATCAACGATCCCTGACCCCTAACCACTAACCACTGACTACCGACCCCTGCAGTTTCACACTGTTTGCCCCCTACTCCCCAATCAAGTACAATGACCCCAAACGCCTACCGTCCCGTTCAGGAGAACGCCCATTTGTCGTTTCGCCCATTCTCTTTAGGCGATGCCCTGCTTCTGCAGCGCCTGCGCAGCGTTTCAACGCCCCTCCAGACCGAGCGCGCCCTCCTGGAATCGATCTCGCCTGTGCGCACCGCACTCCGCTCCTGCTTTCCCTGGTACCGCCACAGCTCCTTCACCTACGTCCTGCGCCAGGAAGAAAACGGCCTCGCCCGCGAAGGCCTCATCCAGCTTCGCATCCGCCCCCACTCCCACGAAGCCGACGTGACCCTGCTCTCCCCCGCCCTCGACGCCCATCGCGGTCACCCGGCCATCTGGCAAAAACTGCTCACCTACAGCGCCCAGCATATCTTCCGCCACAACGTCTGCCGCCTCTTCAGCGACCTGCCCGACCAGCCCCTCCTCGTCAATACCTTCCGACAGGCCGGCTTCGCCCCCCTCACCCCGGTCACCATCTGGCGCCTCGACAGCGCGCCCCGCGCCCCGTCCGAAGTAAGCCTGCGGCCGCAGCAACCCGCCGACGCACCCGAACTCGAAAAACTCTACCAGCGCATTACCCCCCTGCCCACACAGCAGCTGGAGACCGGCCACGCCGCCGACCACCCCCAAGAGGAACGCATCCCGCCCATCCTCTTCAACCCGCACCAGGTCCACATGTCCGGCTACGTCCTCGACGACGACCGCGGACCCGGCCTCGCCGGCTGCCTCCAAATCCTCTGGGGCAAAAGCGGCGCCTGGATCCGCCTCTGGGTCGACACCAACGACCCCGACACCCACAACACCCATCTCCTGCTCGACTTCGCCCTCCAGCGCATCGCCGAAGCACCCCTCGTCCGCCGCGCCTACATCGGCGTCCGCGCCTACCAGACCGGCATCAACGCACTCCTGTCCGACTACGGCTTCGCACCCTTCACCGACAGAATGTTAATGGTCCGCAACATCCTCCAATGGCAGCGCCGCACCGTCGACCAGCGCATGCCCGCCCTCAAAACCGTCCGCGGCGCCGTACCCGGCTCCCTCGCCATGCCCAAATTCGATTGCGCCGGCTCCATCTTCTCGACACTCGGCGGCAATCAAACAGAACGCGCTGCCGCCGACAGCTGGACCCTTGGCGGCAACCGGACAGAACGCCGCCCGGCCCATCGCCCATATCGCCCGCACCAGGCCGCCGCCGGCCCCAACACCCGCCCGCGGCCCTATCCCTGGCGCCACCCGCCTCCCCGCCCAGCCACCGAACAAAACACCCGCGGGAGGCCCTGACACCACCCTCAACAGCAGTCCGCACAGACCAGCAATCGTGAACAACGCCGCCCAGCAAGGCTCACTAAA
>JAPPKD010000170.1 GCA_028820215.1 Spirochaetaceae bacterium | reverse complement strand
TGCCGGGAGAGTTCGTGAGGCGCGTGGTGGTGTCGACGATCTGCCGCGGCAGCCGGCCGGGGGAGCCGTCGGGGCGCCTGTACGTGGTCGACCCCGAGCGCGGCGTGCTGGGCTCCTGCGAGGTGCCGCCGGCGCCGTACCTGGAGCGGGAGCCGAACCCGCGCGGCGGCATTCGCGGCGGCCGCGGGCTGGCCGCGGACGGTGACACGCTGCTGGTCGCCAACGGCGTGGAGGTGCTGCGCTTCGATCGCGCGTGGCGCCCGCTCGCCACGATCAGCCATCCCTGGTGCGGCAACCTGCACGACATCGCCGTCCGCGACGACCGCCTGTGGGTGTGCTCGACCGCCAACGACGCACTGGCCGTGTTCGACCCGGCCGGGCGGCTGACCGACCTCGTCGACCTGCGCCCGGCCGCCCTGCTTGACGGCGTCGGCGCCGGCGCACGCTTCTCCGCTGCCATCGACTACCGCGATCCGGCCGGCTACGAGGCGGCCGACAGCAATCTGCTGCACGCCAACGGCATCGGCTTCGACGCGAGCGGCGTCCCGCTGGTATCGCTCGGACGCACTGAATCGGAGGACGGCGGGGAGCGCGGGTTGATCGTGCGCGCCGACGGTCGGGCCGACCCGCTCCCGGTCGCCGACGACGTCATCGTGCCGACTCACAACGTCGCGCCGCTTCCGGACGGCACCGTGCTGTCGCTCGACTCCGGCGCGGGCGCCCTGCTCGTGCTGCGCGCCGACGGCACCGCAATCCGCTCCCTGACGCTGGCACCGCCGGCCCCCCATGGATTTCTGCGCGGCTTGTGTCCGGCGGGCGGCGACCGAGTGCTGGTCGGGGAGCGCAACCGGCTCCTGGTCGTCGACCTGAGCACTGCTCAGACCACCGGATCGTTTGTGCTGGCCGAGTCACCGAGCGAGTCGGTTTATGCGATCGCGCCGCTGCCGGCGGACTTCGAGGCCCTGCCGCCGCGCCTGCCGCCGGAATGACGGACGGGCCGTTGTCGGACCCCGGCGGAGTCAGTTCGGCAGCGGCCGGCCCGGAACCAATTCGCGCAGGAATCGGTCGACCGGCAGGCAGCGCACGCCGTCGCGCTCCAGGGTGTCGCCACCGCGGTAGAGCACCAGCGCCGCGGCTTCCGGGTAGTCCTGGTGAAACGCCCGGATGCCTCGCAGATCGGAGGGCCGCAACGAGCGGCCGTTCTTGACCTCGATGGCCCAGAACCCCGCCGCGCCGTACAGCACGAAGTCCACCTCCGAACCGCCGCGCGTGCGCCAGAAGTATACGCGGCAGTCGGCGTTGCCGTAGCCGATCCAAGCCCGCAGGTGCTGCAAGACCAGGCCTTCGAGCGCAGCCCCCTCGATCTCGCTGCCGGCGTCGAGCAGCCCGGCGGGGCGCAGCGAGCGGAATACCCCGCAGTCGAAGAAGTAGAGCTTCGCGTGCGCCACGACCGCGCGCTTGGCGCGGCGCCGGAACACCGGAACCCGGGTGGCGATGAGCAGGTCCTCCAGGATGCCGAGGTACGACTCCACGGTGTTGCGGCTCGCCACGCACTCGCGCGCTATCTCCGCCACGTTGAGGAGCTGTGCATGCGAAAACGACGCCACCTCCAGGAATCGGCTGAAGTCGTCCAGTCGCCGCACCATTCCCTCCGCCTTGACCTCCTGCTGCAGGTACAGGTCGATGTAACCGCGCAGCGTCCGGTCCGGCGCGTCCGCCATCACCACCAGCGGTACCAGCCCCAGCCGCAACGCCTCCTCCAGCTCGAACCGCTCGGCCAGTTCGGCAGCCATGAATGGATGCATCGAACACAGCAACGCCCGGCCGGCAAGCAGATCGACCCCCTCTCGCCGCAGCTTGCGTGCGCTCGACCCGGTGAGCACGAACCGTCTCGACTTGTCCAGCTCGATGTGCCGGTGCACCAGCGGCAGCAGCTCCGGCACGCGCTGAATCTCGTCGATCACCACGGTGCGGCGGTCGGCGTGCGCCGCGAGGAACTCCGTGAGCCGCTCCGGCCGGGTGTAGTAG
>JAPPKD010000260.1 GCA_028820215.1 Spirochaetaceae bacterium | reverse complement strand
GTGAGCAGGCGCAGCTCGTCGGCGTCCTCGTTGGTGAAGGTGATCCGGCAGCTCTTCCGGAACGGCATCGGCCAGTAGCAGTTGAACGCCGACTTGGGGTTGCAGATCACCGCCAGCGAGTTGACCGGCGCGAAGCTGTTGTGCCCGACGGCGAAGAAGTCGGACACGGGAGTCTCGATCGACGGCGTCTCCTCGCCGTCCCAGTAGAAGCGGATGACGTGCGAGCGCCCCTTGGCCGGGTCGGCCACCAGCCAGATGTGCTGAATCACTCCCGGGCCGGCCACGTCCATGACCGTGTGGGTCGCGCCCGCCGGCACCTTGACGAACGGGCTGACCTTCCAGCCCTGACCCAGCTCACTGGCAGCCTGGCTGAACGGCAGCGTGTCGGGGTCGGGAACCGCCATCCCTCCCTTGCCCTTCTCCCCGGTAGGATTTTCCGGGCTGGCCGACCGCGTACGCGCGCCGGACAGAAGCGGCAGACCGGGCAGTCCGGCACCAAGCGCGAAGTTGCTCATCTCCACTCCACTATACTCGGTCGGCGGTGGCCCGTCGCCGTGCGCCGTGGCTCAGGTGCCGGCGTCGACCTTCGTCCAGCCGCAGGCTCGGTGGCTCTTCGGCAACGTTGTATGGACGCCCGCCACGACGAGCGGCTACACTGGATGCGGCCCGTGAGGAGGTGGCGCGATGAGTAGCGTGGCAACGGCTCCGGTCGCGGTCGATTACCCCGACTCGGACGGCAAGCCGGTGGCGGAGAGCGATTTCCAACTCAATGAGCTGATCTACGCGCGGGAAGGGTTGCGCATCTACTACCGCGACCGGCGCCGTCGCGACGACGTGTACGTGGCCGGCAACCTGCTGATCTACTACGAGGAAGGTAACCCCCGAGCCTCGGTTGCGCCGGACGTATTTGTGGTGATCGGAGTGGCGAACCATGACCGGAGGTCCTACCGGCTCTGGGATGAGGGGGGCAAGGCGCCGGACTTCGTGCTGGAGATCACGTCGCACAGTACGCGGGCAGAGGACCAGGGGCACAAGCGGGAGTTGTATCGCCGGTTGGGCGTGAAGGAATACTGGCAGTACGATCCGACGGGTGACTATCTGGAGCCGGTGCTGCAGGGGCTGGCGTCGACGGCGGGCGAGTACCGGGTGATCGCCGGTGGTGAGACGGCGGCCGGACGGCCTGCCGTGGCCAGCGAGGTGCTGGGACTGGAGTTGCACGTCACCGAGGATGGGCTCAGGTTCCATGATCCGGACACGGGGCAGTACCTGATGTCGCACGCGGAAGCGGAAGCGGCACGGGCGGAAGCGGAAGCGGCACGGGCGGAAGCGGAAGCGGCGCGGGCGGAAGCGGAAGCACGGATCGCGGACCTGGAGGCGAGCCTGCGGAACCTTGGCGGTTCCTGAACGGAGCGGACGCGGCGACCGCGCCGGGGCGCACGGCACTCCCCGGCGGCATGGCTGACGGGTGCTACCGTTAGCGGTGTTTGCGCGTCGATGCCCCCGTGTGCAGTCTATGTGCCGAGTTCGTCTTGAACGATCGAGGGGCGCTTGTCGATCAGGGCGAGCAGCACGCGGACGGATCCCTCCGGGCGCCTGCGACCTTGCTCCCAGTTCTTGAGCGTTCCCAGCGGAACGCCGATGCTTCTGGCAAACGCCGGCTGGGAGAGCCCGGTTCGGCTGCGGATCGAGGCGACATCCGGTTCGGGCACGTTGACGTCACGCACGTTATACCCGGCTCGCGCACCGTGCAGGTACGCCTCTGCTTCCTCAAGACCTGCCATGACCTTCTTGAATGCGTTGCTCCGCCGGCGCCACCGCGCCACGCCCGGCGGCGTCCACCAGCCGCTGCGGCGCCGAAGTCGGGAACCCGCGGCCGCCCCGCACGGGCGCCCGCGGCGCGCTGCGCCGGTCGGCGTCGAACCGCGGTCCGGCCGCGCACGTCACGGTCCTGGACCCCGCCCACGCCCGCGTCCCGGTCGTGTCGGAGGGCTCGCCGCGGGCCGCAGCGAGCCGTTATGCGGCCCGAAAATCGCGT
>JAPPKD010000090.1 GCA_028820215.1 Spirochaetaceae bacterium | reverse complement strand
CGCCGAGCAGGTCGGTGGTGCGGTCCACGGCGATGGAGCCGAACCAGAAGCGCCCGGCGGGATCCACCTTGCCGTCGTTGAAGTGGGTCTCGGGGCGGTCCGCCTCGATGGCGGACACCCTCGTCTTGGCGCCGGTGTCCGGGTCCAGGTGGTAGATGCCGCTGGCGGTCGCGGCCAGCAGCCCGCCGCTCTGGCGCGGCACCACGCAGCCGACGAGCTCGCCCACCTCCACGCTGCCGGTGAGCCCGGAGATGGGCCGGTAGATGTGCACGACGCCGGCGAACAGGTCGACCCAGTACAGGATGCCGCTCGCCGCGTCCCACACCGGCCCCTCGCCCAGCTCCGCACGCGCATTCAGCACCGGCATCGCTACCGAATCGGCGTCCGCCGGTCCATCCGCTGACGGCGCAATTCCGGCCGCTGCGGCGGACGCCGCGTCGGTCTTCCCGGCAGCGACGGCGACGGCGGCCGCTTCTGCCGCAGCCGTAGGGTTGGCGGCAGCAGCGGGTTGCGGCGCTTGCGCCCGCGGAAGCGCGGCGTCCTGCCCGGCCGTCGGGCACCCCGATGCCTCCTCCCGCGCCGCGTCGGTCTTCCCGGCGGCGTCGTCCGTGGCGGCCGCTTCTGCCGCCGCAGGGTCAGCGTGGGCGGCTGGCAGCGGGGCCGGTGGCCGCGGGGGTGTAGCGTCCTGCCCGGCCGTCGCGCCGTCGGACGCCTCCTCCCGCGCCACATCGGGGTTCCCGGCAGCGCCCTCGGCAGCGACCGCACCGGCCGCCGCCGGGCCGGTGGCAGCGGCGGGCTGCGACGCTTGTGGCCGCTCGGGTGCAGCGTCCTTCGCGGGCGTCGCGGCGTCCGACGCCTGCTCCCGCGCCGCGGCCGCCCGTGCCCGTTCGAGGCCCTCCTCGGCCAGCCACTGTTGCCACCGCTGCCGCTCCGTGTACTCGCCGTTGTTGCCGTTGAAGCGCCGTGCCAGCAGTTCGCCGTCCGGCGCGAACAGGCGTGCGACGCGCCGGTCGCCCTGCTGGCGCGCCGCGCGGATCACCCGCTGCATCGCCTCGCCGGCGTAGGACTCGCGCTTGGGCAGCCAGGCGCGCGTGTAGAAGAAGCTCGCGAAAATGCGGAGGTCGCCGCTGTAGTTGCCGGAGGTGGTGTGCAGCAGCGACGAGTGGATCACCACCGTGTCGCCGGCCGCGATCGGCACCACATGCTCGCCCTTCTGGGCTTGCGTCGAGCCACCCTCGCCGACCACGCGGCTGCCGCGGTGCGAACCGGGGATCACCCGCAGTTCGCCGTACTGCGGCCCCTCCTGCAGGTAGGTGAGCACGTTCACGGCGTTGGGCGGCAGGTAGTCTTCGGTCCACCCGGTCAGCGCCCACATGTCGCGGTGCCAGGCATGTACCCGGCGCGCCTCGCGCTCGCTGACCGGCGGCGTGATGGCGATCTGCAGGCTGTCGAAGCCCACGGTGGGGCCCATCAGCCCCTCCAGGAAGTCGAGCATCGCCGGCGCCACCAGGGACGGGACGAACAGGCCGGGGTACTCCTGCAGCAGGCCGCGCAACACGGCACGCGGCTGGCCGACGCCGCGGCCGTGCTGACCCTGGCCCAGTTGGCGCCGGTAGTGATCCATGAACACCGGCCGCCAGCGTTCGATCCAGTCCGCATTGAAGCCGCGGAACACGGTGTAGCCGTTGCGCTCGAACTCCCTCACCCGCTGCGCCAGCGCCATGGCACTCAACCGTACTGTGCATCCCGTTCCCTCGTTGTGGTCGCAGCCGGCCCCGCGCGCAGCCGGATCCGGAGTGCCCGGTACCCGGTAGTCGCCGCTACCGGCAGACCGTGGCGAAACACCGGCTGCATGCGGGCGGCGCTGCATCCGGTCCGGCTGCGTGGTTTCTCGCTCACCTGTGCCGAGATCCGCTCGGTGGCCGCGCCGTGCCGGGCGAGCGCAGCGCTGCTCTCGGTGCGACGCCGGGTTCCACGACCGGGCGCTATCCATCGTCGCCGCCCGTTGCTTTGCCCGCCGCCGCCGGCAGCGCTG
>JAPPKD010000351.1 GCA_028820215.1 Spirochaetaceae bacterium | reverse complement strand
CGAGGCGGTACACGCACCCCGTGCACGTGGAGTTTGATCCGGCAAACTCCATCCGGGAGGGCGATCAATCCCATGCGACTTTCCGCATCGAGATCGGTTGGACTATCGGGAACCGCGAAGAGGGGACCGCCGTATCGTACCGAACGGTAGACGGGACTGCACGAGCAGGCACCGACTACACCGCCACGAGCGGTCGGGTAACCTTTGCGCTCGGGGAGGTGAAGAAGACCCTGTCCGTGGCGATCCTGGACGATACCGTGTACGAAGAGTTCGAAGAGTTCTCCGTGCACCTGCACAGCGGCGTAGGTGTCAGCTACGACAATTCAGATTACCGACACACGATGTCGATCACGGACAACGACGCCCCTCCCCCCGCTACGACTCCCCATGCGGACGGGTATTTCGATCCCCAGGTAGCCGTGAATGCGCAGTACTTCGCGGTGTGCGAGTACAATCCGCGCACCGATAGGATGCACCCCTTCGAGTATGTGGAGTTTCAATTCAGCAAGCACGCGCAAGCAGAGGATAAGCCGTTCAACCCCGCGCTGAAGACGACAGTCGCCTTCACCACCGGCGTGTGGTTTCAGCACGATGCGAACGGAGACAACGACTATGACGATCCGGGCGACTACGATCAATTCGTATGGGGGTCGATGCGACACCCGGATGACGTACAGGTCCGTGGCCGCCCTGGTTTTTGCACCATGACCGGTACTACCTCGCCGCTGTACGAGTGCAGAAACGTGGGTGGGTATGATGGCTCGACCGCCACCCGATCCAACGAAACCATGGCGGTTCTGGTGGTGAAGAACCCTCCGGCGCAGGGCAAGATGGGCGTCCGTCTACGTGCACACGCGCACTACCTGATCGGGAGCCCTGCGGAAGCGTTGGTACCGGCGCACGTCGGCGTTGCCGCGAACAGCGGGACGCAAAAGGGCCCTCACGGTTGTGTGAGGGACAATCCACCGGAAGATCAGTAGATCCCCGGCCGATCGACCGGCAGCTTGGCGACGAACTCAGCACGGCTCGCCCGGCGGCGGCGGTGCAAGCCGTGCGCGGGTCAGAAGAGCTGCGGAGGGCCGACCGTGGTGCGCAGCAGCGGGCGGCCCTCCCAGGGGATCGACAGCACCACCAGCACGGCGGCGATGATGATGAATATCAGCGCGCGCACCCTCCGGCTTCGAGCGCCGGCGGCCTTGCGGGCGCGGATCCATCCCATGTGCAGGGCACCGATGGCCAGCAGATTGAGCACCGGATGCTCGACCAGGAACTGACGCAGTTGTGCGTCGCCCATCGCGTCGCCGAAGTTGGCGAACCCGAACTGCACGATGGGACTCAGGAAGTACAGCACCAGCCCGAGCAGGAACTGCAGATCCCAGACGCGGATCATCCACCTCCCGATCGCCTCGTCGCCGTCGTTCCACGCCCGCGCGCTCAGCAGTCCGGCCACGTAGCGCAGCACCACCAGGAGCACCAGGAGCAGCACCGCGTAGCGCAAGTAGGAGTGGACGGTCAGGATCGCGCTGTACATCACCTCCCCAATATCGCGGGCAGGACCGCAATTGCCAATATCCCCGTTCGGTCACGCCGCCGCGGTCACACTTCCCGGCACGGGGCGTCCACCACCAGCACGCGCAGGCCGGGGCCGTCGAGGGCGGCCGGCAGCGCCGCCGGCAGATCCCCCAGATTGGCGTACGCGGCATGGCTGGCGCCACAGGCGCGGGCGAGCGCAACCATGTCCAGCCGGGGCGCGGGCGAGCCGAGCGCCGTGCGCCCGCTGCCGGGATGCGGCTGCCGGCCGGTGGTAACCGCGCCGGCGTTGTCCACCACGATCACGGCCAGGTCGGCGCCCTGCGCGTACGCGTTGCACAACGCGGGCAGCGCGGCGTGAAAGAACGCCGAGTCGCCGAACAGCGCCACCGCGTCCTGGCCGGCGTGCTGCAGGCCGTGCGCCACCGCCGCCGCCGAGCCGATCGCGTACTTGGCGCCCAGCCGCGACGCCTCGGTGACCAGGCACCCCGGGTCGGCCACCAGCCAGGCGTC
>JAPPKD010000155.1 GCA_028820215.1 Spirochaetaceae bacterium | reverse complement strand
ATCTTTCGATGAGGCATCAGATTGCGTTCGAGTGGATCTTGGATGAGTCAATGCGCGAGTTTGACAAACCGGGGGCCGATCCCTACCGTGAATCGAGGCCGGCCGCCGGGCCCCGCGGTCCCCGCGGGTGAGCGTCCGGGTCGTGCACCGTGCCGATGCCGGCCATAGAGCAACCGGAGATCCACCTTGGCAAGCGAAGAATTGGCCGATCCTCGATTCAGGGAACTGCTCGAGGAATTCGAACGCCACATCCGTGACAACGCCGACCTGGAGCGCCTCAAAGTAATCCGGCGCCAGATCCGCAAGGCGCTGCCCCTGTCGGTCCGCGCCTACCTGCCCGCCTACCTGTTGCGGGAGGCGGTCGGCGCCGGCGTACCGCAAGCGGCGTCTGGCCGGGACCGCCCCGCACCGGCTGCCCGGACCGCGAAGCCCCCCGCGGCCAAACCATCCTCCACCACAGCTCCGTCCGCGAAGCCGGGGGCGACCGAGGCCGCCCGGCGTGTGCCCGAGGCGCCGGCGCCCGTCAAGGCAGCCGCCACCGACGCACCGACGCCCGCCGACACGCCGGATGCGCCCGCCGGGAACAGCGACAGCGACATGGCGCGCCTGTTCGTCAGCGTGGGAAGAAGCCGGCGGGTCTCGCGCCAGATGCTGACCGACCTGTTCGTCGTCAAGCTCGATCTCCCGCAGGATCAGATCGGCGAGGTGCGGGTCCTGGACAACTTCTCGTTCATCGAAGTGCCTACGGCGGTCGCCCAGTCCGCGATCGACCGGATCACCGGCGAGACGCTGAACGGCCGGCGCGTGAACGTCGATTTCGCGCGCAGCAAGAAGTCCTGACGGAGCCCGCGAGCGTCCCCGCGGCAAATACGGACCCGGCAGGCGGTCGTGCGCGGGTGCTGCGGGCGGCGCTGGCGGCAGCCGCCGGCGGCCGGCTGGAGGTCGAGATCGGCTGCGGCAACGGTATTTTCCTGGCCGACTACGCCGCGGCCCGGCCGCACAGCGTGTGCCTGGGGATCGATCTCAAGAAGCGTCGCTGCGAGAAGGCGCAACACAAGGTCGAGCGGCGCGGACTCGCCAACGCCTTCGTGGTCAACGACCGCGCCGAGGCGGTCCTGGAGGAGCTGCCGCCCGGCTCCGTCCACGTCTTCCACATCTACTTCCCTGACCCGTGGCCGAAGAGCCGCCACCGGCGGCGGAGGTTCCTGCGGGCCGGAATCCTGGACCGCATGGCGGGCACGCTGGCTCCGGACGGGAGGATCCTGTTTGCAACCGACTTCCTGGACTACCACGTGCAGGCCAGGGTGCTCTTCGCCTGGCATCCGGAGTTGCTGCTGGACGACGCGGACGCACCGCGCGGAGCGGACCGGTCGACGTTCGCCGTGCGGTTGGCGGGCGTGGGCGCGGGGATGCGGGTGGCCTGCGCGTACAAGCCGGGGCCGCGAGCGGCAGCGCCGGCAAGCGAGCCGTGATCGGTATACCGCGCTGCGCCGGAGGTTTACCGAAGTCAGCGCTGCCAAGTATACCGCGTCAGCGCCGAAGGCATACCGCGTCAGCGGTTCCGGCGTTCCTCCGCCGACTGGCACGGGATGCAGAATAGTGCGTAGGGCAACGCCTCCAGCCGTTCGTCTGGAAGCCTGTTCCCGCACCGCATGCACGCGCCGTAGTGACCGGTCTCGATCCGCGCGAGCGCCGACTGGATCAGGTTGAGGCGCCGCACCTCCTGGGCTCCGAGCGTCTCCAGCGTCTTGCGGTCCATGTCCTCGGTAGCGACGTCGGCCATGTCCTTGGGGTCCAGATTGCCCAGCGCGCCGCGCGTGAGCGAGTCCTCGTCGGCCAGATGCTGCAGGATCTCGTGCTTGAGGTCCATGAGCTTGTCGTGCATCCGGTCGACCAAGGTCTTGGCGGTTGCTTCCTGCGAGTCAGCCATCGGTCGTGAAACGGGCCGGATGATATCGAAATCCACCCGCTGGATCAAGCTCGCGCGCGCCTGAGGAAATTGCGCTGTA
Source organism: Spirochaetaceae bacterium (assembly GCA_028820215.1). The sequence goes on along the minus strand of JAPPKD010000155.1, from coordinate 36 downwards.
GGGGTCTCTGTCGGCCGATTCGGGTCGGAGGGACGA
>JAPPKD010000101.1 GCA_028820215.1 Spirochaetaceae bacterium | reverse complement strand
TCAGTCTCTGGGAGGGCTTCTCTTCCCCAGTCGTCACAGGAATGGAATGCACCCTTTGGAGGCCGCCCCGGCCGTCGACCGGCGCAGCCGCACCGCCAAGGCCGCGTTCATCGTCGAGGCGCTCGACGACCTGGTCGGCGACGTGCCGATCCCGCTCCGCCACCGTGACCCGTTCACCTTGCTGGTGGCCGTGATCCTGTCCGGGCAGAGCACCGACGCCAAGGTCAATCAGATCACCCCGGCGCTCTTCGCCCGCGCATCCACTCCCGCGGCGATGGCCGTGCTGCCGGTCGCCACCATAGAAGACATCATCCGGCCGTGCGGGCTGGCGCCGAGCAAGGCGCGCAGCATCAGCGAGACCTCCGGCATCCTGCTGGAACAGCACGGCGGCCGGGTGCCGCGCACGCAGGAGGAGCTCGAGGCGCTGCCCGGCGTGGGGCCCAAGACCGCGCAGGTGGTCCTGGCGCAGGCGTTCGGCGCGGACGCCTTCCCGGTGGACACCCACATCCACCGCCTGGCGTACCGCTGGGGGCTGTCGCCGGGCCGCAGCGTGGCGCGCACCGAGCGCGACCTGAAGCGCACCTTCCCGCAGCGGCTCTGGAGCCGCCTGCACCTGCAGATCATCATCTTCGGCCGCACCCACTGTCCGGCTCGCCGCCACCGGCCAGCCGACTGCCCGATCTGCAGCGTCGTCGGCCGCCGCGGCCTCAAGCCTTCCTGACCCGGCCCTTGCAAATCCGCGGCCGTGCGGCCACGCTTCGGGAAAGCCGCGACATCGACCCAGATCCTGATTGTCGCGCCACAGCGAACGACTCCCGCGCGGGCGGACCTTTCAGGATGCACGGCGGTGCCCGGCAGACTGGATGGAACCGCGCATGCATGGGTCACGCCACAAGGGCCGGCTGTTCTACACCTACCTGCTCTCGTTCCTGCTGATCCTGATCGTACCGGTTGTTTTCAGCGCACTGGTGTTCAACCGCGCACGCTCGATCCTCAACGCGGAGGCCGGCCGCGCCAACGAGCTGCTCCTGCAGCAGATGAAGTCCTTCCTCGACACCGTCATGGGCGACGTCGTGCAACTCAACTCCATGGTCACCAATCACGTCACGCTCGGCGGCATGCTCTTCGAGTCGCTGCCGGTATCCAACGACGAGTACTACCGTGCATACCGGATCGCCAGCGACCTCTACGGCTACGACACCTCCAGCACCGGCAGCGCCGATCTCTACGTCTACCTCCCGAAGCTCGACATGGTGATCTCGCCGCGCGGCTACTTCACCACGGCCAACTACCAGATGGCGCAGAGGCCGCTGCTGGAGACCGGTTACGACGCGTGGCTCGGGGCGTTCTCGGACGCCACTGCGCCGCGCTTCCGCCCGTCGCAGAGCATGAGTCTCTCCGAGGTGGTGAGCGACACCGTGGAGATGGTCACCCCGCTGCCGGCGTGGCAGCGCACAGGCACCCCGCACGGCTGGCTGGTGGTCCACGTCGCTCGCGACCTGTTCGAGAGGATCTTTGCCGAGACCGCCTGGACGCCAGACTCGGTTCAGCTCGTCTACCACCAGGAGCTCGGCGTCGTCGCCTCGTCGGAGACCGTCCTGGACCCTCGGGAGATCGAGGCCGCCGGTGCCGAGGCACTCGCCAGCGGAGTCGTCGACCGGATCACACTGGGTGACGAGACTTACACCGTCAGCGCCGTGCGGTCCGACGTCGTCGACTGGTACTACGTCTCCCTGGTGCCCGGCAGCCTGTACGCGCACCGGTTCGCCGGCCTCTACCGCTACGCGCTCCTGGCGCTGGCCGTCGGCGTGGTCATCGCCGGGCTGCTCATCTACTGGATGGCGTCCATCCGGTATCGGCCGATCCAGGATCTGATCGCACTGGTGAAGCCGGACGCGAACGGCACCCTGACGCTGCAATCGGACGAGTTCGCGCTCATCACCGGATCCGTGCAGAACACGCTGCGGGAGGACCGCAGACTGCGCCAGGAGCTGACCCGGTCGCGGCCGCTGCTGCTGCAGAGCTACCTGCGCCGTCTGCTCCGCGACGGGGCACTTCGGGCCCCCGAGATCGAAGCGAACCTGCGGCGCTTCGGGTTCGCGTTCACCTGCGAAACCCTGTACCTCGCCCTGGTTGAGATCGATCAACCTGCCGGGGTGTCGCGCGAGTCGGTGGAGGCCTTTCTCGACCGCTACCGACACCGGCCCGGACAGCAGATCCTCACGGTGCCGGACCTCGCTGGGAGAACGGGCCTGCTGGTGAGCACGGAGCGGCCGAACACGGCGATCGTGATCGCCGCGCTTGCCGGCATGAAGAGCGACCTGGAGGAACACTTCGGCGTCACCTCGGCCGTCGGTGTCAGCGACGCGCACTCGCTGGCGGATGTGGCATCATTGCTGCGCGAAGCCCGGGCCGCGCTGGCATACCGGCTGGTGAAGGGCGGCTCGGACCCCATTCGCTTCACCGACGTCGTCATCACCGGGCCGGCATACCACTACCCCCTCGACGACGAGATCCGGCTGATCAACTCGATCAAGGCCGGAAACGACGACGCCGCCGGCGCGATACTGGAATCGATCTACGCCGCCAACTTCGCGCAGCCGCGGCTGTCGATCGAGATGGCGCGCTGTCTGATGTTCGACTTGATCTCGACCATGATCAAGACGATGGACTCGTTGCTCGCCGGCGAAGAAGATGCCGAATTGTGGGCGCGCATCGAGCCGGTGGCGCGCCTCACCGCCTGCCGCTCCCTGGAGCGACTGCAGCAGGAGATGAAGACGATCCTCACCGAGGTATGCCGGCACGTGCGCGGCCGGCGCACGTCGCATACCGAGCACCTGCGGCAGGCGATCGTCGAGTACATCGAGAGCCACTGCTACGAGCGCAATCTCGGTCCGGAGGCCGTCGCCGACCACGTACAACGCAACAGCGCCTACATCGGGCGCTTCTTCCGCGAGCAGTTCGGGGTCGGCATCAGCAGCTACATCAAGAACCTGCGCGTCGCAGAGGCCAAACACCTGATCGAGACGACGGAGCTCACGGTGCGAGAGATCGCAGCGCGGACAGGCTTCGCCGACAGCAACGCCCTGATCCGCGGCTTCAAGGAGCACGAAGGGGTCACTCCCGGCGAATACAAGACGACGCTGCAAGCCCAGACGTTCTGACGGGAACCGCTGCACGATCCGCGACACATCTGCGAAATACGATATCGAAACCTCCCGTTTCGGCGATGGATGTGCCGACTCCGCGATTTACAGGCTCCGAAGGAGACGGGACCATGGTGCGATCGACACGCAACACTGGAGGTTGTCATGAAGAGACTGTTGATCGTGGCGGCGGCTCTCTGTGCCGCCGGCCTGGTACACGCAGCACCGGCTGACGAGAGCTCGGCCGAAGGCCCGCGCGAGCTGACCATCTGGGAAGGGCTGTGGCACAACGCGTCGGTTTCGGTGACGAACCTGGCGGAGACTCCGCTCTACCAGGAGGTGATGCGCCGTACCGGCATCGACGTCACCTTCATCCATCCGGCGCAGGGGCAGGACACGGAGGCGTTCAACCTGATGATCGCATCCAACGAGCTGCCGGACATGATCTACACGCGCTGGACGACCGGGTATCCCGGCGGCCCGGAGAAGGCGATCTCGGACGGCGTCATCATCCGGTTGAACGACGTGATCGCCACCCACGCACCCAACCTGAGCGCGCTGTACGCCAAGCATCCCGAGTGGCTGAAGGCCGTCAAGACCGACAGCGGCACTCACTACATCTTCCCGTTCATCCGCGGTGACGACTACCTGATGGTGTTCTACGGTCCGCAGCTCCGCTCCGACTGGCTGGACCAGCTCGGCCTTGAGGTGCCGGAGACGCTCGACGAGTGGGACGAGGTGCTTTCCAGCATGAAGTCCGAGGGACTGGTCGAATACCCCCTGACGTTCACGAACTTCCGCCGCGGGCGCGGCACCAACGGACCGGGGAACGCCTTCATTCAGCCGTTCGGCACCACCTGGAGCTTTCACCAGGACGGCGGCGGCCAGGTGCACTTCGGCCCCTACGAGGACGCGTTCGGCGACTTCCTGGCGTACTTCAAGGACTGGTTCGACCGCGGACTGGTGGACCCGGAGTTCTTCAGCAACGAGCGCAACACCTTCAACGCCAAGATCCTCAACGGCGAAACCGGCGCCTGGACCTCGTACACCGGCTCCGGCATCGGCGCCTACCTGGACGCCAACGGGGGCAAGGGCACCTTCGACATCGTCGCCGCCCCATACCCGGTGCTCAACGAGGGCGACACCCCGTTCTTCGGCCAGCGCGACAACCCGGTGCGCGGCAGCGGCATGGCGATCACGACGCAGGCGCGCGACGTCGAGCTGGCCGCGGAGTTTGCCGACTTCGCCTACGGAGATGAGGGGCACGTCCTGTTCAACTTCGGCCTTGAGGGAGAGAGCTACGAATGGTCGACCAGCTACCCGGGATTCGAGGGCGAACGCTGGCCGGTCTACACGGACGTCATGAACAGCGACCCCGACGGTCGGACCCTGTCACAGATGGGGGGCCTGTACACCCGGTCCTTCTACAGCGGTCCGATCGTGCAGGACCGGCGCTACATGTACCAGTACGCGCGACGCCCGCAGCAGCGCAACGCGGTCGTGATCTGGGGGCAGACCGACGCGGCGAAGCACATGCTGCCGGCGGTGACCGCAACCCCGGAGGAAGCCGAGGAGCTGGCCGAGATGATGAGCGATATCGAGACCTACGTGGAAGAGATGTTCGTCAAGTTCATCACCGGGCAGGAGCCGCTGGTCAACTTCGGCGCGTTCCAGGACCGGCTGCAGCAGATGGGCATCGAGCGCGCCATCGAGATCAAGCAGGCCGGACTGGCGAGGTACAACGCACGCTGACGCGCCCTTTTGACGCCCGGCTTCCCGTGCGATACCTAGGAGCGGCCCGGCAGCCGATGCCGGGCCGCTCTCTTGTCCGGAGGAGAACACCGTGATGGCAGAACGCGAGAGTACGGTAACGCCGGAGCTGGTACATCGGCCGAAGTTTCTGGGAGCCGGATACGGCGGCATGCTCAGGAAGGATTTCGTCCGCAACCGCACCGTCTACCTGATGGCGGTGCCCGTGGTGGCGTTCTTCCTCATTTTCTACTACGTCCCGATGTTCGGGCTGGTCATCTCGTTCAAGCGATTCACGCCGGCCCTCGGCATTCTGGGCAGCCCGTGGGTTGGTCTCAAGTACTTCGAGGACTTCTTTCAGTCCTACTTCGCGTTCCGCATCATTCGCAACACGATCCTGCTCAGCGTCCTCAGTCTCGTCTGGGGATTCCCGGCGCCGATCATCCTGGCGCTGCTGATCAACGAGGTGCGCGTAACCCCGTTCAAGCGCGCCGTGCAGAGCCTCACCTACCTCCCCCACTTCATCTCGCTCGTGGTGGTCGCCGGACTGTTGCTGGAATTCTCACAAGGCGGCGGCCTGTTCAACGACATGCGCGGCTGGTTCGGCGCGGAGCCGATACCCTTCTTCCAGGATCCCCGCTACTTTCGCGGCTTCTACATCGGCAGCGGCATCTGGCAGGAGATCGGGTGGGGAAGCATCATCTATCTGGCGGCGCTGTCGGCGATCGACCCGCAGCTCTACGAGGCCGCCACCATCGACGGGGCCAACCGGTTCCGGCAGCTCCTGCGCATCACCCTGCCATCCATCGCTCCCACGATCGTCGTCCTGCTGATCCTGCGGCTGGGCCAGCTCATGACCGTCGGACACGAGAAGATCATCCTGCTGTACAACCCCTCGATCTACGAGACGGCCGACGTGATCTCCACGTTCGTGTACCGCAAGGGGCTGCTGGACTTCAGCTGGAGCTACGGCACCGCCGTGGGACTGTTCAACTCCCTCATCAACCTGGCGCTGGTGGTCATCGCCAACGCGATCAGCCGCCGCGTCAACGAAACGAGCCTCTGGTAGCGTCAGCGATGGCAGCTCATCACCGGCGTTCCGTCGGCAGCCTGCTGTTCGATTCCGTGAACGGTGCACTCCTCATCGTCCTGTGCGTCACCATGCTCTATCCGCTCTACTACGTGCTCGTCGCGTCGCTGAGCGACGGCTATCGCTTGATGGCCCATACCGGCCCGCTGGTTGGTCCGCTGGGCTTCAGCGGCGCCGCCTACCGGCTGGTATTCAACAACCCCATGATCCTCCGCGGGTTCCTCAACACGATTCACCTGGTCGCCGTCGGCACCGCGGTCAACCTGCTGCTGACCAGCTTCGCCGCCTACGTGCTGTCGCGCAAGAACCTCTACTGGAAACCGGTCATCATGGTGATGGCCGTGGTCACGCTGCTGTTCGAACGCGGGCTGGTTCCCTTCTACCTGACCGTGCGCTCGCTCGGGCTGCTCAACAGCCACTGGTCGGTGATCCTCTCGTTCGCGATCAGCGCCTACAACCTGATCATCATGCGCACCTATTTCATGACCATTCCCGACAGCCTGGAAGAGTCCGCCAGGATCGACGGCGCGCACGATTTCTCGGTCCTGTTCCGTATCATCCTGCCGGTGGCCGCGCCCGTGGTCGCCACCATGGTGCTGTTCTATGGCGTCGGGCGCTGGAACGGCTATTTCTACGTGATGATCTTTCTCCGCGATCGTATCAAGTATCCGATTTCGCTGATCCTCCGCGAGATTCTCATCGCCAACTCCGCCGACACGATGCTCGCCGGCGGCGATGTCGGCTCCATGGGCGATCACGAGAACATTGCCGACACCATCAAGTTCGCCACGACGATGGTGGCGACCGCCCCTATCCTGCTGCTCTATCCATTCCTGCAGAAGTACTTCGTCAAGGGAGCGATGATCGGTTCGGTGAAGGGGTAGCGGGCGCGCCCGTCGGGCTCAGCCGGCCCCGTCCGCCATGAAGACCTCGGCATCCGGGACGATGGAAGAGTACGGCAGGCCGGGATTGGCCAGCGCGTCGCGGACGATGCGGCGGTTGAAGTCGTGCACGTCCTCCGAGGTGAGGTAGTCGTCGACCGGCATCCAGAAGCACTCCTCGATCTCGCTGGCCTGGATGACGATCTCCCGACTGAGCGGCGCCAGCCGGCAGACGATGTACAGATCGGAGTGTCCGAACGCCCCGGTGTGGCGGTGCCTGATCGAGTTGATCGCCAGGAAGCGCGTGCGCACGCCGGTCTCCTCCAGCACCTCGCGCGTCACCGCGTCGGCCAGGTCCTCGCGGTGGTGCAGCAGCCCGCCGGGAAGCTTGTAGTAGGGCCGGCTCATGTCGCCCCGGAAGCGCTCGCTGACGACCAGCACCCGGCGCCGGTCGTCGATCACCACCCCGCCCGCGCCGACGTAATGTGATGGATTCGGGTAGACGAAGCTGTCCGGCGTCGGCGCCAACGTGAGCGTGACCGCCTCCGGCCGCGCGTGGTGGAATCTGAAGCCGGCCGCCACCGCAACCGGGATCAGCGCGACCGCATGCAGCGGAACTTCCAGCCACAGCACCTTGTGGCCGGGCCGCCAGTCCGGCAGCGCGCGGCCGAGCTGCTGCTCGAACTCGGACGCTGATGCCGGCAGGCTGCCGGCGTCGATGATGAAGTCCCCGTAACGGTTGCGGCCGCCGGTGAGCCGGCCGGCGGATGTGTCGGTCGCCATCCGCGGCAGTGTACCGGTACTCCGGCAACCTTGCCCCCTCCCCTGCCCCGGCGTACGTTTGCTCACACCCGTGCCGGCCGGGCGCGGGAGGGGGACCCATGGCCGAACAGGGCAGCAGCGAAGTCGTAACGCGGGGCCGCGCCGGGAAGCGCGCCTTTCCGGAGATCAGCCCGCGCACCTGGGAACATCCGGCGGACCGTGCGGCGCTCAACGCCCTGAAGAAGATCCCGGGATTCGACGAGCTGCTGCGCAAGTTCATCGGTTCGACCACCGAGCGGTCGTTGCGCCTCCTGCACCTGGCCTCCGCCGTGCGGGTCAACGACCGCCAGTTCCCGCGCATCAATGTGCTGCTGCAGGAGGCGAGCGCCTGCCTGGACGCCGAGCACACGCCGGAGCTGTACATCGTCCAGCACCCGATCCTGAACGGCACCATCATCGGCGTGGACAAGCCGTTCATCACGCTGACCAGCTCCATCGTGCACACGATGAGCGACGACGAGCTGATCGCCGTGATCGGCCACGAGCTTGGTCACTGCCTGAGCGGGCATGCCCTGTACAAGACGCTCCTGGCAATGCTGCTGCAGGTGTCGCTGTCCTATGTGCGCGTCGGCCAGCTCATCGTGCTGCCGATCCTGCTGGCGCTGCTGGAATGGGACCGCAAGAGCGAGCTGAGCGCCGACCGGGCCGGCCTGCTGGTCTGCCAGGAGACCGGCGGCAGCTACGATCTGCTGATGAAGCTGGCCGGCGGCGGCGACACCAGCCAGCTCAACATCGGCGCGTTCTTCGAGCAGGCGGAGGAGTACCGAAAGGACTCGGGCTTCCTGGATCAGGTCTACAAGGTGCTCAACCTGCTCGGCCAGCGCCACCCGTTCGCGGTGCTGCGCCTGACCGAGCTGAAGACCTGGGTGGATGCCGGCTCCTACCAGGCGGTCCTGGACGGCGACTACGTGCGCCGCGGCCAGGAGCCGGACGACGCGGCCGCCGACTTCAAGGAAGCGGCGGGCAGCTACCAGGAAGGCTTCGAGAAGGCCAAGGAGACCGTCTGGGGCGGGATCGACTCGATCAAGGACACGCTGGACGGGCTGTTCAAGCGCCCGGAGAGCACGTCCGGGAAGGAAGACGCGAAAACCGGGTCGTAGCGCCGGGACTCCGCCCGCGTCCCGCCCCGGCCTCAGAGACTGGCGTACAGCCTGCTCACCTCTTCGATGATGGTCTGCAGGTAGCGCCTCCCCGCCTCCGGCGTCGCGGATGCCGGATCGTCGGTGTAGCCCGGGCCGATCCCCCAGTCGCGGTTCTGCTGCGTGGCGGTGCCCGGCTTGCCGGCCGGAAGGCCGATCCGCTCGCGGTCCACGGCGGGCAGATCGTCGAGCACCTCCTGCCGTACCAGCTCTGGCCGGACCGCCATCACCATGGCGGTCTCGAAGTGGCCGGCGTGGCCGGGGAGCCGCTCGTTCTCCAGGCCGCCGGCGACCAGCGCCGCGCGCGCCACGTCCCAGTAGGCGGCTGCATGCACCTTGCCCGGCAGCCCATAGCGGTTGACCGCATCCTGGGCGGCGACCTGGTTGGCGGCCGTGTTGCCGCCGTGACCGTTCAGCAGCAGGATCCGCCGGTAGCCGGACAGGCTCAGCCCCTCGATCACGTCGCGGGTGGTGGCCAGGAACACGTCGGACTGCAGCGACAGCACGCCGGGGTGGGGGCGGTGATGGTGCGAGTTTCCGTAGCAGACCGTGGGCGTCACCACCACGGAGGCGTCGGTCGCCTCGGCGCTGCGGCGGGCGACCGTGGTCACCAGCAGCGTGTCGGTGACCACCGCCAGGTGCGGGCCGTGTTGTTCGATCGACGCCGTCGGCACGACCGCCAGCGAATCGGCGGCGCGCTCGCGCGCCTCCTCACGGGTGAGCTCGGCAAACAGGGTTAGCATCGGTCCTCCATTCCCATCATTATGGCCGACGATGATGATCCACGCCGCCACCACCCTCGGCTTCTCCGCGTTCGGGCTGGAAACCGCGCTCGCCCAGTTGGCCGACGCCGGCTTCCGCGAGGTAGAGATCAGCCACATGGGCAGCTTCTGTGTGCACCTTCCCCACCCCGACACCACGGCCGAGGCGGTGGCCGACGCGCTCGACCGCAACGGCGTGCGGCCGATCGCCTGCAACATCTCGCTCGGACGGTGGGAGCCCGAGGGGCGGGACCGCTTCTTCGACTACACCGACTCCGCCGACGCGCGCGAAGCGGTCGCGCTCGGCCGCTGGTACCTGGAGCTTGCCTCCCGCCTGGGGGTGCGCACGGTGACGATGAGCACGGCCCGCCGGCAGCTCGACGAACGCGAGTGGCTGCGCCACCTGAAGGGGGCGGCGCGGGCGTTCCGGGAACAGGCGAGGATCGCCGCCGACCTGGGCATGCACATCCACCTGGAGGTGCCGCACCTGTTTCAGATCACCGACTCGGTCGAGCACGTGAAGGCGATGTTCGAGGAGGTCGACCACCCCGCGGTAGCCGCCACCGTCGACACCAGCCACTGGGGCGTGATCGGCTACGATCCGGACGACCTGTTCGGCTTCCTGGGCGACTGCCTGCGCCACGTGCACCTGCGCGACGCGGCCGGCAGCGACACGCGCGACTTCCGCCAGGACCTGGAGCTGACGCCGGGCCGCGGCACCGCCGACTTCGCCGCGTTCCGGGAGGCGCTGGAGCGGGCCGGCTACCGGGGCACGGTGTCGCTCGACTTCGAGTACCGGATGCCGGACATCCCGCACATCAGAGGCGAGTTCGACTACGGGCTCGCCGCGCTGGCCGAAGCCGGCTGGCGGACGGACGGCTGACGGCGCGCGCCATGACCATCGCCACCTGGAACATCAACGGCATGCAGGCGCGGCTGGGCTTCGTCCGGCACTGGCTGGCGGCTCGCACCCCCGACCTTGCGCTGCTGCAGGAGCTGAAGCTGCCGGACGACCGCTTCCCGCACGACAAGTTCCACGAGGCCGGGTACCGCGCGCTCGCGCACGGCCAGAAGAGCTGGAACGGCGTGGCCGTCCTCGCCCGGGAGGAGACGGTGCGTGCCGCGGAGGTCACTTGCCGCGGCCTGCCGGGCCTGGAGGAGCAGGGAGCGCGGCTGATCGGCGTTCGGGCCGAGGTCGACGGGATCGGCGGGCTCGACTGCGTGTCGGTGTACGTCCCCAACGGGCGCACCGTCGAGCACCCGGAGTTCGGTCACAAGCTGGCCTTCCTTGACGGCTTGGTGAGCTACGCGGAGCAGGAGGTGCGGTCCGATCATCCGCTGGTGATCGGCGGCGACTTCAACCTCTGCCCGGCCGCGCTGGACACCTGGGACGAAGAAGCGTGGCGGGAGAAGATCTTCCACACCGCGGAGGAGCGGGAGCGCTTCCGGGCGCTGCTCGGCCTGGGCACGGTGGACCTGTTCCGCGCCGTGAACCCGGAGCTCCAGCAGTTCTCGTGGTGGGACTACCGCGCCGGCAACTTCCACAAGAACCTGGGCCTGCGCATCGACTTCCTGCTGGCCACGCCGCCGCTCGCGGAGAGGACCGATGCGGTCACGATCGACCGCGACTACCGCAAGAAGAAGGACGGCATGATCGCCAGCGACCACGCGCCGGTGATCGCCGAGGTCCGCTCGACCTGAGCGGAACGATGAACGCCGAGGCCGCCGGACACGGCGGCGAGATCCGCACAGGCATCAAGTTCGGCCTGCTGTCCGGGCTGGCCGGCATCATGTGCTGCGTGTCGCCGGTGGTGCTGGTGCTGCTCGGCATCGCCACCGCCGCGGAGGCGGTCACGCTCGGCGACACCCTCTACTATGGCTACGCGTGGCTGTTCCGCGCCTTCGGCCTGGCCGTCGCGGCCACCGCGGTGGTCCTGTACCTGCGCAGGCGGCGCATGTGCACGCTGGCGGGCGCCCGCCGGTCGTGGCGGCTGCTCGCCTTCCTGCCCGTGGCCGCCGTGGGCACCTATATCGGCCTGTTCTGGTTCACGAAGTACCTGGGCATCTGGTTCGGGTAACAACTCGAATCCGAGATACCGGCGGTGTTCAGTTCCCGGCGCTCGCATCCGCTGCCCCGGAGAGCGGCACAAGCGCGCGCACGCCGGCCTGGGCGGTCTCCAAGTCGGGGTCCAGGGCCAGCGCGCGCTCGAAGCTGTGCAGGGCGTCCTCGCTGCGGCCCAGGTAGTACAACGTTGCGCCCAGGTTGGAGTGAATCTGCGCGCTGTCGGGAGTGAGCTCGGCCAGCGTCTGGTACAGGGCATGCGCGTCCTCGTAGCGCTTCTCCGCGAAGCGCGCCATGGCGAGCCGGTCGATCGCCTCCGCGTCGCGGGGGTCGAGTTCGACCGCGCGCGCGTAGTGCTCGGCCGCATCGGGGCGCCCCAGCTCCTCGGCCGCCCGTCCCATCAGGCGATGCAGGGATCCCGCGACCGGTGCGTCCGGCTGCAGCGACACGGCCGTCGCCAACGCCCCCAGAGCCTCTTCGAAGCGCTCGAGATGGAACAGCGCGTCGCCCATGCCGGCGTACGCCAGGGCGTATGCCGAATCGATGGCGAGCACGTCGCGGTACGCCGCCAGCGCCTCTTCGTAACGGCCCTGCTTGCGCAGCGATTCGCCGACGTTCTGCAGCGTCGCCGTATCGCCGGGCCGCAGCTCGCGGGCACGGCGCAGGAGATCGTCCGCCTCCCGGTGGCGCTGTTGCGCGGCGCGCAGAGCGGCCAGGTCCAGCAGCGGGGTGGCGTCCCGAGGATCGATCGCCATGGCGAGCCGGAAGTGCTCCTCCGCGCGGTCGAGCCGGCCCAGCTCCCGCGACGCACGGCCCATGAGCATCTGCAGGGTGCCCGCCATCGGCAGGGTCGGCTGCAGGGTGACCGCCTTCTGCAGCGACTCGACCGCCTCCCGGTAGCGCTCCCGTTGGAACAGCGCGTCCCCGAGGCCCGCGTGCGCCAGCGCGTACCGGCGGTCGCGCGCGAGCACCGCCCGGTACGCCTCGATCGCCTCCTCGTAGCGCCCCTGCTTGCGATACAGCTCGGCGGTGTTCTGCAGGGCGCTCTTGTGGCGCGGGTCCAGCTCCAGCGCGCGGCGGAGCGACTCCCCGGAAGCGTCGAACCGTTTCAGATTCATCTGGGCAAGGGCGAGGTTCGAGTGGGCGTCGGCGGAATCGGGTCGCTGCTCCACGGCGATGCGGCTGGCTTCCAGACCCTCCTCGTTCCGCCCCGCCTCGATCAGCGCATTGCCCAGGTTGAGGTGCGCGTCGCGGGCCTGCGGGTTGTGCGCGACGACGTGGCTGAACAGCGTCACCTCGTCCCGGTAGACCCCCGCCTGCCGCCACGTCAGCACCCCCAGCACCAGCACCACGGCCGCAGCCAGCCCCAGCGCACCGCGCCGGTATCCGTCCGGCAGCTTGCCCACGCCGTGCGCGGCTGCGCCGATCAGCACCGCCAGCACGCCGATGGACGCCAGGTACTGGAACCGGTCGGCCGCGAACGAGAACTGCAGGTAGCCGTAGTCCACGAAGCCCAGCACCGGCCCCAGCGTCACTGCGAAGAACAGCACCCCCGCCAGCGGGCCGCGACCGATCCGCCGCCGCGCCAGCCACAGCGCCGACGCCAGCGCCGCCGCGGCCGCCACGTACGTCCACGCCAACGGGTCACGGGCGTCGATCTCCCACAGCGGATAGATCACCGCCAGATCGGCCGGCCACAGCAGCTTGCCGGCGTAGAACCACAGCGCCCTCGATGCGATCAGCGCCCGCTCGGCCAAGGTGTAGCCAAGCTCCAGCGGCTCCCGCGAGGTGTAGAACGACAGATCGCCCGCGGTGACCGCCACCGCCACCGCCACGAACGGCACCAGGCGCAGCAGGTCGATCCGGGTGACCCGCCCGTGCTGCCACCAGTGCCAGACCAGGAGCGCGACGGGCAGCGTCACCACCACCGACTTCGACAGCAGTCCGGCGGTGAACAGCGCCAGCGCCAACGCGTAGCGCCCCGGACGTGGTTCCTCCACGAAGCGGACCCAGACCAGCACCGCGCTCAGGTAGAACAGTGCCGACAGGACGTCCTTGCGCTCGATGATCCAGGCCACCGACTCCACGTGCACGGGGTGCACGGCGAACACCGCGGCGATCAGCACCGCGCCGGGCACGGCCATGCGCTCCATCAGGCGCCACAGCAGCAGGCAGTTAAACAGATGCAGGGCGATGTTGACCGCGTGGTAGCCGGCCGGCTGGAGGCCCCAGAGTTTGTGCTCCAGCCAGAAGGACGTATAGACGAGCGGCCAGTAGTGTCCCTCGTTCTTGATGTCCGCGGGAGAGAACCAGATGCTGCGCAGGCCGGAGACGGCGTGGATGACCGGCTCCTCGGCGAAGATCACGTCGTCCCAGACGAAGCCGCCGGACAGCGCCGGCACGTAGCTGACGGCGGCCAGCACCCCCAGCGCCAGAGCCATCAGCGCGTCCCGTGAGGAGATGGCGCGCAGCAGCGGCACCGCCGGCTGCTGCTGTGGTGCACTCAGCGTGCGGCCGGCGCAGATCACGACGCTATGCATCCCCCCGGCGCCGGTACACGTACCGGTTCGCGACCAGGAAGTTGGCGACGCCGCCGAACGCGACGCCGCACACCAGCGCCAGCAGGCGGTGCCGTTCGAACGGAGCCACGAAGCTGGTCAGCGCCGTGTAACTGCCGACGTTGACCCCGAGGCCGATCAGGCTTGAGGCCACGAACTTCGTCCACTGCCGGACGCGCGGCTGGCGCAGGCGCTCCGCGAAGGTCAGGCTGCGGTTGAGACGCCAGTTCCAGGTCACCGCCGGCCAGAATGACAGGAGGCGCGCCACGCGGTGCTCGACGCCGAGCGCCTGCAGGCCGAGGTAGACGGCGACGTCGATGACGAAGCCGCTGCCGCCCACCAGGGCGAAGCTCGCCAGCCGGGCGGCAACGCCGTAGCGGTACAGGTACAGGCGATACAGGTGCCGGAGGTAGTTCACCTGCTGCCGCCAGTCCATCTTGCTCGAGCCCACTTCACGGTCGACGAAGTCGATCGGCACCTCCGCGATCCGCAATCGTCCGCGCACCATCAGCTCCAGGGCGATCTTGTACCCGATGGGGCGCATACGCTCCAGGTCGGGCAGCGACCGGCGGTCGGTCGCGAAGAACCCGGACATGGGATCGCCGCACCGGACCAGGGGCAGCGCCAGCAGGGTCGCCACGCGCGAGTTCAGCCGCCGCGCCCAGCCCCACGTGCGATCGACGGTTCCACCGGGCGCGTAGCGGCTCCCGAGCGCCAGGTCGAAGTCGCCGTCGAGCGCTCCGAGCAGATCGGCGATCCGCTCAGGGGGATGCGACAGATCCGCGTCCATGACGACGACCCTGTCGAAGCGCGCCAGGCGGATGCCGTGCAGGACGGCCAGGGACAGGTCGCGCGGCGCGTTGCGCCGCACCTCGATGCGCACCGGCAGGCGCCGCGCCAGATCGGCGACGATCTCCTCGCTGCCGTCGCCGGAGTCGTCGTCGACCAGCAGCAGCTCCCACCGCACGCCGGTGGCTGACAGGGCGTCGTCGATGCGCCCGGCCAGGATCGGAATGTTGGCCGCCTCGCACAGGGTGGGCGCGACGATGGACACGGCGCCGCGCGGGCCGGAGGCGCTCACCGCGGAGCTACGAACGGATGCCGGCGTCGGACGGCGGACTCCTGGGCGTCAGATCGTCGTGAAGCCGCCGTCCACCAGCAGGTTGTGGCCGGTCACGTACGCGGAAGCATCGGAGGCCAGGAACACCACCGCGCCCTTGAGGTCTTCGTTGTCCATCATGCGGCCCATAGGCACCCGCTTGTTGTAGCGCTCCACGAACGGGCCGGCCTGCCCGGTGTAGTAGCCGCCGGGGGAGATGCAGTTCGCGCGAACCCCATTCTTGCCGTAGTAGTTGGCGACGTAGCGGGTGAAGTTGATCATGCCGGCCTTGATGAAGTTGTAGTTCGGGGGCTGCACCATCTCCGTGTCCTCGTACAAGGAGGGATCGTTGCCGACCACGCCGTAGATGCTGGAGATGTTGATGATGCTGCCGCCCCCTGCGGCCACCATCGAGCCGATGAACGCCTTGCAGATGGCGTAGAGCCCGACCATGTCGCCGGCCGCCGAGCGCTGCCATGCGTCGATGGTCTGCGTCTCGAAGCTGCCGGCGGTCGCATCGCGCACCAGCGCGCTGTTGACCAGCACCTCGACGTTCCCGAAGCGGTCGATCACCTCGGCGTGGAAGCGTCCGATCGCATCGGCGTCGCCGATGTCGAGCTCCATGCCGTGCACCTCCGCGCCGGTCTGCGCCGCCAGCGCCGCCGCGTACTCACGGTTGCGCTCCAGCGACCGCGACGCGGTGATCACGCGCGCGCCGGCCTCCGCCAGCGCCTCCGAGATGCTGCTGCCGAACAGCGGCCCCGCCCCGGCGGTCACCACCGCCGTCTTGCCGCGCAACGAGAACGTGTCAAGAACACCCATGGCGGCATCCTGCGCGTTCGGGCCGGGAGCGTCCACCAAGGCGACGGCCATCGCCCCCGGGCGTGCACCCGCCAACGCGGGTCAAGATTCGAGCGCGGGGCTCGCGCCGGCCGCTACCCGCGCGATGGCGTCCAGCTTGCGGACGATGTCCGGCGCGATCTCGCCCTCCGGCACGTGCTCGACCAGCTCGTGGACGCTCCGGTTCGCCACCGGCAGGTCGAGTTCCCGGAAGAAGGCTGCGAAGATGGGCTCCAGGATCTGCTTCCCGGCCCGGAGGTCGGCGCTCCACGGTAGCGCCACGCCCTTCGCGGCCAGCTCCGCCTCCACCTCCGCGATTGCGTCGCGCATCGCCGCGCTTCGCCGTTCGACTTCCGGCGGCGCGAACAGCGAGCCCAGGCGGTCGACGTCGCTCGACTCAGCCGCGTATGCCTCCAGCGTCCGCCGGGTGCACAGGTAGTTCCCGATCTCGCGCCGCTCCCACACCAGGCACTCGACCGGCGCGAGGTCCGGCGGCCCTTCCAGCTCGCGGTCGAACAATGCGATAGCGCGCAGGTCGGGGACGGCTTCCCGCAATCCCTGGTAGTGCCGCGTCACCTCGTTCGGGTTGTTGGCGACATAGCGCACGAACGGCCGGGACAGCGCTTCCCTTGCGGCCTCGTGGCCGAGCCGCCGGGCGAACGCCTGCAGCACCGCCAGGTCGGTCGAGCTCCGCAGGTACAGGACCCAGCCGGTTTCGCGCGCCTGGAAGTACTGCTCGAAGCCGATCTCGGTGAGCGCCTGCAGCGCCTGGCTGCCGCGCTGGTCGATGCGGTGCGGCGCGCCCACGAAGGCGACCACCGTGTCCCGGCCCGCCGCCTCGTTGAGGAGCACCTCCGAATGGCTGGCGGCTACCACCTGGCAGCCGGCCTCGCGCGCGACCTCCGACAGCAGGTGGTAGGTCTGGCGCTGCCGCAGGATCTCCAGATGAGCGTCCGGTTCGTCCAGGAGCAGCAGCGAGCCCGGATTGGCGTACAGATACGCCAGCAGGAGCAGCGATTGCTGCAAGCCCCGGCCGGCCGAGGACAGGTCGAGCGCCGTGCCGCCCTCGCGGTAGCTCATCGTGATCTCGCCCCGCTCGGGGAGGTAGCGGGGCGGCTGGAGCTCCGCCCCGAACAGGCGGCGAATCCAGGCGACGAGCTGCTCCCAGCGATCCTCGCGCTCCTGGTGGACGGTATAGCAGAGGTTGCGCAGCACCTCGGCGGTCCTCCCCTCGCCGATGCGCACGTTCACGGAGCCCGCGTCGAGCCGCGCCTCCGTCGCGGCGAGGCCGGACATCGGCGGCAGGAAGGCGATGCGCACCTTCGCGGCCTCGTCCGGCACCTCCATGCGCTCCTGCGACCCGCCTTCGACCCGCAGCGGCCGGCAGTAGAACGACTCCTCGTTGGCGTAGTCGAACTCCAGGCCGCAGGTCCACGCCCGGTCATCGGTCACTCCCTCGACGACGATGTCGATGCGGATGTTGCTGGTGCGCGGCCGGCCGTCCACGGTGCGCACGTCGCGCACCCGCAGGTTGCGCCACAGCAGGTTGGCCTCGGGGACCGGGATCGAGACCAGGTCGCGCCGGTTGACCGTGACGCCGGGACGCTTCTCCGGCGTCTTCCTGCCGGCCCGCCTCTCGTTCCAGCGCTTGAGCCCGACGTCCCAGAGCGCCAGCGCCTGCATGGCCGAGGTCTTGCCCGAGTTGTTCGGGCCGATGAAGACCACCGGGTTGCCCAGCTCCACCACCAACTCCCCGAAGCGCTTGAAGTTCCGGACCGTGAGCCTGGTCAGCATGTCACACCCGTGTCGTGGTTCGCGGCACACGATAGGACGTTTCCCTGCGAGCCGGTAGGCTCAGCGGACGAGGCGCGGTGGGCTTTACGCCAGCCGATAGCCGGCGCTGAGCGAACTTCGGCGCCGAAGTCGCAATCAACCCTGGACCGTCTGCGACCGCGAGGCGGGGTCGTTTCCATCCCTACTTCGGCACTGAAGTCATGCGCAGCGGGCTGCTCCACTACGGCAACCGTGATGCGGGAGATCCCGAGCCGCCTTCCTCACAGGTGAGCCAGCCACGGATGGCCGGGGCGGTGGTGCCGCAGCGCCGCACGCAGCCACGCACGGCTCTCCGGGCCGAGCAGCGGCGCCGCCCGCTCGAAGTCGGCTTGGTTGTCGGGATGCGGGTCGTTGCTCTTGTACAGCAGGGCGATCTCGGGCCGCAGGAAGGGGACGCCGTCCGCCGAGCGGGCCGCGATCAGCTTCGCGGGCCGCGTGACGGTGGGGTCGCGCCGGAACACCCATCGCCCACGGTCGTATTCGTTGAGCAGGATCTCCAGCGCCTGCCCCTCGGGCCCGCGGCCATGGATCTCGTGCACCGGCAGGGTCAGCAGCTCGCCGGGGAGCCAGGAGACGCGACGGTGGTCCACCACCTTGCGCAGGCTCCATCCGGCGAGGTGCTCCTGCAACACCAACTGGTCGTGACGGTACAGAGCGATCTCGATGTCCTTGTGAGGACGGGTGAGGCGGCCAACGAACAGATCAACGGCCCAGCCGCCGGCCACCCACCAGGGCCTGCGGAACCCTTCGAGCAGCGAAAGGACCTGCCGCGGAAGGGCGAAGCCGTCGGGGGCGTCGGCCGGGGCGTCTCCGCTCACGCCGGCATCTGCTGCAGGAATGCGCGCAGCGGCCGCGCGCAGGTCGTCCATTTCCTGCCGCGACTACACGAGCGCCTGCCGGATGCAGCGTGTGGTCGCGGCGTGATCGCCCGCGTTGGACCGGAGCGAGGCGTCCAGCCAGGCAGCGCCGTCGATCCGCGCGAGGTCGATGGCGCGGCCCGCGCGCTCGGCAAGCTGCTTCAGATACTGGAGCTGCGTGCGGCCGTTGCCCTCGCGGAACGGGTGGACATGGTTGACGTCGCCCAGCACCGGACCCGCGCCCTCCGCGAACCTGTCCGGCCCCGAGCCCTTGAAATACCCCGCCGCCACAATGCGGCGGTGAATGTCCGCCATGCCGGTCGCAATGAACCTCCGCGGCTGGAACCGGCTCTCGCCCTTGGCGATCTCGACGGTGCGGATCTCCCCCGCCCACGCGTAGACGTCCTGGAACAGATGGCGGTGGATCGCCCTCAGGTGCGCGAGGTCGAAATCGCCCGCCGACACGGGCTCAAGAAGGCGCTGGGCGACAAGTTGGCGTTCCGCCGCCTCCAGCGTCGGAGCGGCCCGGATGTTCAGCCGGTTGCGGAGAACGGTGTAATCAGGCGGATAGCAGTAGTCGCGGTCGCTCATTCAGCCGCGGCGACACGGCCGCG
>JAPPKD010000365.1 GCA_028820215.1 Spirochaetaceae bacterium | reverse complement strand
GGCTCGGTGTCGCCGACCGTGTCCGCCCGCATCGGCAGTCCGAGCGCCGCGGTCACCGTGTAGCGCAGAACCGGCCACAACCCGCGGCACATCGGCCCGCCGGTGATATTGATCGTAAGCAGTTGCAGCACGTACAGCCAGCGCAGGGTCGGCGACTGCGGCAGCACCACCTCGCGATCGCCGTCCGGGTGCAGCGTGTAGCGGTGGTGGTAGGTGTGGCTCAGCGCGTAGTCGTGGTGGTTGAACCACGCCAGCGGCGCAAAGATGCGCAGGAAGACGCGGTTGAGCCGCTTGGTCTTGAACACCGTGCCGTGGTCCAACTCGTGGCAGGCGGCGGAGAGAAAGCTGCCGAAGGTGCAGTGCAGGTAGAGCGCCAGTGCAAAGCCGACCCAGGCCTGCTGCAGGAACAGGTAGTACGTAATCGTCGCGGTGGCGGCGAACAGGGCCAGGTTGCCCCCCGCCTGCAGCCACCCCTGCAGGTCGCTGCGCTGCATCAGGCGGCGCAACGCCTGCGGCTCAATCGGGCTGCGATACCAGCGCACACGCTTGGTGCGGGTAACTTCGTTCAGCGGCGGACGGACAGCAGGCATGGTTCTCAGGGATGAACCATACAGGAACACCGTGTAACGGGCAATGCGGGATTCGAACCCACGACCTCTGGCTCCGGAGGCCAGCGCTCTATCCAGCTGAGCTAATTGCCCTTTGGTCGGTCCGGCGGACCCGGGTAACCTACCCCACTACCCCTCGCCGATGCAAGCGGCCCCGCCCGCTCGGCGCCCCGCGACCGCTCTACGCAGGCGCCTTTGGCGCCTGTCGGGGAGTACCACCTGGGTCACGAGGTCATGCGGTATCGCCGCCAGGTGCGGGTCTCGGTGTACCAGCACGGCGGAATGAGCGTGGGCGCAGCCCGGCTATTACACGTGGAACGGGTTGGTCCAGGCGCGGCGGCCGCGTTTGTCGAACACGGTGAGCCGCGCGTACGGTCCGGTGATCCGGGCCAGGTCGAGTTCGGCGGAGGTGATGTCGGCGGTACCCATGACCACGGACGCCGAGGAGCCGCGGCCGGTCAGCCGCATGGCGCGCACCGGCGAGGTGCGCACGGAGAGCTTGCCGCCGCGCTCCGGCGTGACGCCGAGGATCTCCGGCCCCTGGCTGGCGTAGAAGCTGCCGGCGTGCAGCGCCTCGACCAAGGCGTCCGGGTGCAGGTGGTCGCAGCGCACCATCACCCAGTTCTTGCCCCAATCGGGCATCCCCGGCTTGAAGTGCGCGTCATCGGTGGCGATGGCGTGGTAGTAGTGGCCCTGGCTGAGCAGCCGATCGAGGTAGCCGCTGCTGTCGCCCTTGCCGTTGAGCTCCGTACAGGTGGTATTGACGATCTCGATGGCGCCGGCCGCGTCCAGGGACAGAACGTCGGCGTCGGTCAGGTCGTACCAGGCCGGGTGGGCGGCCGCCACGTAGGCGCCGGCCGCCTTGGCGCGGGCGGCGAGCCGCGGGCCGGTCTCGTCGGCTCCGGTTGGAGTGAAGTCGAGCGGCAGCCCGACCGCCAGGATGTGCCAGGCGTCGCCCAGGCTGGTCGCGGGGGCGTGCAGCTCGGCGCCGATGACGGTGGTGAACCGGTCGCTCCGATACGGCGTCGTGTCGGAGACCGGAAACCCGTACTTGGCGAGAAAGTGGTCGGTCAGGCTGATGAAGTGGTAGCCGCGCCGCCGGTAGTGGGCGCACACGTCGCGCGGCGTCTTCAAACCATCCGAGTTGGTGGAATGGGTGTGCAGGTTGCCGCGGTACCAGTGACCGGGCTTGGCGAACGGCAGCGTGTCCATCGGGATGTCTCCTTGTCAGTCGGGATCAGTCGGAATCAAATCGGGATCGATCAGGATCGGTGGAGCCGCCGGAGAGGGCGCCGCCGGTGGCAGGCCCTCTCCGCGGCAGATGGCGACTGCCGCCGGCGCTACAGGTTGGCGTCGGCGTAGTCCTGGTAGGCTTGGCGGAACTCGTCGTAGCCGTTGTCCTTCAGACCCTGCAGGTACTCCGCCCACAGCGCTTCGACTTCCGCCTCGGAGTCGGCGATCA
>JAPPKD010000190.1 GCA_028820215.1 Spirochaetaceae bacterium | reverse complement strand
CTCGGAGCCTCAATTCAGCCAACTCTTCAACCCCAGCACGAATAAGCCGGGCTTACAACACCGGCGCGCGGGACTGGAAATACAACAACGACTACGTCGACGGCGACGATGCCTACCGGCACTCCAAATGGCTCGCGATGATGGAACGGCGGTTGAAGCTGGCGAAGCGGCTTCTCAACCCGGAATGCTCGGTCTTGATCGTGACAATCGACGAGAAGGAGCATCTCCGCCTTGGGTTGTTGGTGGAGCAGTTGTTCCCGGCGAGCCCTACGACCAGAACCCAGATGGTGAGCACGAACGTCAATCCAGCCGCAGTCTCCCGCGGCGGAGCGTTCGGCCGAAGCGATGAGTACGTTTTCTTCGTCATGTTGGGCACCGCCGCACCACAACCGTTGATGCTGAGTAGAGACTGGGTTTCGAGTAGAGGCAGAACTCATACCGGGAACATTCGTTGGGATTTACTTCGCAGGTCGGGACCAGGCGCGGAGAGGAGTGACTCGCCTGGGTGTTTTTATCCGATCTACGTTGACCCGGAGACTAATCGCGTGGCTCGGATCGGTGCACCTTTGCCGGAAGGCACGCATCAGCCTCAACCGATAGCGGGATTAACGGCTGTGCTGCCCATCAGAAGAGACCAGACCGAAGGTAGATGGCAATGGACGCCGGAGACACTCAAGAAACGCATGCCACAGGGGCGAGTGCGAGTGGGCGGCAATTCGGACCGCGGATTTGTCATGTATGTACTGAAGGACGGAGAATATGCGAAGATACGGCGAGGCGACTTTCGAGAGAGCGGCCGCGCGCCAGATGGTTCGCTGGTGGTAGAACACACCGACACAGACCAGGTCGTGGCCGTACCCGGCAGTCAGTGGCGCATCCCGTCACACGACTCCACCCAATACGGTACACGCCTGCTCTCCCGGCTTCTCCCTGGTCGCAAGTTTCCGTTCCCGAAGTCCCTCTATGCGGTCGAGGATGCGCTCCGGTTCTTCGTCAATGACAAGCCGGAAGCCGTCATTCTCGATTTCTTTGCGGGCTCGGGAACTACTGCGCAGGCCGTCATGAGACTTAATAAGCAGGACGGTGGAACGAGAAGGTCCATACTCGTCACAAACAACGAGATATCGGCTCACGAGGAGACGACGTTTCGCCTGAAGGGGTTGCGGCCTGGCGACCCTGAATGGGAGTCACAGGGGATCTGCGAGTACTTCACGATACCTCGTATGGCAGCCGCCGTAACGGGCACGACCCCCGATGGGTCTGCGATCGAGGGAGACTACAAGTTTATCGACGAGTTTCCGATGGCCGAGGGATTCGAAGAGAACGTCGAGTTCTTCACCATGACCTACGAGGCACCACGGCCGGTGGCCCACAACCGAGCGTTCGAGGCGATCGCGCCGTTGCTTTGGCTCAGGGCCGGGGCTCAAGGACGCCGGATCGAGAAGGCAAGGCACGACTTCGACGTTGCGCACACGTACGGAGTGCTGTTCGACCTTGACGCCTCCCAGGGGTTCCTCGCATCCGTTTCCGAGGTCGAATCGATACGCATCGCGTTTATCGTCACAGACGACGATCGGGGGTACCAGATGGTGTGCGGCGAACTGCCATCACGCGTGGAAGCCGTGCGCTTGTACGAGTCGTACCTCACCAATTTCACGATCAACACGGGGCGGGAGTAGCTGTGAGGTACACGCTTAAAGACTACCAGAACGACTCCGTCGCCGACGTGATAGACCGCCTGAAACGGGCACGAGCCGACTGGCATCGATGGCGGTCCCCGGTGGCATTCTCACTTACAGCGACCACTGGCGCGGGCAAGACGGTGATGGCCGCGGCAGTGATCGAAGCGTTGTTCGATGGCAACGCGGACTACGACTTCGACTCCGACCCTGGTGCAGTGTTGCTATGGTTCACGGATGACCCTTCACTCAATGAGCAAACTCGGTTCCGCCTGCTGGACGCCGCCGACCAGATCGCCCACTCGCGGCTGGTGGTGATCGAGAACACCTTCAACCAGGAGAAGCTCGAACCGGGCAAGGTCTACTTCCTCAACGCCCAGAAGCTCGGGAAGAAGTCGCTGTTGGTCAGGGGAGCTGCCGAGAGCGCGCAGGATACACAGTATGAACTGTCGATGCCGGACGCACGGGCGTTCACGATGTGGGACACGCTGGCGAACACGATCGCCGACGAGCAGCTCACCCTGTACCTCGTCCTCGACGAGGCGCACCGGGGCATGAAGTCGCCGAGCACGGGTGAGCGGGCTGAAAAGGCCACCATCGTGCAGCGGCTCGTAAACGGCGGCAACGGCGTCCCGCCCGTGCCGATCGTGTGGGGAATCTCCGCGACCGTCGAGCGCTTCAACGACGCGATGGCGAAGGCCGAAAACCGGACCAGCTACCCTCCGGTGGTAGTCGACCCGGCGCGCGTGCAGGAATCGGGTTTGCTCAAGGACGACATCCGGCTCGATTTCCCCACAGAAACCGGTCGGTTCGACACCGTCCTGCTATCCCGAGCCACCGGAAAGGCGAAGAAGGCCACGAAGTTGTGGCAAGCCTACGCGCAGCGAGAGGGCACAGCGACGCAGCCCGTCGTGCCGCTCCTGGTCGTGCAGGTGCCAAACAAGCCGTCGAACGAACTCCTCCTTTCGGCCTTCACAACCGTCCGGGAGAACTGGCCGGAACTGGAACCGGATGCAATGGCGCACGTGTTCGGCGATCACGCAGCGATTGAAATCGGAGGGTTCTCGATCCCGCACGTCGGCCCCGAGACGGTGCAAGACCGCACACACATCCGCGTGCTATTCGCCAAGGACGCGATCTCGACCGGTTGGGACTGCCCTCGTGCCGAGGTGCTGGTGTCGTTCCGGCCCGCCGCCGACGAGACCCACATCACCCAACTTCTCGGCCGGATGGTCCGCACGCCGCTGGCTCGGCGCGTGCCCGGCAATGACCTGCTGAACTCGGTGGAATGCTTGCTGCCGCATTTCGATCGACCCACCGCCGGTCGTGTCGCGAGGGCCATGCTCGGCGACCGCGAGCACGACGACGATGGCACCGGAGGCGGTGCCGGCCGCCGCGTGCTCCTCGCCCCCGTCGACATGGCCGTCAACCAGGAAGTACCGGAGACGGTGTGGGAGGCGTTCGACGCGTTGCCGTCGCAGACCTTGCCGCGCAAGGCCACGCGCCCGGTACGGAGACTGTCTGCGCTTGCTCAGGCGCTGTCGCGAGACGGTCTGAGGGCGAACGCACGTAAGGATGCCTATCGGAAGCTCTTCGCCAAGCTGGATGGCCTGCTGGCTCAGCACAAGGAGAAAGTTGCAGCCGCCGGAAAGGGGATCCTCCAGGTCGAGGGCGAGACGCTCGTCGCGCGTGTCGTCGGAGGTGAGATTCGCGAACGCCACACGTTCGTGGAAGCCGCCGACGAGCACTCCGTCGAGGCCGACTTCAAGGCTGCCAGCCGCACGCTCACGGCGGACGTCGCCCGCAAGTACGCCGACTACCTCGCCACCGGGGACGAGGACGACGATGGTCTGTTCGACGCCCACGTCAAGGTCGCTGCGCTGGCCCAGGTCGACGGATTGTCAGACGATCTCGACCGGGAAGCCGATGAAGTCGTCAAGAAGTGGTTTGGCCAGTACCGGGTTGCCATCAAGGGGCTGACAGACGAACGCCGTGCCGTCTACGACGAGATCAAGGGCATGTCGCCCGAGCCGCAAGTGATCGAGATCAAGCGGCCCCGCGTCCGCACCGAGGAGACCGAGAACACCGACGGCCACAAGCTGGACACCCGGACCAGACACCTCACGTCCGACCGCGACGGTAACTTCCCCATCGGCTCGCTGAACCAGTGGGAGACCGACGTTCTGGACAAGGAGATGGGCCGCCCCGGATTTCAGGCCTGGTATCGGAACCCTTCACGCCCGTCAGGAGATGCCCTCGCAATCGCGTACCAGAACACGCAGGGGCACTGGCGCCGAATGTGCCCGGATTTCCTCTTCTTCCATGGCGATCAGCAGAACATGAAGGTCTCCATCGTCGACCCGCACGGTCACCACCTCGCCGACGCACTTGCCAAGCTGCGGGGTCTGGCCGAGTTCGCCGCCACGCACGGCGAGTCCTTCCATCGCATCGAATCCGTCGCGCAGATGAAGGACGGCACCCTGCGTGTCCTGGACCTCACCGATCCGGACACTCGGAGCGCCGCCACAGAAGCCGACGACACCGAGGCGCTCTACGTCAGCGGCTGGGCCAACGACTACTAAGCGGAGCGCGGGCATCTCACTCCTGACCACGACCCGAGAATCCGACTTATCCTTGCATTTTCTTGCATTGCAGAGAACCTGAACGGAGCACCGGAACGCTTTATGAGTGCGTTATCGAGCTAAGACAACGCCCCCATTAGTCCTCGCAGATCTTCATCAAAGAACCGCTATCCTGCCGACTCCAACTCACTTCTATCATCTCAACCGGCTCGCCTGATACCGAAAAATCCGCTTCTACACTCAGCTCGAATCTGCTATAAAGGAGACGATTTGCCGCATAGAAATATACTTCCACGAGTGGCTTAGTGTCAGGCCTTGCAAGAATCCAAGGCTCCTGCTTCTTCGTCGGTATACCTTCCAATGTTGCAACAATAAGCGTCCGAGCGTCTTTTAGATGACTCTTGAAAATCAGTCGTACATCGTGCTTTAGCTTTTCCACGAAGAACTTCGCATATGCCGATGGATCGTCTATGAGGCGCACGGAGGCCACCGTAAAACCGAGCAATAGGCTGATACGCTCGTAGTAATCCGCAGATATTTGCGCCGATCTAGAATCGTTGTCTACTTCGAATTCGAGATGCGTGCTTCTAACTATATCTGATATGATAACGCTATCGATGAGCAAAAGAGCTTCATCATCGGCCGCCTCATCCTCATTATTGGCGTCTGTGTCCTGCTCTTCATGCCTAAATATCTGAATCATCGAAAGCAGGTGTCGGGGATTATCATGGGCTGCGAATTGGAGTATTACAGGCTTGCTTACGGTAACTTTCTTCTTGCTTGAGAATCTGATAATTGCTTCTCCTATGCTGATCGTGATTGGGATATCCAGAGTTGTCACACTGTCGAACCTAAGTCGGCCCGGGTGGACTACGGGGTCACGGGGGCTCTCGATCAGCTCTAATGCGGGGGAAGCAAAGCACTCCGAGTCTCGCGACACGAGGTTGAGGCGGTCATATCCAGCAACTACTCCTCCGAGCAGGTTCATGTCCTTGAGCAATTTAGGGTGGTTGCCAACGTCGTGGAGTAGTGCAGGGACTGCAGTATATGTCTCCATAGCCAACGGGATATACCCGCGATCAGCCGTCAGATCCATGAGCTGCGTTACTGGGTCGGGTTGCCCGATGCCACAAGTCGCGACTGCTACAGTAGATAAGACTACAATTATGAGAGCGATTCTTCGCATTGGTTGGCCCCCTAGAAAGAGCGAGCTCGATTGACTATTCCGAACATTAGGTTATGGCGTTATGATGCGGCTGTCAAGGACCAGTTACCCGCATCCAGGGAAGTGGGTAACGAGGCCCGGCGCCGCATTCGGATGCAGGTAGTGCCAAGACCGTAAATTGCCGGCGAGCGGATTGCCTCGAGCCTCTTGGGAGGATTGTACAAACGCCCAGTGGAGATCTAGGATGCGGAGTAATGGGATCTTCTGATTCCCACGACCTTCTATTGATGACCCGTAGGTGGCGGAGGTCCTCCAGGAGGGGCGCACGAGCTGGAACAGGTGTATTACGATGTAGCGGTGCGGATTGGGGTAACCGGCGGGACCATTCGTTGCGGTACTACCGACCTATAATCTGGCTTATTTCGCAACTATCCCGGGAGATGCGCCTCAATGAACGCGGAGAGAGCCTCGAAGTGGTGCTTCGATCTGTCCCCGTTGATGCGTTGATTACGATGGTGCTCGTTCTGATTGTCGGTTTTGGAAATTCGTGAAAGAGAAGGACCCAATATACGGTCGAGTCGGCTCCCGCACACACGTCAATCCAGTGCGGTTGTTCATAGGGTTGTTGAGAATTGCGGACAGAAGGAAGTTACATCAGGCCGACTTAGAACTCGGCGGCGATGGCTGCAACGATGAACGACGCCACTGCCGATGTGACAAAGGAGGTGCCACCCACCTGCCCCAGACCTCTTGAACGCGGTGCACCCCAGTGCCCAATTGATCAATAGGGTCGGCTGGTGCCGTCGGCCAGGCGGGGCACGGGCCGCAGGCTAGCTCGGTCGTCGCACGGGAAGCGGGCGGCCAGCCGCTCGTCCATCTCGATGCCCCATCCCGGCTGTTCGCTCACGTTCACGGCGCCATCGGAGACCTCCGGGATGCCGGGGAACAGGTCCTCCTCGGCCGGCGCGCGGAACGCCCACTCCTGGATGCCGAAGTTCGGCACGTGCAGATCCAGGTGCACGTTCGCGGCCATGCCGATGGGCGACACGTCGTTCGGTCCGTGCCAGGCGGTGCGCACGCCGAAGGCCGCGCACAGGTGCGCCAGCCGCAGCGCCGCGGTGATGCCGCCGTAGGTGGAGACGTGCACGCGCACGAAGTCGATCAGCCGCTCGCTGACCAGCGGCTCGACCTCCAGCGGATGGACGAACAGCTCGCCCATCGCCAGCGGCACCGCGCACTGCCCTCGGAGCATGCGGAAGTAGGCGAGGTCCTCCGGCGCCAGCGGGTCCTCCAGAAAGAACAGCCGGTACGGCTCCAGCGCCTTGGCCAGCCGCACCGCGTCGATGGGCGCCAGCCGCTCGTGGATGTCGTGCAGCAGCTCCGCCTCCGGCGGCAGTCCGGCACGCACGTGCGCGAACATTTCCGGCACCCGGAGCACCTTTTCGCCGGGATCGAAGAACGCCGAGCCGCTGCCGCCGGCGTCCGCCAGGCTGCCGGCCGCGCTCCCGACCCGGCCGGCGTCGACTCCCTCGTAGCCGCCGATCTGGCAGCGGATGTGGCGGAAGCCCTGCTCCCAGAACGCAAGCGCCCGATCCAGCACCTCCTGCGGCTCGCTTCCGTCGGCGTGCACGTACACGGCCGCGGTGCCGCGGCTGCGGCCGCCCCAGAGCTGGTAGCACGGCAGGCCCGCTGCCTTGCCCTTGATGTCCCAGAGCGCCATTTCCACGGCGCTCACCGCGTTGTTGAGCACCGGGCCGTTGCGCCAGTAGCTGTCGTGCATGGCGCTGTGCCAGAAGTCGGCGATGGCTTCCGCGTCACGGCCGATCGCGAACGGCTTGATGTGGCGCTCGATCGCGGCCTCCACCGCCCCGAACCGCTGCGTGAAGGTGCCGCAGCCCCAGCCGTAGAGGCCGGGCTGGTCGGTGACGACCTTGGCGACGATCAGCGGCATGCCGGCCGGCTGCACGGCGTAGGTGACGACGTCGGCAATACGCATGACGCCAGACTACCACCGACGGCGGTCAAGCACCGCTGCCGGCCGTGGCGAGAGCGGACCCCGCATGGTGCGCACGCGCCTCAGCCCGTCGGCACTGCCTGACGGCTACCGGAAGCCTCGTTGACGAACGTCAAAAAACCATCATCGCCGAACTGCCTTGTGGCATCGAGCAACTCTATTCCAACCACCTTGCCGTCCGGTGAGAGATCGATGTTCAGACTGTCGCTCACCTTGATCGTGTCGACTTCGGAGAGGGGATCCGTAAAGCGGATGTACCCGATATTGTAGCGGGGGTCATAGGTGACTTCCATCGTCCTGTGCTCCTACCGATTAGTAGAATTTCGTAATTACCGTTATGACAGTCCAATCTCGATCGTCCTGAACCGCAAATGCCTCGACCTGTTTGGTAGCGTATGTTCGTCCACGCCAAACTCCTCCGAACGCGTAGTTGCGTCGAAAACCGACCCGGCCGTGCTTTGCGGGAAAGCGTTCGCCCTGGAGTACGGTCGCAACGACTTCATCCTCGGAGGCGCCACGCTCGATCATTCGCTGCCGAGCGTGCGGATGAAGCCTTACTGACACCGGGGAGAGTGTAGCAGTACTTCACAGCCGGGCGCCGCCGCTGCTCAGCGGCTACGCCGTGGCGCGGATGTTGGCGCGGGTACCTTCCATGTCGAAGCAGTCGTACTGGTTGTCGCGCATGATGCGCGAGGCGACCTGCATCGCCTGCTTCTCGGTCAGGTCGCCGCCGGCGACCTCGGCTTCCAGCGCGGCGCGGATTCCCCGGCGCGCCTGCATGGCGTAGGCCATCGCGCTGGTGGGCCAGCCGGTATCGCCGCCGAAGGCGAACAACTTGCTGATCGGCGCCGCGTGGATGAAACGGCGCACGAAGTCGCGGGAGCTGTAGGGATCGATGCTCCACGCCCAGCAGAGATCGACCCAGATGTTGCGGTAGTGCTTGGCCAGCGCCACCAGCTCGTCGCAGTAGGGATAGGCGATGTGCATGAGCACGAACTTCGCGTCCAGGTAGCGGGCGAACAGCGCGCACATGTTGCCGGCGGGAATGAACTCCACCGGCATCCGGTCGTTGCCGGCGTAGTAGCCGGTGTGGATCTTGAACGGCAGGTCGTGCTCGATCGTCAGCTCGACGCCGCGCGCCCAGCACCAGTCCCCCAGGCAGAGCCACGTGTCCAGGTCGACCTGTTCCTTGGGGCGGCGGAGTATGGCGTCCAGAGCGACGGCCGCGTCCGCGTCGCTGCGCTCGCTCCAGTTCAGCGTGCGCGCGTACGCGTGCTGGGCCTTGACCGCGATCGCGCACGGCGCGTGCTTCGCGAAGATCGCATCCATGGCGCGCCTGAGCGACCGCAGATCGGTGACCTCGATGCCGATCTCCGCGTGGATGGCCTGGGGATCGACGTCGCCGCGGCAGAAGCTGAACCAGGAAAGGTCGTACAGGAAGAAGCCGAGCCCGGAGGAGTCCGGCGCGCACTCCCAGAGGCCGTCGTCGGTCTGCACCTGGTCGAGGTTGGCCACGTCGTGCAGCAGGCGGTAGCGCTCGCCCGGCGCGCGCAACTCGGCGGTCCTGCCGTGCGCGGCGGACAAGCCGCCGGCGGTCAGCTCGTCCAGGCCGTAGGCGTGCCGGGCGATCAGGCTGACCGCCTCGCCGTAGCCGGTGAACTGCGTGGCCCGCCACGCCGCCTCGATTCCCCGGAACCGGCCGGCGATGTCCGGATCGGAGCCGTCGAAGAGGCGCTGCATGGCCTCCTCCGAAGCGCCGGCGGTGCGCAGGTCGGCCCCCACGTAGTTGCCGAACAGGTCCTGGAGGATGTCGGGGCCGTCGTCCACCCATGCTGGCTCCCGCTTCATGTGCTCGTGGGTGTCGACCAGCGGCGTCTCCTCGATATGACTCGCCAGATCCGTTGCCACCGTTGCCTCCTTCCCGCGGCCGGCCGCGCTCGGCGACGGTAGGCGACCTGCCCCAAGGGGTCAAACGCGCCGGTTCCGAGACACCCTCGACGGCCCGTGGTTCGACGGGCACCATCTGTCGCATGCCGGTAACCCGAACGCTGGTACGCACCACCTACCTGGAGATCACGGCCGACGCGCCGCTACGGCCTCCGTCGCGCCCATGCCCCGACTACGAGCTGCGCCAGGCCGTGGCGATCACGCCCGACTTCGCCCGTTTCCTGTACCGGGGGGTCGGCTACCCCTGGAACTGGACGCGGCGCGTGGGGTGGAGCTACGCGAAGTGGGAGCGCGACCTGGCCGACGGGAGCAGGGAGTATTGGGTCGCCTACGTCACCGGTACCGTGGCCGGCTACTTCGAGCTGGTGGACGAGGGCGAGAACGGTGTGGAGGTACGGCAGTTCGGGATATTCCCGTCGTTCACGGGCCGCGGCCTGGGCGGCCGCCTGCTCTGCGACGCCGTGGAGCGCGGGCGCACGATCGGCAGCGGACGCGTCTGGCTGCACACCTGCACGGCCGATCACCCGCACGCGCTCGCCAACTACCGGGCGCGCGGCCTGCAGCCGTACAAGGAAAAGGAAGAGTACCAGGACGTGGAAACCGGTGCCGAACCGTGGCCCGGAGCGTTCGAACTTGAGTAACACCACCGGGGTTGTGTGCTATCATTAGCACATGAGATTGCACATAGCGCTCGCCGATGATCTGGTAGCCGAGCTGGACCGCCGAGCCGGCGCGCGGCGGCGTAGCGCGTTCATCGCACACGTGGTCAGGCGAGCGCTGGATGACGAGCGGCGCTGGGACGACATCGAAGCGGCGCTCGACACGATTCCCGACACGGGCCACGAGTGGGACGCAGAACCGGCGGACTGGGTCCGACGTCAACGACAAGGAGACATTCGACGGTCCGGATGACGCATGGCTCGCCTCCTGCTGGACTCCACCGTCCTCATCGACGCACTACGCGGCCGACCGACTGCCGCGCGCTTGCGCGGTCTGCGCCGAACCGGAGTCGAACCCTGGGCCTGCGTGATCTCGGTGGAGGAGATCTGGCGTGGGCTGCTCCCCGGCGAAGAACTCGCGGCGCAACGGTTGTTCAACGGCCTGCGGATCGCGCCCCTCGGAGTCGCTGAAGGCGTGCGGGCGGGAAGCTGGCGGCGCGAGTTCTCCCTGCAAGGAGTCACGCTCCATCAAGCGGACTGCCTGATCGCCGCAGCCGCAGTCGGCATCGGGGCGACGCTCGCCACCGCGAACGTTGACGACTACCCGATGAGCGAGCTCGATCTCCTGCCATGGCCAGCCGGTTCGTAGCTCGGTCGGCACCGTTCGAGCCGGCCTACAGCCGAAAGATCGTGCTCAACTCCACCGGCGGGGTCACGGCGAGCTGATCGTACGTGCAGTCGCGCGGGTCCTTGTCTGAGCGCCACCGCACGAGGTGGGCGGTGTGCCGGAAGCGGCTGCCCTGCATGTGGTCGTAGGTGACCTCGACCACCCGCTCGGCGCGCAGCGGCACCCAGCTCTGGTCCTTGCCTTGGCTCCACCGGCTCATGCCGCCCGGTCTGCGACCGGCTGGCACCCGGGCGGGCCGGCCCTCGGCCGCGCCGGCAGCTTCGATCCAGCCGTGCCAGGGATGGCCGTCGATGCCGTCGCGCAGCGGCGCCAGCTCCTCGACCAGCTCCCGCCGGTAGGATTCGCGGAAGCTGGCCGCGACCCCCACGTGGTGGAGCTTCCCCTGGTCGTCGTACAGGCCGAGCAGCAGCGATCCGACCATGGTGCCCGGCCCGTTCTTGTGCCAGCGCAGCCCGGCTACCACGCAGTCGACCGTACGCTTGGGCTTGACCTTGACCATCGAGCGCTTGCCCGGCTCGTAGCGCCCTGCCGGGTCCTTGGCTATCACGCCGTCCAGTCCGGCGCCCTCGAAGCGCTCGAACCAGTCCTGCGCGGCCGCCCGGTCCCGCGTCATGGGCGTGAGGTGCAGCGGCGGCGCGCAGCCGGCCATGACCCTCTCCAGCGCCTCGCGCCGCTCGGCGAAGCCGGCCGCTGACAGGTC
This sequence comes from Spirochaetaceae bacterium, assembly GCA_028820215.1. Next base: position 8,187 of record JAPPKD010000190.1, on the reverse strand, counting down.
GTCGCCGTCGGCGACCAGCAGGTCGAACGCCACGAACGCGGCCGGCGTGCGCTCGGCCAGCATGGCCACGCGCGAGGCGGCCGGGTGGATGCGCTGCTGCAGCGCCTCGAAGTCGAGCCCGGAATCGGTGGCGACCACAATCTCGCCGTCCAGCACGCAGCGCTGCGGGAGGTGCGCCGCCAGCGGCTCCAGGAGCTCGGGAAAGTAGCGGTTCATCGGCTTCAGGTCGCGGCTCTGCAGCAGCAACTCGGCGCCGGAACGGAATACCAGGGTGCGGAAGCCGTCCCACTTGGGCTCGAAGATCCAGTCATGGCCGTCAGGCAGGGCGTGCATGGCCTTGGCCAGCATCGGCCGCACCGGAGCGGGCACGGCCAGCGCCGCGAGCGCGTCGCCTTCGCTCGGCATCGGCGCCTACGCGGGCGCGGCGGCGGCAAGCCAGCCACTCACCGCCTGGAGCGTCACGCCGGCCAGCGAGTCGATCACCCGGTCGGCATGATCGAATGCCCAGCCGCGCGTGACCGGATTGGGCACCGCCACCGTGTAGATGCCGGCCGCCTTGGCCGCCTGCGACCCGTTCGGGGAGTCCTCGAACGCGACCGCCTGCGACGCGCTCACGCCGACGCCGTCGAGCGCGGCCAGGTAGACGTCCGGCGCCGGCTTGGTCTGCCGGACGTGGTCGCGGCAGCGGATCGCGTGGAAGGGCTCCAGTGCGCCGATGCGCTCCAGGTGGCCCTCGACCCAACGGCGCGAAGACGACGACGCCACTGCCAACCGCAATCCGGCGGCGACCGCCGCGTCGATCAGCTCCGTCACGCCCGCGCACGGTCCAAGGCGTTCGTCGGCGGCGTGTTTGCGCACACGTACCTCTTCCCGCACCGGCGCGAGGTCCACCCCGGGACCGACGAGCCGCTGCAGGTGATCGTACGGATCGACGATGGATCCCACGCAGCGCTGCCAGAGCTCCGGCGGGAGGTCGTGGCCGTGGCGGCGGTACGCCTCCTGGACGGCCGCCAGCGAGGACGACTCGGTGTCGAGGATCAGGCCGTCGAAGTCGAAGATCAGTGCGCGCAGTGTCATCGTCTCTGGCCGCCGATCCTAACCGGCGCCGGCGCTCGCACGAAGCAGGCCCGCGACCGTTAGGATCGCCTGCATGTCGCGTCGGACCGGGACGGGCGGCTACGGGGAGTTGCTGCGCACCAATCGAGCGTTTCGCCTGCTGTGGTTCGCCCAGATCGCCAGCCTGTTCGGCGACTGGTTCAACACCATCGCGTCGGCGTCGCTGCTGGCGCAGCTCAGCGGCGCCGGCGCGGCGCTCGGCGCCCTGTTCGCCATCCGCATGCTCGGCGCCTTCGTGGCCAGCCCCCTGGCCGGCGTGCTGGGCGACCGCTTCAACCGCAAGCGCATCCTGATCGTCACCGACCTGTTGCGCGCCGCCGTGGTGCTGGGCTTCCTGCTGGTCCGCACACCGGGTCAGATATGGCTGCTGTTCGTGCTGACCGCGGTCCAGGTGGGCATCAGCGGGGTGTTCTATCCGGTGCGGGTGGCGATCCTGCCGGAAGTCGCCACCCGCCGCATGCTGGGCGCGGCGAACGCGCTCACCTCGGTGACATGGTCGACGCTGATGACGGTCGGCGCCGCGGCCGGCGGCGTGTTCGCCGGGCTGTTCGGCATCCAGGCGGCGTTCATCGTGGACGCCGCCACCTACGCGCTGTCGGCCGTACTGCTGGTACGCATGCCGTACACGCCCCCGGAACGTTCCGCCGCCCCCGACGGCCAGACGGCGCGCGTGGCGTCGGCCGTGCGCGCCGGCGTGAGCGCGTATGCCGACGGGCTGCGCTACCTGTGGCGGCAGCAGCGCGTGCTGGCCGTGGCGCTGCAGAAGGGCTTCCTGCTGTTCTTCTTCTCCGGGTTCCAGGTGGCGAGCGTCGCGATCGCCGGCACCGCCATCGCCGTCGGGCAGGGCGACGGGATCGCGCTGGGCCTGCTGTTCGCCGCCGGCGGAGTCGGTTCCGGCCTCAGCCCGGTGGTGGCGCGCTGGCTGGTCGGGGACGACCACCGCGCGATGCGGCTGACCATGCTGGCCGGCTACGCGGCGATGATCGCGGCCCTGGCGCTGGCGGCGCCGCTGGCCAGCTTCGTGCTGGTGCTGATCGGCTCGACCCTGCGCGGCGTCGGCGGCGGCCTGGTGTGGGTCTTCAGCACCCAGCTCCTGCTGGAGACCGTGCCGGAGGAGCTGCGCGGACGGGTGATCGCCACCGAGCACGCCGCGCTCACTCTGCTGGGCGCCGCCGGCTCGGCGGGCGTGGGCGCGGTACTGGAGTGGGCGTCGATCCCGGCCGCCCTGTGGGCCATGGCCGCCCTGGTCGTCGCGCCCACCCTGCACTGGGCGGCGGTGGGCGTCCGCGGCGCAGCCGACCCGCGGGAGCCAGTCCGCGAGACCCCGTAGCGTGTATCCTCGGGGCCATGAAGATCGCCGACCTCAAGCTGACCACGTTCCGCTTCCGCACCCGGACCGTCCGCGACTACGAAGGCCATCCCCACATCGGCGACGAGCACTGGGCCACCAACCGCCTGCTCACGGTGGTCACCGACGAGGGCGCCGAGGGCTACTTCATCTGCGGCGGCTGCACGCCCGAGATGGTCGAGGGCCTGCTGAAGCCGGCGTTGATCGGCGAGGATCCGTTCTTCCGCGAGATGCTGCACCAGCGCATGCAGCGCATCGGCAAGCTCACCAACCTGGGCGAGATGGCGATCGGCCAGGTCGACAACGCGCTGTGGGACCTGGCCGGCCGCACCCTGGGCATCCCCGTCTACAAGATGCTCGGCGCCGCGCGCACCAAGGTGCTGGCCTACGCCAGCACGATGCCGGGCGACGACGTCCCCGGCGGCTTGAGCACCATCGACGAGTACGCGGCGTTCGCCGAGCAGCTCGTCGCGCAGGGCTACCGCGCCATCAAGCTGCACACCTGGATGCCGCCGATCATCCCCGAGCCGGACGTCAAGCGCGAGGCGGCCCTGTGCGCGGGCGTGCGCGAGGCAGTCGGCCCCGACATCGACCTGATGCTGGACGCCCACCACCACTACGACCGCCAGGAGGCGCTGTACCTGGCCAGGGAGTGCCAGCGCCTGGGGTACGTCTGGATCGAGGAGCCCATGAACGAGTCGCGGCTGGCCAGCTACGTCTGGCTGCGCAGCAAGCTCGACGACCTGGCGATCTGCGGTCCCGAGCATGCCGAGAACGGGGCGCTCACCCGTGTGCAGTGGGCGGAGCGGGGCGGCTGTGACATGCTGCGGGCGGCGGCCGGCTCCGGCGGCATCACGCAGATGATGAAGACCATCCACTTGGCCGAGGCCTACGGCATGCGCATGGAGGTGCACAGCGGCGGCCCGGACAACATGCACGTGCTGTGCGCGATGGGCATCAACGGCAAGTACTACGAGCGCGGGCTGGTGCACCCGATGCGCGACTTCGAGGTCCCCTTTCCGTGGCAAAAGAGCCACTACGACCCCCTGGACGCCGACGGCTACGTGCACGTGCCAGAGCGCCCGGGACTGGGCGACGACATCGACTTCGACTTCATTAAAGCGAACGAGGTGAGTGCCTGATCCATGGCACGCACGCCGCCGGTTGAGCGAGCGGCCGAGGGCGCCGCAGGGGCCGACTACCGTCGCGTCCTGCGCCGCCAGACCATCGCGCGGGCGCTGCGCATGCGGCCGATCTATCTGCTGCTGTCGCTGTCGCTCGCCATGCTGATCCTGTGGCGCTACGTACCGATCTACGGCCTGAGCCTGGCGTTCAAGGACTTCAGCCTGCACAACGGCTGGCTCGGCAGCCCCTGGAACAACTTCGACCACTTCAAGCGCATGGTCACCGACCCGTTCTTCGGCCGGGTGCTGTTCAACACGGTCTGGCTGAGCGTGCTGCGCATCCTGTTCGCCTTCCCCGCTCCCATCATCATGGCGTTGCTCCTCAACGAGATGCGCTCCCCCTGGTACAAGCGCACGGTGCAGAGCGTCAGCTACCTGCCCCACTTCGTCTCCTGGGTGATCCTCGGCGGCATCTTCGCGCAGATCCTCAATCTAAAGCGCGGACCGATCGCCTGGATCTTCGTGCAGCTCGGACTGGAGCCGATCAACTGGCTGACCCATGACCCCACCATTCGCGGCCTCATCGTGGTCACAGGCATCTGGCAGACTGTCGGCTGGGCGACCATACTGTATCTGGCGGCCCTGGCGTCGGCCGACCCCAACCTGTACGAGGCGGCCGAGATCGACGGCGCCAACCGCTTCCAGCGGGTCCTCCACATCACGCTGCCGGCGCTGGTGCCGGTGATGACGATTCTGCTGCTGCTGCAGGTCGCCAACCTGTTCGATGAGCAGTTCGACCAGATCTTCAACATGTCCAACGCCTCGACGATCAACAAGCTGGACATCTTCGGCACCTTCATCTACCGCGCCGGCGTGGTGCAGGCGCAGTACGACTACACGATCGCGGTGGGCCTGTTCCAGAACGTCGCCGGCCTGACCGTGCTGCTGTTGGCCAACTGGGTGCTGCGGCGCCTGGGCTACGGCGCCTACGGGGTCTGGTGACGGCGGAGCGATGCCTTCGGTAATCGGAAAACGGTCGGTCAGCGGACTGATCTTCGACGTCTGCAACTACGGCGGTTTCTTCCTGCTCAGCCTGACCTTCATCTACCCGTTCTGGACGATCATCGTGCAGTCGTTCTCCGCCGCGGAGGACATCTACCGGCTCGGACTCCATCTGTTCCCGCGACGCTTCAGCACCGAGGCGTGGGGCTACGCGGTCGAGGAGGAGCGGGTGGGGCTGGCCTACTTCAATACCATCTTCCGGGTCGTGGCAGGCAGCGCCTGGATCCTGTTCGTCACCTTCACGGGCGCCTACGCGCTGGCCAAGCGCGACCTTCCGGGGCGGCGGGTGCTGACCACCATCTACATCCTCACGCTGTTCTTCAACGGCGGCCTGATCCCGACCTTTCTGCTGGTGCGCGGGCTGGAGCTGATCAACACGCGCCTGATCCTGACCATCTCGCTCGGCAGCGCGACGGTGATCGGCGTCAACGTCTTCTACATCATCATCGCCCGCAACTTCCTGATGACGATCGACCAGGCGCTGGAGGATTCGGCGGTGATCGACGGCGCCTCCTACTGGCAGGTGCTGTGGCGCATCATCGCGCCGCTTTCCAAGCCGATGATCGCGGTGATCGGGCTGTTCGCCGCGGTCGCACACTGGAACGGCTGGTTCGATGCCATGATCTACTCGCCGGACAAGGACCTGCGCGTGCTGCAGCTTATGATCCGCGACCTGATCGCCGACCTGCGGGTCGCGGTTCTGCAGGACTGGTGGGAGCAGATGCGGTTGGCCGGCATCGACATCGAGCCGTTCCCGCCGGAGGCGGTGCAGGCGGCCACCATCGTCATCACCATCGGGCCGATCATCTTCATCTACCCGTTCATCCAGAAATACTTCGCCAAGGGGGTGATGCTGGGGTCGTTGAAAGGATGACGCGCGATCACGACGGAGGATTCGCGCGCCGTTACTGTTAACCGTGCACACCGGACCCGGCCCGGGCCGCCGTCGGGGATGACCGATCACGTGCGACGCGCAATCAACGACGCACGATCAACAAGGAAAAGACATGCAACGAAAGTCTCTCGCCATCGCGCTCGGACTGCTCCTGACAGCGGGCTGGGCGTTCGCGGAGGGCCAGACCGACCGGCTCTCGTTCACCACCGACGAGCACATGACCATCTCGTGGGGCGGCCTCACCTCGGACATGGCCGACGAGGATAACGCCGTTCAGAAGTTCCTGGAGGACAAGTTCAACGTCACCATCGTGACCAAGGGCGTATCGCGCTCGGACGAGGACGCCAAGCAGCTCTTCATGTCCTCGGGCGAGTATCCGGAGGCGTTCTACACCTGGATCGACATGGTCGACTGGTATCACAAGGGCGCCTTTCGCAACATCCCGCGCGACATGATCGAGACCTATGCGCCGCTGCACTCCGCCTACCGGAGCGAGCAGGGACCGCTTGCCTGGGGCGTGAGCCTGGCGCCTGGGACCACCGACGAGTACATGAACATCCCGCGCGGGGAGCACTACCAGCACCACTGCGACGCGACCCTGATCATGCGCCTGGACTGGCTGGAGCAGGTCGGCCTCAACCCGGCCGAGCTGGACCCCAAGGCGCCGGGCTGGGACCGCGCCGGGGAGATGATCGACCTTGGCGAGCCGACGGCCCCGGATACGTATTTCTGGTGGGCCGGGCACTTCGACTGGGACGAGATGGAGACCGCCATGTACGGCTTCCGGGACGCCGACTTCAACGGCAACGGCAAGCGTGACGAGATCCCGTACGGCACCATCGGCGATCACGGCGGGTTCCAGGGACGCGAGTGGCTGTACCACTCCGGCCCGGCAGTCCCGTTCTGGGCCTACGGCCTCAACGACGTCGACAACTACCTGGACATCGAGACCGGGCTGACTGTCAAGGTCGACATCGCCAGCCAGTCGCGCGAGGCGCTGAAGATCCTGCAGCGCTGGTTCGCCGACGGCATCCTGGACCCGGCGCTGCCGGCGGTCGGCCGCTCCGAATGGCGCCAGCAGGTGCGTGCCGGGCTGGTCGGCATGTGGGCGCGCGGTCCGTGCGGCCTGGCGGCGTTCACGGGCGGCAACGACGACTGCACGATCATCCGTGCGGACGCCGTGCCCGACGCGCGTTTCGTAACCATGCTGCCCGCGTACGGCCCTACGGGTGAGATGCGCTGCCAGTGGGACAACCGCTCCACGGTGCTCAATCCGCACGAGGGCTTCAGCGTCAAGACCGGCGTCTCCGACGAGAAGCTGGCCCGCATCCTGCAGATGTACGACTACATCAATCACGACCCGGAGGGTGTGCTCGCCGTCGGCTACGGGGTCGGCGGCCCGTTTGCCGAAGACCAGAACTATGCCTGGCTGGGCACTCCCGGTGACTGCAGCGTCGCCCAGTTGGTCCGGACTCCCACCATTGAGCGCCATAGCAACGGCACCAGCCTGGTCTACACCGCATATAGCTGGCACGACCTGTTCTGGCAGTGCCCGCAGATGAAGCCCGGGATCCCGATCGAGGCCGCCGGCGGGGCGACCATCAACTCGGCGCAAGGCTTCAACTGGGCCATGATGCTGCGCGAGCCGTACCCGATGGAGATCGCCGTGCGCGACCACCGCGAGGACATCTTCAACCGCACCGAGTACGTCAAGCTCTGGGCCCGCTACGGCGGCAACCTGCAGACCTTCCGCGAGGAGACCTGGTGGAGGTGGGTGACGGACAGCTCGATCGACATCGACGCCGAATGGCCCGGGTTCGTCGAGCAGTGGCTGGCCAACGGCGGTCAGGAAGTCATCGACGAGCTGCAGAAGGCTCCGCTGGTGGCGGACATCCTCTCCGGCGCGCTGCCGATGCCGACGAACTGATCGGCTCCGAAGCGGTCTGAGCCGGCCGGGCCGGCTCAGCCACGTTGGGACGGCGGGCGCTCCGGTGCTCGCCGTCCTTCTCTCTTTACGACGGCATTCCCAGCTTGCTGAGCTTGGGGGCGATCACGACGCGGCAATAGCCGGCGCGGCGGTTCTGGTTGTAATAGTTCTGATGGTAGCGCTCGGCCGGATAGAACGCTTCCAGCGGCACGATCTCGGTGACGATCGGCTTGCGGAACCGCTCGCCCGCCTGCTCCTTGGAGCGGACGGCGGTCTCGCGCTGGCGCTCGTCGTGGTAGCAGATGATCGACCGGTACTGCGTGCCCACGTCGGCCCCCTGGCGGTTGAGAGTCGTCGGGTCGTGCGCCTTCCAGAACACCTCCAGGACGTCGGCATAGGACAGCAGCTTCTCGTCGTACTCGACCTGCACCACCTCGGCGTGGCCGGTGCGACCCGTGCACACCGCCTCGTAGGTGGGGTTGCGCTGCTTGCCGCCGGCGTACCCGGACATCAGCCGCCGCACCCCGGAGATGCGCTGGTAGACCGCCTCCACGCACCAGAAACATCCGCCGCCCAGCGTCGCCGTCTCCATTCCTCGCCTCCCTGCCGTGCGGGCGATGCTATAGTCCGCCCCGCACGATGACCAGAGCGACTTTGGAGGCGGGTGCATTCCGTCAGCGTGACAGGTCAGGCAGCCATTCGTTCGTTCTCCTGA
>JAPPKD010000275.1 GCA_028820215.1 Spirochaetaceae bacterium | reverse complement strand
GACACCACCTCGGCCCACTGCCCGACGCGCTCCTCCACGGTGCGCTGGTAGCCCTGGAGCTGCTCCTTCAACCCCGCAAACTGCGGCCAATACGCCGCCAGCCCGATCCCGAACACACCGATCCGCGGCCGCACTCCCCGATCCCGTTGCATGGCAGTTGTCATTGGAGTACCTCCTCCGTGATCCGCACGGCCGGCTGCGTACAGCAGCGCCGTCGCGGCATCAGGGCGGACCATAGTAGGTTCCGCGGCGTAACTGGAAGCCGGTACATCTACGGCTCGGCCATGTGCTCGTAGAACAGGCCGTCGTACAGGAACGCGGACCGGATCGCCTCACAGTCGCGCGCGCTCACTCCGGCGCGCCGCATCTCGGTGTGCCATCGTGCCCGCACGGTACTCGCGATGCCGTCGAACAGCGCCGCCGCCGCGGACCGATCAAGCAGAAAACGGCCGTGGCCGGTCAGCAGGTTGGCCCTGTTGGCGTAACGCCCGAAGCGGCCGCAGGCCATCGCGAGGTCGCGCCGTTCCCGAGCCACCACCGGCGAAGGGGTCAGATCGTAGGCCGGACTCAGCCGCCACTGCCGCCCCTTGGCCAGGAGCGCGTGATTGCGCGGATGATCGTCCAGGTTGGACACCGCCGCGTTGAAGCAGATCCGGCCGAACAACTCACGCAGATCGTGTTCCGGTCGCGCGCTCGCGCGGCGCACCTCGTCGGCGAGCGTGAGGTAGGACCAGTCGCCGCGGTCTGCAAGCCCGTCCCCGGTGCGCAGCAGCGTCAGGGCGCTGACCATCCGGTGACGGCGATGGCCGGCCGCGGTTGGACCGTCATCTGTCCGTTCGCGGTCGAACCGCCGCACCAGCAGCACGTCGCGCCCTGCAACCGCCTCGATCCGGCTGTCGGCGACATTCAGGCCGCATGCCCGGGCAAGGGCGAGCGTGGCGTGCTCCACCCGCGACTCGTTCCAGCGGTCATCGGTGCGTCCGAACTTGGCGAGCCACAGGCCACCCTCGTGCTCCACCACCACCTTGGGGCGCGCCCCGCCCATCGACGTGCCGAGCAAGAGCAGCTCCTCGACCCGATCCGCGGCGGCCCCCGCGGCTTCCCGATCGTCGTCCAGGACGGCATCGGCGGCCCGCTGCAGCGCGGCAAGGTCCAGCGTCCGGTTGAACCGGCGCCGCGCGGCGGGCGGCTCGACGGTATGCCCGAAGCCCTGCGCTCCGGCGCGGTCGTCCGGCCCCTGCACCAGGTAGTCGAACTCGCCGAGCTCCGTGATGCCGGAGTTGCGCTCGATCACGCGCCGTCCCCCGGCGGCTGCGTGCGCGCCGCGGGCTGCGTGCGCGTTCCAGAGCCTTGCCTTCCTCGTCACGGTCCGGGTCGGCCACCTCGGTCACGTCGCCGAGCAGGCCGAGCACCCACAGTGCGCCGATGTAGGCGGCAACGCCGGTCGTCGGCTTGCCTCGCTCCACGTCGGCTACCACGAACCGGGACACGCCCATGCGCTCGGCAAGCGCGGCTTGCGGGAGGTTGCGGCGCAGCCGCGCCGTGCGGATGTTCCGCCCCAGCCGTTGCAGCGCTTCCTCGACCGCGGCCGGGGGAGCGCCGGCGAGTTTCGTCAACCTCGTCATGCCTTGGACAACCTATGTATACCAGGATAATGTTTACTGAATAAAACAACCTTGGCAATCAGCAGGGGTCGCAAGTACGCGGTCATGCTCCGCGTTCTCGGCCGGCAGCGGCTACCGACAGCGAGACCAGCGACGTTTCCGCGTGGCTGTCGTCATAAGCGCCGCCGGTCCTCGTTTGACGAGCGCCCTACGAGTGGGTACAACCACACTCATGGCTTGTCTTTCCGACGTTGAAGTGCAGTCGTTCCTGGACAACGGCTGGCTGGTGCTGCCCGGCTGCCTTGGGGACCAGGAGCTGGCCGCGATGCGCGCCGACATGGACCGGGTGGCGGGCCAGGCGGACCCCGATGCGCCCGACTACCTGTTCAGCCCCGGGCACCTGGACGGCTCGCCGGTGCTGCGCCGCATCCAGTACGTCGTGGACAAGTCGCACGCCGCGCGCGCCATG
>JAPPKD010000234.1 GCA_028820215.1 Spirochaetaceae bacterium | reverse complement strand
CAACGAGCATGAGATACACTCAGCTCCGGCGCAAATCCATGCCCGTGGTGCGCCCCGCGCGAGGCTATCAATCACAATAAACGGGCTTCCGGTTCATGCTCCTGGCAAACTGACCTTCAAGTACACGTCTGACGACTCCAGTTTTGAGGTGCGGACCAGCATAAGCGTATCAGATCCCAAAGTCTTGGAGGAACAACATAGCGAGCCTGCGGGCTCTACATCGTCGCTGCCGCATTCTTGAGCAACATGAACAACGTTCCCGACGCCACCGTGCCGGACCCCGCAGTGCCGATGATCGCGCTGCCGGCACGATTCCGCTCGCGGCGCCAAGTAACGAACGTGCGCGATGAGGATGTCCCGGCGGGCGGCTGGGTCGACATCCTGGACGTGGAGGGTCCCGGCGCCGTCCGCCACGTCTGGCTCCTGTACGGCACCGGCCGGCGGCTGGAGATCACCGTCGACGGCGCCGCGGTGCCGCAGGTCGACGTGCCGTTCGACCCGTTCTTCGGCATCATGCACGACCTGCAGCCCTACCCGGTCGACTGCGCCGCCTACACCGTGCTGCCCAACTTCCAGACGCCGGGCGTGCCGGGGGTGCCCGGCTACAACCTGTTCCTGCCGATCCCGTTCAGCCGTTCGTGCCGCATCCGGCTGCACCTGCCGGCCACCGGCGAGCGGCGCGTGTCGACCATGGTGGACTGGCAGCAGTATGACGCCGGAACCGACCTCACGCCGTACCGCCTCGGCGCCGAATACCATCGCTACCTGCCCGCCCCGCCGCGCAACCGCGCCTATCGCATCGCCGACGTCACCGGCAGCGGCTTCATCGCCGGCGTGGTGCTCGGCGCCCGGCAGCGCAACCACACCGACATGGTGTACCACACCGGCGGCATGTCGATCCTGATCGACGGCGAGGACCACCCGCACGTAATCCGCGGCATCAACATGGAAGACGACTTCGGGTTCTCCTGGGGATTCCACGGGCGGCAGACGCGCTGGATCGGCTCGCCCTACCACCGGCGGCGCTCGCGCACCGACCAGGACGGCGTGATTTACCGCTTCTTCGGCCCCGACCCGATCGCCTTCCGCTCTTCGATCTCGCTGCGTTGCGGGTCGCGCGACGACGACATCGAGACGATGGCGTACTACTACCGGATCGCCGGATCGGAGGAGGAGGCGGCGGCGCCGCTGCTGACCCCTGACCGCTGGCTGGTGACCGGCTTCCACGACGGCGGCGACGACTGGCAACGGTTCAGCGCGCCGGAGGAACCGGAAACCGTCCCGCACGACCAGTGGCGCGACCACTACGCCGACCGGCCAAGGTTCATCCGCGAGCTGCCCGCCAACCGCGGCTGGATCGACTTCCGCTTCTCCGGCATCGACCCGGCCCTGCCCGGCAGCACCTTCGTGAACCGCTCGATGTACGCCGCGGGATCGGTGAAAAGTGACCGCGAGTCCCCGGCGGTGCTACGAATCTCCTGTGACGACTGGCTCATCGCCTGGCTGAACGGGAGCCGCGTTGCCACCCTGCGCCACGAAGCGGGCTTCCAGATGGCGCGCATTCCCGTGACCCTCACCCCAGGCGTCAACACCGTCCTGGTCAAGAACAACAACCTGCACCACTCCCACGCCGCCTGGGTCGCCAACGTGATGATCGAGGAGGGGTAGCCGGCTACTCCTCCTCCCGGCAGCCGCAGAGGAGTGACCGTTTGATCGCATCGAGGAATCAGAGCTGTTCGGTATACGCCGACTCCTGGCCGAACCCGCTAAGGATGGTGAGGTCCAAGTTCCCGGTGAGGCGTGGCTCCCCCCAACGCTGCAGCGCCAAGCGTCGATGAAAACAGGATTCCAGCCGCGCTCCTCACTGATCAGAATCGCTGCCACGCTCCCGGCGCAGCAAAGCCTCCAACTCGGCCACTCGCGCTTCCGCGGCTGCGCGCGCTTCCGCTTCCTGTTGGCGGGCCATCGCTTCCTGTTGGCGCGCTGCCGCTTCTTGCGCCAGGCGCGTCTCCGCCGCTTGCCGCGCCTCGTCGGTTTCCGCAAGGTTGGGCAGGTCCTGCCCGGTCTCCGGATC
>JAPPKD010000347.1 GCA_028820215.1 Spirochaetaceae bacterium | reverse complement strand
AGCCGCGCGAGAAGGGAGTCCATGGACCTCTACCCTTATGCTCGGCAGCGGCGGCGGATGGGTTCATCGGCTGCGAAAAATATCGGACAAGATGTGTCGCATCCGGCCCGTACCGAGGGGCCGAGGGGCCGAGGGCGCCGGTTTGACATGACGCGCGCCGGATGGATAGCTTGCTGCTTGCATGCGTTCGCGTCGATAGACGCGTGCGGGCGGTTAGCTCAGATGGTAGAGCACCTGGTTTACACCCAGGCGGTCGGCGGTTCGAGCCCGTCATCGCCCATCCAAGGAGGCCCATCGTGCAGTCGGTGACCGAAGCCGACATCGCGCACTACCGCGAGCACGGCCACGTGACGATTCGCCGGCTACTGCCGCGCGCCGACGTGGAGCGGCTCGTGGAACGCCTCGACGGCATGCTGGCCGGACGCTACCCGAGCGACGGCTTCGTGTGCGGCCCCGCGTCCTGGGAGACGCCCGACGATCCGGGCCGCTTTATCCTCCAGGTCATGGCCACCTTGTTCCCGATCAACGACCCGGTGCTGGCCGCGCTGGCCGGCAACCGGGCCGTGCAGCGGGCCGCCGCGGTGCTGATGGGATCGGAGCGAGCCACCGTGTTCCAGCAGCAGGCACTGATCAAGGGGACCGACGCCGCCAACGCCACCCCCTGGCACCAGGATGACCACTACTGGCAGCTGCAGCGCGGCGGCTTCACCGCGGTGACCGCGTGGATGCCGTTGCGCCGTACCACGGCTCGCGGCGGCACCATGTGGCTGCTGCCGGGCAGCCACCGCCACCCCATCCACGACCACCACTGGACGCGCGGCGTGAGCATGTTCAAGACCATCACGGGCGGAGTTCCGGAGGAGCAACTGGTCCCTCTGGAGCTTGACCCCGGCGATGTCAGCTTCCATCACAAGAACATGGTGCACGGCGCCCTCGCCAACCGGGGCGTCGAACGCCGCATAGCCATCGCCCAGCACTACCACAACGCCCCCGCGACGAGTACCGCCTTCGCCCACCGCCGCGGCACCCCCGTGCCCTGGAAGTACCAAGTGAAGAAGCCGGTAGTGCGAGGTGCGTAGATGTCGTGTAAGAGGGAATTCCCATGCTGTCCGTCGATTTCAGGATCCTGACGATATCTGCTCAGCGCCGGTTGAGCGGGCAGGCGCACCGAAGGAGTCTGTTTGACGCTGCGCCGAGCGGGGCCGTAAGGTAGCGGCATGGGGACCGAACGCCTGACCATGGGGCAGGCTCTTGTAAAGTACCTGGCGGCCCAGTACAGCGAGTTCGACGGTGAGCGGCGGCGGCTGATACCGGCCATCTTCGGCATCTTCGGGCATGGCAACGTGTGCGGCCTCGGGCAGGCCCTGGAGCAGGGCGGGGCAGACCTGCCGTACCACCAGACCCGCAACGAGCAGTCGATGGTACACACGGCGGCCGGGTTCGCGCGCGCCACGCTGCGTACCCAGACGCTGGCCTGCACCAGCTCGATCGGGCCCGGCGCCACCAACATGGTGACCGGCGCGGCCACCGCCACCATCAACCGCATGCCGGTGCTGCTGCTCGCCTCCGACTACTACGCCACCCGCCACCAGGGGCCGGTGCTGCAGCAACTGGAGCACCCGTCCGCGGCCGACGTGAGCGTGAACGACTGCTTGCGCCCGGTGAGCCGGTTCTTCGACCGCATCACCCGCCCGGAGCAGCTCCTCACCGCGCTGCCGCAGGCGATGCGGGTGCTGACCGACCCGGCTGAGACCGGCGCGGTGACGCTGTCGCTGCCGCAGGACGTGCAGGCGCACGCCTGGGACTACCCGAGCCACTTCTTCGCCCCGCGCACCTGGCGCATCGAGCGGCGGCCGCCGGCCGCGGAGCGCATCGAGGAGGCGGTCGCAATGCTGCGCGCGGCAAAGCGCCCGGTGATCATCGCCGGCGGCGGCGTGCACTACTCGGCGGCCTGGGACGCGTTGCGCGCGGTGGCCACCGGGTTCGGCATCCCGGTGAGCGAGACGCACGCCGGCAAGGGCGCGCTGCGCGGCGCGGCGGAGTGGTCGCTCGGCGGCCACGGCGTGGAGGGCACCAGCGCGGCGGCGCGCATCGCCG
>JAPPKD010000278.1 GCA_028820215.1 Spirochaetaceae bacterium | reverse complement strand
GTCGCTGTAGCCGAGCTCGCGCACCGCGTAGTCGAACAGGCTGGAGCAGCCGCGCTGCAGAAAGAGACGGCGGGACTCGATCTCGGCCAGGTGGTCGATGATGGCACCCTGCAGGTGGCGTTCGTGGTGGACCAGGGTGCTGGTCTGACGCAGCAGCGCTCGGTCGGAGAGCACGCCGATGGTGGAGGTGATAGCGGGGCGGGCAGCGGTCGCAGGAGTGACGGTCTTCATGAAGCAAATATACTATCGGTTTCCAGATAGACTCATTGCCTGGTCCGGGACGGGACGGCGATCCGCGCGCAGCGGGCGCTGAAGGGGGTGCCGTGCGGGCGAACGGGCATCCGAGCTTCCGGGAGGCCGGAAGGGGCGGGTTCGTGCGGTGGCGTGCCACCTCGCAGGCGCAGAAGCCCGTCAAGACCCTGCGGCAAGAATCCTCGATCTTTTTCGGCCGCCCGCGGACCGGTCGACCGCGCCGTCGCCCACCTCATGGTCAGCTCATCCACACACGAAATCCAGTAGGCCGAGCATGGTCCTCCAAATGAGACATTGGGGCGACATTCTGCTGCCACCTTCATCACGGACGAAGCGGAGATCCTCGAACGACAACAAGGGAGAACCCGAGGAGGAGAAACGACATGCGTTCCACGAAGAGGAAGCTGCTGGCGGCGGCGATGGGTGCCGTCATGGCAGCGGTGGTGATCGGTTGCCCCATGTCGGGGATGAGAACGGGCGGCGGCGAGGAGTCGGGTGCCCGCCTGGCCCTGGACGATACCTACGACGAGGTCCGCAAGGGCGCGCGGCTGATCCTGCGCTACGACCAGGCGGCCCAGGCGTTCATCGGCACGGTGGAGAACACCACGAACGCGACGCTGCGGCAGGTGCGGGTCGAGGTGCACCTGTCCAACGGTGTCGAGCTCGGCCCGACGACGCCGCGGGATCTGGCGGCCGGGCGACGATGGATGTGCGGCTGGATGCTGCGGGGCAGAGCTTCACCGCCTGGACCCCGCACGCCGAGGTCGGCCCTCAGTCGGGCGGTGGGCACAGGCCCGGCGGCGAAGGGGGCGGTGAGCACGGCTCGGGAGGTCGCGAAGGCGGCGGAGGTTGACGCAGCCGGGCGCAGCTCCGTGCCACCGATTCACGCGGACGCGGCGCTCACGAGGGCGCGGCGTCCGCTTCGGTGTAGGGCGGCCGAGGTCAGCCCGAGGCCAGCGCCGCGCGCATGGCGCGGATGTGCTCCGGCCCGGTGCCGCAGCAGCCGCCGACGATCGACGCGCCGGCGGCGACCACCTCGGGCGCGTGTGAGGCCATGTGCCCGGGCGTGTGATCGTAGTGGGTGGCGCCGGCGACGATCTTCGGCATGCCGGCGTTGGGATAGGCCATCAGCCGCTTGCCGGCGATGCCGCGCTCGGCCAGGGCGCTCTGCATCTGGCGGATCGCCTCGGCCGCGTAGGGCATCCCGGTGTGCTCCGCGCGGCGCTGCTCGGCGCCGCAGTTCACGCCGATCACGTCCACGAACGGCAGCAGATCACAGCCGTCCGCTGCGTAGCGGCCCGAGGCCAGCAGGTCCAGCAGGTCGGCGCACGAGTGTCCCCAGTCGGTGCGGTACACGGTCGCCCGGCTCTTGCGGTCACGCGTGTACTTGAGCGTGAGGTTGACCGCGACCGGCAACCCGAACGCGCGCGCCTCGTCGACCGCGATCGCCGCCTCGGTGGCCGAGAACATCGTCTCGATGCACAGCAGGTCGGCGCCTGCCGAGGCAAGCGCCCCCGCCACCAGGCGGTGCGCCTCGCGCACCTCGACGTCCGGTATGCCGAAGGTGGTGTCGCCCGCGTCGGCCTCGATGGCGCCCGGCGACGGGCCGATGGAGCCCGCGACGAACACGGGCCGTCCGCCGTCTTCGACCGCCTCCCGCGCCAGCCGCACCGCGGCGCGGACGATCGCGTCGGAGTCCTCGGCGCTGCGCCCGGCCATCGCCAGGTGCAGCGGCGATGCCACGAAGGTGTTGCTCTGCACCAAGTCGCTTCCCGCTTCGATGTAGGCACGCGTGACCTGGCGCACCGCGTCGGGATGGAGCTCGTTGGCCAGCGAGCTGTTGGGCAGGTCCACGCCGCGCGCGAACAGCTCCGTCCCGAAGCCGCCGTCGTAGAGCAGCACCCGGTCGGAGGCCAGGACGTCGCGCAACGAGCTCACCGGCCGGCCCCCGTGTCCATCAGCCCCACTGTACGCTGAAGCGCCGTACCGCGCCGCGCGGCAGCTCGGCGACCAGCGCCGACTGCTCCCGGCCTTCCCGTTCCCGGCAGGTGACCGGCAACGGCTCTCCGTCTACCGTAGCGGAGTCGGCGGCGCCTTCGAACACCAGCGTGGCGCCGTCGACCGCGGCGTCGGCGCGGACGGCGAAGGTGAGCGCTCGCGCCTGCGGGTCCCAGTCCAGCGCTTCCAGGCGCAGCGCCCGGCGGGCGTCGTTGAAGGCGACCCAGTCGACGTCGGAGAAGCGGGGGATGTCCGCGGTGTAGGCGAGCATCGCGTCGAACCACGGCATCAGCCCGCGCGCGTCCAGGCTGATCGGGTGGAAGTAGGGGTGGTAGACGGTGTGGTAGCGGTCGCGCGCGTCGTCGGCCTGCCGCCGGGACTCGGCGATGCACTCGTCGAGCGACCTGGCCGGCAGGAAGGTCTTGTCGGTCCGCCAGCCGTCGTCGGTGGAGATGGTGACCTGCTCGTACAGGTCGATGAAGCGGCCGTCGGAGTCCATGAACCGGACCGGGAGGCCGCTGCCGTTCAGGTAGCCGCGGTCGAAGTAACGGATCGGCGCGAAGTTCACGTCCAGCCGGATGCCCTCCGCGGCAAGGTACTGCGCCATCTCCGTCCAGCCCACCCAGATGGTGCTGTGGCCGCGGACGCTCACCGCGCGGCAGCCGTAGCGCCGTTCGAAGGAGGCGAGCTGGTCGCGCAGCCCCACACGCATCTCCTCGAGCTCAGGACGCGGCCCGCTCCAGTTGTGCTGCCCGGCCCCGTGCCCGGCGGCGCGGATCTGCTGGTGGCGCGCGGGCGAGAGCGCGTCGTAGTCGGTACTCATCACGTATACGGTGTAGGGGACGCCGTGCCGGTCGGCGACGGCCATCGTGGCCTCGTACTGCTCCCGAGACATGCCGTCGGAGTCGCCGTCGAACAGGGCCACCGCCGGCGCGTCGCCGGGGTAGTGCCAGACGCGCGGCAGGGGGTGGGGCGCCAGCCACCCGAGGGCGCGCACGAACAGGTCCTGGTGCAGGTCGGCCTGCGGCAGGTCGAGCAACCGCTCGTCCAGGCAGCCCACGAACAGGTCGTTGGCCTTGTACATGCCGTCGGCGTCGTAGTCGGGGTAGGCGCCGTTGCTGGCCTGTTCCGGGCGCCCCTGGTGGAAGCGCACGGTGGAGGCGGCCAGGTCGAAGCTGTAGATGACCGCCCGCCCGGCGCCGTGCGGGGTACAGACCACGGCCGGGTGCGGCGACGGCTGCCCCAGGAACGGGGCCAGCCACAGCGCCACCGCCGCGGAGTCGCCCTGCCACGTGTACAGGTCGGCGCGCTCGTGGAACTGCAGGTCGGCCGCCGGCAGCGTCGCGGCCAGCGCGTTGCCCGGGTTGGCCTGCACGTAGCGGTCGGTCATGCCGCGCAGGATCAGCGGTCCGCCGGCCCGCGGCCATCCGCTGGGCGACAGCGGCTCGAGCGCCTCGAACGGCTCCAGCCCGAAGGCGCGGGCAAGCCGGTGGCCGGGGCGCAGCAGCAGCACGCGCGCGCCGGCCGCTGTCAGCGCGCCGATCTCGTCTTCCTGCTCGGCGGTGAGCGTCACGGCGCAGACCACGACCACCGCGGCGGCGCGCAACGCGTCCACCTCCAGCGGTCCGTCGGCAAGGTCGTACGTCCGGTACCACGGGTAGCCCTCCGCCAGCAGGATTTCCTCCACGTAGCGGTGGAACCGGTTCGGATCGTCACGGTGCGTGACCACGGCGATCGGTGCATGCGTCATCGGACCTCTCCCGGATAGAAACGTTCCGCCCAGGCTTCCGGCGAGAGCACCTCGGCCCCCGGCTCATTGCGCTGAAGCAGCCGGCGGATGCGGTCGGTGGCGGCACAGAAGACCTGGGTGGAGCCGTCGACATGATAGGGCGCCGCGAACATCCCGCGGTACCAGGCGTCGCGCTCGGCGTCGTCGCCGAAGCCGGGCACGAACTGCTCGTACCCGCAGAAGCCGCCGGCCACCGCCTCCGAGCTGTCGATACGCGGCGGCGTGCTGGTGAGCGGCTGCGCGGCGAAGCCCTCGCCGGCCGCGATCCGCGCCGCCACCTCCCGCATGCCCAGATAGCCGTCGGCACGCCCGCCGTCGCCGGCCGGAAACACGTGCGCCATGTCGGTGTCGGCCAGCACCCACTTGCGGTAGCGCGGCCAGTAGAGCTCCAGCAGGGCGTGGCCGTTGTCGTACGTGTTGTAGCGGCCGGTGACGCGGCGGGCGCCCACCACACGCGCGCGCCAGCCCCGGTCGGCGAGCAACCGGGCCGCCAGCCGCGCCGCCTCCCCGCAGGTGAGCGACAGCGCTCCGCGCCGTGCCTGCGCGAGCATCGCCTCCAGCGGCTGCCCGTTGTGCGCGGTGCCGTGCACCTGGACGGTCGCCAGTGCCGCCAGCAGCGCCAGCGGGTCGCGCCGGAACAGGATCACGCAGCCGTAACTCCTGCGCCCTCCCAGCGGATGCGGGCGGCTGTCGCGGCGCTCCCAGGCGGCCCGTCCCCAATTCCAGAAGCGATACAGGCCCTCGGCGCGCAGCGCGAAGCAGCGGTCGGCGAAGCGAACCCAGCGCGGTTCGTCGATCAGCAGCGGCAGCCGCGACACCGGCGTGGCACGCGTGCCAGCCGGCGCCTCGGCGCGCCCCGCGAGCTGCCGCACGGTGCGCGGCGCATGGTGCTGGGCGGCCACGTCGAGCCCGACGGCATGGTACCGCGGCGTCGCCGCGGCCGGAGCGCTCATCTCCGCCTGACCCGTCACAGCCGCACACCGGCGGGCAGCTCGCCCGCGGCGCGTTCGGGTCCGGGGCGGAAGTCGGGCACGTCCTGCGGTGCGTTGCCGCAATCGATCGAGACCGCCGCCAGGATCGCCGGCGCCGCGGTGTCGGCCGCCGCGTAGGCGTCGAGCTCCACCGGCACGCCGTGCAACACCGCGTCCGCGAACTGCGCGAACACGTAGTAGTCGCGCCCGCCGTGGCCGCTGGCCGCCGCTTCCGGCGGCGCGCCGCGCGGGGCGGTCGTCCACGGCACCGAGATCGGCTGGTCGATCTCCCAGTCCTCGACCCACAGCTTGGGGGCGCCGTCCGGGGTGCGGTTCCACTCCAGCACGCCGGCAGCGCCCTTGACGTGGTGCCAGTGCGCGCTCTCGCCGCCGCCGCTGTCGCGCGGCATGGCGGCGCTGGTGTGGCCGACCGCCATGCGCAGCACCACGTCGCCGGCGGTGTGCATGAGCGCCACCTGCACGTCCGCCCGCCGCACGGCCGGGTGGCGGTAGCTCTGCCCGCGCGTGGACATGCCGACGACGCGCGTGACCCGGTCGTCGATCACGTACAGCAGCGGCGACAGCTCGTGCGGCAGGTAGACGATGGTAGGCATGGTGTGGCGCCAGGTCGGCGCGGCGCCGGCGGCGGCTGCGTCCTCGGGGTGGTGGAAACGGCCGGCGGCGTCCTGGAAGAAGGCGTCGCCGCCCTTGCAGCTGAAGTACTCGCCCTCCACGAACAGCGGCTTGCCGATGACGCCGGCATCGACGATGCGGCGCCAGGCGCGGATGTAGCCGGAGAAGCGCACCTGCTCCATCAGCAGGAAGACCTTGCCGGTCCGCTCCGCGGTGGTCACCACGCGCCAGCAGTCCTCGATCGACGTGCACAGCGGCACCTCGACCATCGCGTGGCACCCGGACTCCATGGCCGCGCAGGCGATCGCGACCTGCAGGTCGACGTCGGTGGTGACCGCCACCGCGTCCGGCTCCACCTCGCGCAGCATGCGCTCGTAGTCCGTGAAGCCGGCACGCGGCGCCCGCGCTCCCGCTCGGCCGCGTCCACCACGCCGGCGACGAGGTTCGCGCGCCGGTCGCAGACCGCGGCCAGCTCGTACTCGGCGTACGCCAGCGCCTTGCCGACCACGTTGCCGCGCCCGCGCGGCCCCAGCCCGATCACGGCCAGCCGGATCGGCCGCTCCACCGGCGGCCGGTCCGCGGGCGACCGGTAGCTCTGCCGGCCGATCAGGGTGGCGCGTTGCTCGCCGTCTGCTGCCATCGCTCCATTCGCCGTTTCATTATAAGTCGCCGGCAGTGGCCCGCTCGTCAGCGTCCTCCCGCCTTCGGGTGTCAGCAATACGAATGCTTTCATTATGATGTCCGTGAACGCATAATGCGGTCATGGCTGTACAGATCACCATCCGAGGCGTCCCCGAGGCGGTGCGGGACGAGTTGGCCGCGCGCGCGGCGCTGCAGCGTCAGTCCATGCAGGCGTACCTCCGGTCCGAGTTGGAGCGCATCACGTCCCGGCCGTCATTCGAAACGTGGCTCAAGGAGGTTCGCGAGCGCGTGAAAGCATCGGGAACCCATGTTCCGGCTTCCGCTGTCCTGCGCGCGCGTGACGCGGACCGGAAGTGACAGTCGTCGTGGATTCGTCCGTACTGGTCGAGTCCCTGACCGACGTCAGGAGCGAGGGGGAATGGGCACGGTCAGCCCTCGCCACGGGCGCGCGGGCTGCGCCGGAGCTGGCGCTTGCAGAGGCGAGCAACGTCCTGCGCCGGTTGGAACTGGCCGGGGAAATCTCGCGGCTTGAGGCGACCAGCGCGCACCGCGATCTCCTGCGGCTCGACCTGGAACTCGTTCCCTTCGCGCCCTTTGCTGAGCGCGTATGGGCTCTGCGCGGCAACCTGACCTGCTACGACGCGTGGTACGTGGCGCTGGCAGAGGCGCTCGACTGCCCACTGATGACGCTGGATCGCAGGCTCGGCCGCGCCAGCGGCCCCACCTGTGAGATCACCGTGCCGCCTTGGCCGGAACCGGAGCGAACCGATGATCCATCGGGCTGACGCCGCCCGGAAGGCGCGGTGCCGATAAACGATCCTGGGCGAGGTGCCGGCCCCTGCCTGCTGGAGCTGGACGCCGACCGGCGCACGGTCGCGGGCGATCCGGTGGAGCTGGCGGCGGCGGTGCGCCGCGGCGCCGACCTGCGCATCTACACGGAGTTCGCCTGGCACGAGCACATCGAGCCCGGCTCCGCCAACACGGAGCCGGTGCGCGAGCTCTCGGAGTTCCGGGTCACCTACCTGCTCGACGACCGCTGGGTGGCGGCGATCATGAACTGGCGCGTGCCGATCACGCCGATGTCGTTCGGTGAAGAGCCGCGCATGTCGTTCTTCCTCTACAACCAGGACGGATCGCAGGCATGCGCCAGTCCCCGGCTCGACAGCGCCGCCGGGGCGCCGGAGCCCGGCGGGCAGCCCACGTGGCCGATCAAGTACCGGGTGCTCGACGCCCATGACCGCGGCACGCGGGCTCCGAGCCACAACTTCGTGTACCGGTTCGACCGCTACCGCTTCTGCGTCAGCGAGCGCTGGCGGGAAGTGCTGGCGCACGACGAGCGCGGCGGAGTGCGCGCGGGCTCGATCGACGCGCTGGGCGAGGCGCTGCGGCAAGGCCTTGAGCTCAAGGTGGCCGTCAGCGGCCTGTGCGCGGACCTGGGAGACGCCACGCCGCACGAGGTGTTCGTGCACGTGGGGGCGAGCTGGCACATGACGCAGTCGGGCACGGTGGTGGCCGGGACGCATCCGCTGGTGCGGGTCGCGCCGGCGGTCCCGCTGCGTTACCGGTCGGGAGGCTGGGACTTCGGCTGGCTGCTGGCCGGCACCGACGGACGCGTGCAGCAGCGGCTGGTGGAGCCGGACACCGGCGCGTTCCGCGAGCGCGAGTCGTCCCATCCGGTGCGCTGGTTCGCCCGCGACGCGGGCGGCGCCTACGGCTCCCGCACCGCCAGCCGGTAGCTGTACAGGGACGCCTGCTCGACCCCGAACACGAGCATCACGGTGCGGTCGCGCAGCGCGCTCAGGTCGGCGTGGTCACGCCACCGCACCCGCTCGCGCAGGTGGTTGCCCTGCACCGGCTCGCAGTCCTCCAGCCCGTACCCGTCGATCGCGGTGCCGTCCGGATTGAGCACGCCGACGCGCACGCTGCCGCCGCGCGGCACCGACTCCCAGCGGGTCTCGACGTTGACCTCCAGGTGGTCGCCGGCGATCACCGCCGGCTTGGTGACGACGATGCCGGTCGGCTCGCCGGTCTTCCAATGGCCATGCGACAGCGACATCCAGCGGTCCAGGCGGATCTTCGCCGCGCCGATCACGCGCGGATGGATCGGCCGCTCGTCGGGCCGCCGCGACGAGCCGGTATTGAAGTAGAGCAGCAGCTCGTCGTTCACGACGATCGGCTCGTTGTGCAGGGGCATGCCGCCGGCGCGGTAGTACGTTCCCTCCGGCCCGTTGTCCAGGAACGGCCGGTCCGGGGCGACGCGCCGCCACGGCTGGCCGTCGCGGTGGCTGACCAGCTCGCAGATGCCGGTCGGAAAGGCGCTGTCCTGGATGTCCAGGAAGCCCAGGTCCATGTCGCCGTAGTTGAACGCGGTCAGGCCGTGCCACTCCCACAGGCGGCCGAAGGCGCTCTCCGCGTCGTTCAGGAACAGCGATTCGATCGGCGACCAGGTGCGCAGGTCGGTGGAGGTGGCCAGGCCGACGTTCCGCCGGTGGCGGTGGCCGGCGTCCGGGTTCCGGTAGGACGGCGCGCGCATGTTGATCATCCAGCGCGCGTTGCGGTGGTCGCGGACCACCTTGAGGTAGTCGCCGTGGGTGGGTTGGACGAACTCCGGCGCGCCCGGGAAGTGGATGCCGTCGGGGCTCTTCCACAGGTAGAGCCCGCTGGCCCGGCTCGCCAGCTCGATCTCCTCGTCGGTGATGTAGCGGTCGTGCTGGTCCGGGTGGGCGCGCGCCCACATGCGGATGTCGTGCATGAAGGCGATCATCGCGTAGCGCTCGGCCGGCGGAGCGTCGTCGTCGCGGACCATGGTGTAGCCGTCCATGGCGTTGACGTTGCCGGGCGGCAGGTCGGCCGGGAACTGGAAGTAGAGGTTGTTGTGCGTGCTGCCGCGCCACTCGACCAGCCCCAGGTCGGGCTTCTCCCAGTGGATGCCGTCGCTGCTCTCCGCGTAGGCGTTGGCCACCTGCCGGTTGGCGTAGTCGTTGAGCTGGTACCAGAGCCGCAGGCGGCCGTCCTCCTCGCGGATCACCGAGCCCCACGCGACGATCCCGCAGCCGAGCTCCCACTCGGCGTCACCCTGCACCACCGGCTCCGGCGTGAAGGCCGGCCGGTTGAGCACGCGGCGCAGGTTGATGATCTGGTGGATGCGGTCGTCGTCGACGAACAGGTGCAGGTCCGGGTCGTACATGACCCGGGAGCTTAGCGCGTGCCGCCTGACCGGACGAGCGCCGGCACCTCGGACCGCAGAGTGTCGGCGACCGTCTGGAAGGAGGGTAACGCCGGGACCAGGGGGCCAAGCGACTGGTCCCAGGTCTTCTCGACGTAGGCGAGCAAGCGGTCATCGAAGAAGCTATCCGGTCCTTCGAAGCTGACTCCGCGCGCCGCGCACTTCTCCCGCAGCAGGGAATCGAATCCGGTGAGGACCATCCGATCCTTGTACGTGCGAGTCACTCGCCACAGGTCGTAGTAGTCGCGCGCACGCGAACGAGCCCAGCCGCGTGCCTCGAGGATCGCAACGTGTTGAAGGATCGCTCGCAGCTTTTCGGCGACCACCTCCTCGATCGAGTACACCTGAACCTCCACGTCCAGCGGCTCGCCGTACTCGTGGATGACTTTGCGTTTCTCGACGGGCGTGAGCATGCGCTCATCCATGGTGATCTCGATCATGACGCGCGTGTGAAGCCTGCTCTGCCACGGCAGTCTGGCTCTGATCACGAAGGCCTCCTGGCCTCCAGGGTGCGGAGATCTCTCGGTGTAGCGCTCGCAGACGATCTCCACGGGAGCATATCGGTCCAGTAGCCCGGACGCGGACTCGCAGGCCACGCCGATGAGACGCTCCATCGCCCGGCCGCTCGGAGCTCCGTCCAATGCCGAGAAGTCCAGATCTTCCGAAAACCGGTAGTCGCCGAAGTAGCACTTCTTGAGCGCGGTGCCACCCTTGAAGACCAGCGCCCTCCTCAGATCCGCAACTTCGCCGATGCCGGCCAGAACCCAGGAAAGGAGATAATCGCGCTCAAGGACCTCCCATGGGATGCCAAGACGCCGACGCGCATCCTGAAGACGCGTGTGCAACGGCTTCATGCATCGACCATTCCGGGCAGGTTTTCCTCGACCATCCAACGCCTGTTGCGTCGCCCGCTCCGCGGCCCACGCGGGTCGAGCTTGCGGTAACCCTTGATCGGAGCCGCCGCCAGCCGATCAAGCCCCGCACGAGCGAGCCGCAGGTGTTCAAGCACCCATCCCAGGCGCTTGCCGGTTGCCGCATCCAGCCGGAGAGCATATTCGGTGATTCGCCGGACACTCAGGCGAGGTCCTGCAATCTCGAACGCATTCAGAACCTCGGCGAAACCGCCGCAGTGCTGCGGCATGGTGAGCCCGTCCACGAGCGTCCGCTCGAGATCGGTGATCGACACCCTGGCATCGCCGACCCACACCTGCTTCGTACCGAAGAACCTGCCCGGCCTCACTTGGACGAATCGGTAGACCACGTCGTTGATGAGGCAGCCGTCGCGAGGCTCTTCCCCCGCGCGTCCGCGCAGACGAGGGACAGACGTCTCATGAGTCGTAATCACGAAGGTCGTCCTTGGCACCTGCGTCGTTAGGCCGTGGTAGTGCAGCGCGGACCAGTGCGAGATGGCAGCGGGATCGACCAGGGCCATAGCGACCTCGAACTCGTGCGCCGGGGTCACGCCAGGTACGGTCGAAGCCAGCGCGTAGAGTCCCCGGCGAAGATGGACGACCCAACCGGTCTGCCGGAGGTGGTACAACGCCTCTCCGAGGTAGGAGTCCCTGACCCCCGCTCGGGGGGCGAGCTGCCGCGCTCTGTCGATGGAGAAGATCCGATCCCCCTCGTTCGCGAGCAGGCGTATCAGCTCGATTCCGACCAACGACCGCTTCGGCTTCGCTACAGTGGTCACCCGGCTGCTATCCAGAGGCTGCGCGCGCTTGAGAAGCGCCAACCTGATAGAAATGTACGTCGAAATTGGATACTGTCAAATCTTCTACGTACAAAGTGTCGCTTGCGGCTCCGTGACGTCACCATGACGGTCGGACGCCGGAGGATGGGCCCACAAGGACTCGAACCTTGGACCAACGGATTATGAGTCCGCCGCTCTAACCGACTGAGCTATGGGCCCGCGCGCATACAGCCAACACGCAAACTGCCACGCCGGTCAACGGTCCGGGTTGGAGCGGTTCTCGTGGTGGCAGGCGGCCCTGGCGCTTCCTACGGCGTTGGGTCGAAGTAGGGCACCGGCATCTCTCCGCGGGCGAGCTTGAATGCCATCGGGATCCGACGCTCGTGACCGGGGGACAACGAGGGGAGGTCGTGCTCGGCGAAGAAGCCTGCGCCGGTCGTTTCAGGACCTGCCATCGGCGTCCGGTCGTCGTGTGGCTCGACGAGCCAGACGCCTGAGTAGAAATGATACTTGCTGCGGGAGCCCCACAGGCGGGAGTCGAAGACGCCGAGCAGCTTCGTGGCGGTCCCGGCCACGCCGGTCTCTTCGCGTAGCTCGCGCTCGGCCGACTGCGCCCACGTCTCGCCAACGTCGGTCGCTCCGCCCGGCATCGCCCACAGGCCGTTGTCCTCGCGCTTGATCAGGAGCATGCGTCCATCGCGGAAGACGGCCGCGTCGGCGCCGACCAGGGGCGAAACGTGCATGAGGCTCTGCCGGTACTCCTCCATCACGTCGTCTGCCGGCCGCTTCTCGATCGCGGCGACCAGTCGAGCGCTCAACGACAGGGCGCGCTCGTACCGTTCCCGGTCGTACTCGTTCTCGGCATAGAACACTCCCGCGTTCGCGATGCTCCGCAGCTCGTCTGCGATCAGGTACACCTCGTCCTGGAAAGACAAGCTCAACTCCTCACGTCCGCCGTCCGGCCTCAGTGCTCGCTTCCACGTCACTCCGCGATGCTCTCCTGAAGGAAGCGAGTGATGCGGTCCCGATTCGCGGTCAGGCTCGAAAACTGCTTCTCACAGACGTCGCTGAAGCGAGCCAACACCTTGCGGTTGATCAACTCCTGGTCCTCGAATATCGCCAAGGAACGGAACTTGAGATCCCACTTCTCAAACTGCAGCAATGCAATCGTGGCGTCTCTTGTCCTCCCGTCGTTCGTGAGGCCGTGGATGAAGAGGGGCCGTCGCATACCGTTGATGCGGCAGTCGACTGGATATATGCCTTTAGGATCGTGCTCGGGATCGCTCCAGTCGAAGTGGCGGCGTTCTTCAGGCGCCGCTTCGCTCAGGAGAGCCCGAAAATCCTCCATGAAGGTGGACCGCACTCGTTCCCGAGACAGAAACGACACATCGCTGATCTTGAGCAGCGCCTGAACGAAGGAGTAGAGAGCATCCCCGTACCGTTCGTCGGGCACGGCGAGGACCAGCTCGCCTTCACGATCTTCCACCTGGAACGTGGACAGCGCGTTGGAGATGATCTGCTGCCGCGTTCCGCGCTGCATGTCCCGCTCCTCCAGATCATAGGTAAGGTGCATGTATGTGTGCGCCTCATCGGAGAGCACCCACTGCGCTCCGTCCCTCTTGAGGACGATGGACAGGTGATCGCCGTCTTCGAACAGAAACGGCGTGAACACGCGGTACCGGTCCACTCCCTCCCCAGCCAGTCTTACCTTGGCGGATACCTTCGCGTGAAAGTCGTGCGCTACGGCATGCATGGTCATGGCCCTACCTCCCCTTCGAACAGGTCGCCCTGCTGTTTCGAAGGAACACGGAAGCTCACGTCCTTGAGCAGACAGCGAAAAGCATCGTAGTACGATCCGTATCGATCCGTCGGCTCGGCGTATGCGTCTTCGCGCGCTCCCAAGCATCTGGTAGCGCTCCGTCGCACGGTGAATGTGAAACCCGTAGAACGTATCTCCCTCAATGTGGTTCGTTGCACGTCACGCTGCGCAGCGCGGAGCTGTTTTCGATCACGTTCGATTGATCAGCGGCCGGCGCCTCCGGGGAGGATGCCGTGCTCCCGGAGAAACCGGAGGACGTCGTGCAGCGGCGTGGGACAGTCGTTGTGCCCGCACGGCATCGGGACCGGCGTGGTGCCGGCGGCCCGCGCGAGCGCCTGACCGTGCGCGTACGGGATGATCCGGTCCCGCTCGCCGTGCAGGACCAGCACCGGCGAGTCCCCTGCCGCGACGACCGCGAGGTTGTCGAACCGGTCGAGCATCAGCGCGCGCGGCACGAACCGCGGCATCAGGTCGGCCAGGCGGGTGAAGCTCGACTCCAGCACCAGCGCCGCCACCGGGCGGACGGCGGCCAGGGCGCACGCGGCGCCGCCGCCGATGGATCGCCCGTACGCGACGATGCGCTCCGCGTCGACCTGCGGCTGCGCGTCGAGGTAGTCGAACGCCGCGACCACGGCGGCGGCGATCGACCGTTGGTTCGGCCTGCCTCCCGAGCGCCCGTAGCCGGGGTATTCGACCAGCAGCACGCCCAGACCCTCCCCGGTCAGCTCCAGCATGTCGACGTGGTCGTCGATCAGCTCGCCGTTGCCGTGCATGAACATCACCACCGGAAACGGTGCGCGGGCAGCGGGAGCGAGAAACCACGCCTCCACATCCCGGCCCCGACCGAGCCACACCGTCTCGGTGCCGGCCGGGAGCTCGGGCGGCGCGGGATGCCGCGGCCGCGGGTAGATCACGCGCCGCTGCAGTCCCATCCATGCGCCAGCGAGCGCCACCACGACGAGCGCCAGGGCGGCGGCGGTCAGCATCGGCCGGACGCCCTGCCCGCTCGACCAGGGCACCATGGAGGGGTCAATGAAGGCCAAGCGGCCGCCCGTAGCCGCCACGGAAGCCCGACAGCCCGGTCAGGCTGCTGCCTGCAGCGCCGCCAGCCGCTCGACCAGGGTCGGATGCGAGTAGTGGTAGAAGCTGTACCACGGGTGGGGGGCCAGGTTGGCGAGGTTGTCGCGGCTGAGCTTGATCAGGGCACCGGACAGCGGCTCCGGTGAATCGACCGCCTTCGCGGCGAAGCGGTCGGCGGCGTACTCGTGCCGGCGCGACCACAGCGCCGACAGCGGCCCCAGCCAGAACGTGAAGGGCCCGGCCAGCAGGCTGAACAGCACCAGCGCCGCGTGGTGGCTGGGCTGGCCGATGCCGAACGCCGCGAACAGCGGCGCGTGGTCCAGCACCAGGCTCAGGACCCAGAGCGCCGCCACCGTGGCGACCACCGACAGCGCCAGCCGCTGCGGGATGTGGCGCAGGCGTTCGTGGCCGATCTCGTGCGCGACCACGGCCTCGATCTCGCCCGGATCGAGCTGGTCGAGCAGCGTGTCGAAGAGCACGATGCGCTTCACCGGGCCCAAACCGGTGAAGTACGCGTTGCTGTGCTTGGAGCGCTTGCTGCCGTCCATCACGAAGATGCCGCGCAGGCGGTAGCCCAGCCGCCGCGCCAGCTCCGCCAGCCGCGTCCGCACCTCGCCCTCGTCGACCGGGACGAAGCGGTTGAACAGCGGCGCGATCACCGTCGGGAAGAGCACCATCAGCACGAACTGGAAAGCGATGATCACGCCGCCCGCGTACAGCCACCAGAGGCTGCCGGCACGGTCCATGAAGGCGAACAGCACCAGCAGGACGATCGCGCTGATGACCAGGGAGATGAGACCGCCCTTCAGCCGGTCCAGCAGGAACAGCCCGAGGGTCGTGCGGTTGAAGCCGAAGCGCTGCTCGATCACGAACTGCGAGTAGAGCGCCGCCGGGATGCCTATCACCGTGAAGAAGGCGCCCACGGCCAGCACGTAGATCCCGCCCGACAGGTAGGGATGCAGGGCGAGCTGCCCGACCGCACGGTCGAGCGTGCCGAGCACGCCGCTCAGCACCACGGCCAGCACCGCGACGGCCGCCACCGTGTCGGTGAGCAGCGCGAACCGCCCGCGCGTCTGCGTGTACTCGCGCATGCGCGCGTGGGTGTCGCCGTCGACCGCGCCGGACAGCGCCGGCGGCGGCGCGTCCTGCGCGCGGCCGTGCCGGAGGTTGAGGACGCCCAGGCCGCTCTCCACCGCCCGCTGCAGCACGAACAGCACCAGGTACAGCGCCAGGATCGCCGAGCTGCTCACCTCCGGTCCCTCAGCGAACCGTATGCGGGTGGTCCGCCGGGCGCTCGGCGGGGTCCGTCGACCGGCCGCGGATGGTCGGATAGGTCTCGATCTCGATGCCGCGCACGCAGGCGATCACCTCGGCGGCCACCGACAGCGACCCGGTGGCGATGACGGTGTGCGGCGGCCCGCCGGCCGCGGTCCCGGCGGCCGCGGCGGCGGTGGCGGCTGCGACGTCGCCGTCGATGCCGAGCACCGTGAAGCCCTCCTGCTCCAGCGCCCGGGCCACCGCCTCGGGGCGCTCGGCGCGCGGGTGGTGCGACCGCACGGCGTAGGCGCGGCCGGTGAGGCGGCGCAGCGGCTGCAGGGTCTCCATCAGGTCGTGACCGGTGAGGGCACCGACCACGGCGACGGTCCGCGCAGGATCGACCCGCCCGGCAAGCGCGCCCACCATGCGCTGCATGGCGTACGGGCTGTGCGCGCCGTCGACGATCACCTGCACGCCGCGCCAGCGCATGCGCTCCAGCCGGCCGGGCCAGCGCACGCCCGCCAGACCGCGCAGCACCGCCTCATGGTCCAGGCGCTCGCCCAGGAAGATCTCGCACGCGGCGACTGCCACCGCGGCGTTTTCCCCCTGGTAGTCGCCGTCCAGCGGCAGATCGACCCGGTAGCGTGCGCGGCCGGTCTCCACCCGCAGCTTCTGCCGGTTATCCGCCGCATCGTCGACCGCCCAGCGGACGTCGCTGCCGACCTGCGTGACCGGCGCCCGCTGCCGGGCGGCAACGCCCAGGGCCACCTCCAGGGCGCCCTCCATCTGCGGCGCGAGCACCACCGGCACCCCCGGCTTGATGATGCCGGCCTTGGCGCGGGCGATGCTCTCGATGGTGGGCCCGAGCACGGCGACGTGATCGAAGCTGATGTTCGTGATCGCGCAGACCGACGGCGCCACCACGTTGGTGGAGTCGAGCTCACCGCCCAGGCCGACCTCGATCACCTGCGCGTCGACGCCGGCATCCCGGAAGTGCAGCAGCGCCATGGCGGTGAGCGCTTCCACCGTGGTCGGCTCCCCGTACGGCGTGTCCCGCGCGACCTGTTGCAGCGGACCCCAGACCGCGTCGACGAGCCGCGCGAACGTCGCCAGGTCGATCGGATCCAGGCCGTGGCGGATGCGCTCGGTCACCCGCAGCAGGTGCGGCGAGGTGTACAGCCCGACCCGCAGGCCGTGCGCCTGCAGCATCGAGCTCAGCATCGCCGAGGTGCTGCCCTTGCCGTTGGTGCCGGTGACGTGCAGGGTCGGCACCCGCAGGTGCGGATCGCCGAGCCGCTCCAGGAGCGCGCGGATGCGGTCGAGCCGGAAGGTACGGTGTGCCGGGCTGTGGCGGGCGCGCTCGAAGTCGGCCAGCCCCATGAGCCGGTCGACCGCACGGCGGTAGTGACCGGAGGACGCGGAGGCATCGTTCATCGGCGGTGCCGTTCCGTGGGCCGGCCGGTCCGTCGCCGGCCGCCGGGACTCAGTTGCGCGAGAAGTCGTCGCGATCGGCGGAAGGGGCCGCCAGGGAATCTTCCTCGTTCCTGCACGCTTCGCCTTCCTCCGCCCCGCACACGCCGCAGGTCGAGGACGCCGGACCGGGGCCGGCAGGCCCCGCGGGAGAGAAGCTGCCGCAGCCGAAGCGCTTCACCTCGCGCTCGCGCCCGAGCAGCACCTTGATCGACAACGCCGCCACCACGGCGATCATGATCGCGATGCTCAGGATGATCGTCATCTTCGAGTCCTCCCGTGCCCGGAATATACCACCGTTCAGAGCCGTCGTGTGCGCATGGCGGCGGTCTTGAACGGACGCCCCGCACGGCCACCTGCGGCGGCGCTTGCCCTGCCGGCCCCGCGTGGCGATGATACGCGCGGTGAGCACGCAACGGCTGGTGGTCCTGGGCGGAGGACCCGGCGGCTATGCCGCGGCCTTCCTGGCGGCCGATCTCGGGCTGTCGGTGACCCTGATCGATGAGGCGCCGAATCCGGGCGGCGTATGCCTGTACCGCGGCTGCATCCCGTCCAAGGCGCTCCTGCACGTCGCCAAGGTGATCGGCGACGCCAGGGACGCGGAGGAATGGGGGGTCCGCTTCACCAAACCCCGCATCGACCTGGACAAGGTGCGCGGCTGGAAGGAGTCCGTGGTCGGGCGCATGACCGGCGGCTTGGGGTCGCTGGCCAGGCAGCGCAAGGTGACGCTGCTGCAGGGCCGCGGCCGCTTTTCAGGCTCCCGGGAGATCGCCGTGACC
Source organism: Spirochaetaceae bacterium (assembly GCA_028820215.1). The sequence goes on along the minus strand of JAPPKD010000278.1, from coordinate 2,233 downwards.
ACGGACGCGGGCGAGCAGCGCGTCGGTTTCGATCACGCCGTCGTCTCCACGGGATCGCGGCCGGCGGTGGTGCCGGCACTGGCCCTCGACTCGGATCGCGTCCTGGACTCCACTTCCGCGCTGGAGCTGCCCGACGTGCCCAAGCGGCTGCTGGTGGTGGGCGGCGGCTACATCGGGCTGGAGCTCGGCAGCGCCTACGCCGCGCTCGGCAGCGCCGTGACCGTGGTGGAGATGACCGACGGCCTGCTGCCCGGGGTCGACCGCGACCTGGTCGGCATCCTGGAGCGGCGCTTGCGCGGCTCGCTGGCCGCCATCCACACCGGCACGCGGGTGGACGCGGTGGAAGAGACCGAGCGCGGGCTGGCGGTGACCCTGTCGGGAGCGGCCGACGGCACCAAGACCTACGACCGGATGCTGGTGAGCGTCGGCCGCGTGCCGAACACCGGCGACCTCGGCCTGGAGCACACCGGCGTCACGGTCGGTCCTGACGGATTCATCGAGCACGACGACCAGCAGCGCACCGGCGATCCGACGATCTTCGCCGTCGGCGACGTGGCCGGACAGCCCATGCTGGCGCACAAGGCCTCGCACGAGGGGCGCGTCGCCGCCGAGGCGGCGGCCGGCAAGCGGGTGGCCTTCGAGCCGCAGGCCATTCCCGCCGTGGTGTTCACCGATCCCGAGATCGCCTGGTGCGGGCTGACCGAGACCGAGGCCAAGGCGCACGGCCGCGACGTGGAGGTGGCCCGCTTCCCGTGGGGCGCCTCGGGGCGCGCGACCACGCTGGGCCGCTCCGAAGGGCTCACCAAGCTGCTGGTCGACCCCGGCAACGAGCGGGTGCTCGGCTGCGGCATCGCCGGTCCCGGCGCCGGCGAGATGATCGCGGAGGCGGTGCTCGCCATCGAGATGGGCGCGGTCGCCACCGACATGCGGCTGACGATCCACCCCCATCCGACTCTGTCCGAGACGCTGATGGAGGCGAGCGAGGTCCTGTTCGGCACCGCCACTCACATCTTCCGGCCGCGCCGGTAACAGGCCAGGCGGTTCCCGATGCAGTCGATCCGCGTAGCCGCCGTCAGCATGAACAGCCCGTTCGGGAAGACCGCCGAGATCCTGGACCGGATCGGCGAATTCAGCGAACAGGCCGCAGCCGAGCGCGCCGAGCTGGTGCTGTTCCCGGAGCTGGTGGTGCACGGCCACTGCAACCCTGACACCTGGGAGCTGGCCGAGCCGGTTCCCGACGGCCCGAGCGTCCGCCGGCTGGCCGAGATCGCGGCGCGCTGCAAGCTGTTCCTGTCGGTCGGGCTCAGCGAGAAGGAGCGCGACGTCGTCTACAACACGCAGGTGTTGCTCGGCCCGGACGGCTTCATCGGCAAGCAGCGCAAGATCCATCTTTCGCGCGACGAGGGGCTGTTCTATGCCGGCGGGCGCGACATCTCCGTGTTCGACATCGGCGCGTGCCGGGTCGGTACCGTCATCTGCTACGACAACCAGTTTCCGGAGCTCGCCCGCATCGTCGCCCTCAAGGGAGCCGACGTCATCCTGATGCCGCACGCCGCACGCCAGGGTCGCTGGGACGAGACGCCGGCCTCACAGGCCGCCGCCCGCCGCCACGTCCGGGATTTCTTCGCGATGTGCTATCCGATGCGGGCGATCGAGAACGCCTGCTTCTGCATGCTGACCGACCAGGCGGGGCGAGCGGGCACCGTGCCGGGGTACCCCGAAGACCACGTGAACCAGCCCCACCACCCCGGCGCGGCGCTCATCTTCGCACCGGACGGCTCGATCCTGGCCGAAGCGCAGACCGAGGCGATCCGGGACGAGATGATCGTCTGCGATCTGGATGCGGGGCTGCTGGCGAAGGCCCGCAGCTACGCCAACTACACGCTGCGCACGCGCAAGCCCGAGCTGTTCGGCGAGCTGGTGCGCGACCAGCGCTCGTCATAGCGTCCTTTCGAAGTCGCTCCACATCGCATCGATCTCGCGCCCGGCATCGGGATAATGACCGATGTTCCGTACGGCCAGGCGCGCTCTGCCCGAGAACGGGCGCTGGCGGCGGAGAACGTCGTCGTGATGAGCCGGCAGAGCGTCCCCGTACGCGCAGCCGCTGTTCCAGCAGAAGGTCGCCTACGGCAACGGCAGCCCCTTGAATCAGCCCGACGCGGACGTGTGATACGACCTGCTCCTCCTTAGAAACAAGCAGAATCAGGCAGTCTCCGGGACCAAGTTGAAGCCG
>JAPPKD010000041.1 GCA_028820215.1 Spirochaetaceae bacterium | reverse complement strand
GCCCCATGATCCCAACCTGCCTCAAACCGTCCGCCCCGGCTGAATAGTTACGATCGATACAGCTATATGGTCCACCCGTGATGAAGACCACGATCGACATTTCCGACGATCTTCTTGCCCGGGCGAAGGAGCTTTCCGCGCGGGAGGGCTCAACCCTGAAGGACTTGGCCGAGGAGGGGCTGGAGCTTGTCATCGAGCGTCACACGAATCGGTCCAGGGCCTGCATCCGCCCGGTGGTGGTCGACGGCGCCGGACTCTCCGACCGGTTCCGCGGAGCGTCCTGGGCGGAGATACGGGCCGAGATCTACGGGGGTGAGACCGGAAGCCCCGGCGGTCCGGCACGCGGGCCGAGCGAGTGATCGCAGTCGACACCAACATCCTGGTGTATGCCCATCGAGCGGATTCCGAGTGGCACCAGCCCGCCCTCCGGCACCTGAAGGGTCTTGCGGAGGGCAATTCGAGATGGGCCGTGCCATGGCCGTGCGTGCACGAATTCCTGGCGATCGTGACCCATCCGCGGATCTACCAGCCGGCCACACCGCCTGCCTTGGCCATCAACAGCATGCGCGTACGGCTGGAGTCACCCCTCTGTACCGCGATCGGCGAGGGGACGTCCTACCTGGATCGACTCGAGAAGCTGGTCGTGGACGGTGCGGTCGTCGGGGGTATGGTCCACGATGCACGAATTGCCGCCATCTGCATCCACCATGCGGTAACGCTCCTGTGGACGGCGGACCGCGATCTCTCCCGATTCGGGGAGATCAAGACCTTCAATCCCTGCGCGGTAGGCCGGAGTCAGCCGTAGGAACGGCGCGAACGAGCGCGCCCCGACCTGCGGAGATCCTCGCCTAGCTATCCTCCATGCGGCACGAGTCCCCGTGGCCGATCGGCCCCGCCGACGTCGATGGCCTCCTGTACGACATCCGTCCCCTGCGCGTGGCGGTGATCGGCGACTTCTGCCTCGACGTCTATCTGGTGCTCGATCCGGCCGCCGCCGAGGTGTCCGTCGAAACCGGCCTGCCGACCCGCCCGGTCGCCGAGCAGCGCTACTCGCTCGGCGGCGCCGGCAACGTGGCGGCCAATCTTGCCGCGCTCGGCTGCGCGGAAGTGTGCGCCTTCGGCGTGATCGGCGATGATCCGTTCGGGGCGGAGATGGCGCGCATCCTGCGGCGTAGCGGGATCGACGCTGGCGGCCTGCTGATCCAGGGCGCTGAGTGGGACACCTGCACCTACACCAAGGTGTTCGAAGCGGGTGGAGGGGAGCAGCGCGAGTCCAACCGTATCGACTACGGCACCTCCAACCGGCTGCGGCCGAAGACCGCCGACCATCTGGTCGCGCGGCTCGCGGGCGCGCTCGCGGACGGGCGGGTCGATGCCGTGGTCATCAACCAGCAGGTGCGGAACGGCGTACACACCGAGTGCCTGCGCCGCTGCCTGCAGGATCTGATCCGCCGGCACCCGAAGACGCCGTGGGTCGCCGACAGCCGGCACTTCGCGGATGCTTTCGCGGGCACCGTCCGGAAACTCAACGAAGCCGAGGCCGCGGCCGTGGCGGGAGGCGCGCGCTCCTCAGGCGGCCCGGCCCGGCCCGCTGCCGCGGCCGCGTGCGAGCTGTTCCGGCGCTGGGGGACGCCGGTGTTCGTGACCCGCGGGGCCCGTGGCTGCCTGGCCTGCGCCGCCGGCGGGGTGATCGAGCTGGCGGCGCCGAGTGTGCCGACCGACGTGGACCCGGTCGGCGCGGGCGACGCGTTCCTGGCCGGCCTTACCGCCGCTCTGGCGGCCGGCCGTGAACCGGGTGTGGCAGCGGCGTTCGCGGGACTGGCTGCCGGCGTCACCGTCACCAAACTGCACCGCACCGGCACCGCCTCGCCCGGCGAAATACGCGAGCTGGCGCGTCGGCAGATTCAGTGGTGAGCGACCTCGAAGCGTTCGGCGCCTTTCTCCGCGACCTCCGCTGACCGCGCCGGCGGAACCTCTTTCTACCGGCCGCCGGAGGTCGCGCCGTCGGGCGGCAGCCGGCGCTTGCGGCGCATGCGTTCGTAGGACTCCGGCGTGCCGTCGTGGAACGAGCCGAACCACCGGTCGAACGGGATGCCCGTGGTGCCGTAGTTGCACTCGAAGTGGCGATGGTGCAGGTAGTGGAAGTAGTTGTCGATCGAGATCCGCGTGTCCGAGTCCTTCTTGAGCACGAGCTGGTCGAAGCCGGCGTGTCCCACGGCCGGACCGATGGCGGGACGCTGCATCAGGTACAGCATGTGGATCGGGTGGGACGGAACCACCAGCAGGATGATCCAGCGCGTGAAGTAGAGCAGATGCTCGATCGGGTGCATGGACAGCCCCGACCAGGGGCCGACGTTGGTGTTGCGATGGTGCAGGTAGTGCGCGGCCTTGTAGAGCGGCTTCCAGTGCGTGATGCGGTGGACGACGTAGAAGTGAAAGTCCTGCCAGAAGGGCAGCACCAGGAAGAACGCGAAGTGCCACACGGGATTGGCGCGCAGAGCGGCGAACGGCAACACGCCGTGGCCGTACGCCCACAGCAACAGCACCTCGTACAGCGTCCAGATGGTCGCGCCGCTGGCGATGCTCCAGAACATGTTGTCCCACGTCTGGTTGTTGAACAGGAACGCCTTGCTCTTCGTGCTCGGCCAGCGCTTGTTGTATTTGAAGCGGGTGTCCTGCGTGCGCCGCCAGTAGAGCACCACGTGCCAGACGCCGGCGAGCACTATCAGCATCGCCACGTTGCGCGCGTACATCGGCAGGATCCAGTCGGCGCGCAACTGCGTGAAGGTCGTCAGGTCGTGCGCGCCCGGCTGCAGGAACCGCCAGGTGACCCAGGCGAGCCCGTAATAGAAGGCCGCGCCGAACGGCCACAGGAATCCCGGAAACCCGATCAGGAAGCGCAGCAGCTTCGCAGGCTGTGGCGGCCAGACGAAAGGCTGGCCGGCCTGCAGCACCCTGGGCACCCATTCGCCTCTGGAGTCCCGCGTCGCCGCGCCGTCGTCGACGCGAGCGTTTACTTCTTCCGGCGCCCGAGCCTGAACGGTATCAGCCATCGGCACACCATGGTCCGCATGTGCCGGGCTGTCAACGACGCGCAAGCCGGTGCCCGGCTCAGACGGCCGTGAATCCACCGTCCACGGGAACGACGGCCCCGTGCACCATGTCGGCCAGGTCGCTGAGCAGCCAGGCCACCGCGTGCGCCACGTCCAGCGGCCGCGCGAACCGGCCGCGCGGAATGCGGGCCATCATCGGCTCCCGCCTGGCCGGGTCGCTCCACGCCAGGTCCGCCATCGGCGTCAGCGTGACGGTGGGATTGACGGCGTTGACCCGGATGTCGTGCGGTCCCAGTTCCAGCGCCATCACGCGGGTGAGCTGGTCCAGGGCGCCCTTGGAGGCGCCGTAGGACGCGTGATCGGCCAGCCCGCGCATCGACGCCTGGCTCGACAGGTTGACGATCGCCCCACCGCCGCGCGCGATCATGCCGCGGGCGATCACCTGGGTGACGATCAGGACGGCGCGGACGTTGACCGCCATCGTCGCATCGAAGGCGTCGGCGGTCGTCTCCAGGAACGGCTGCGGAATGGAGATGCCGGCGTTGTTGACCAGCAGATCGGCATCCCCGGCCTGTTCGGCGGCCCGCCGGGCCTCCCGCGCATCGCTCAGGTCGGCGAGGATCGTGCTGCAGCCCGTCTCTGCGTGCAGGGTTTCCAGGTCCTCCGCGGTGCGGCTGAGCGCCGTGACCTGCGCCCCGAGCTCGCCGAGCAGCGCGGCGATCTCCCGCCCGATTCCCTTGCCTGCGCCGGTCACCAGCGCGCGCTTGCCGCGGAAGTCGATCTCCATGGCGCCCATCTTCCCGGCCGTCATCCCGCGTCCAGGTCGATCTGGACCTTGACGCTGGTCGGCGGCATGGCGCACGCGTAGTCGAACGCACGCACGCTCTCGCCGAAGGCGAAGGTGTCGGTGATCAGGGGCTTCACGTCGATGCGGCCGCTTGCCATCAGCGCCAGCGCGCGCGGGTAGACGTGGGCGTAGCGGAAGACGGTCTCGATGCGCGCCTCCTTGACCTGGGCCGCCACCACGTCGAAGGCGACCGGCTCTCCCGGCATGCCGATTAGGACCACCCGGCCGCCCGGAGCCAGCGGTTCGAGCATGCCCGCGGCCGCCGCCGGGCTGCCCGAGCACTCGAACACGATGTCGGCGCCCCAGCCGTCGGTGAGGCCGGCGGTCACCTCCGCCAGATCCTCCTGCGCGGGGTCGACGGTCGTCACCGAACCGAGCGAGGCGGCCAGCTCCCGCTTGGGCTGCACGGGGTCGGCGATCACGATGCGGCTGCACCCGCCGGCCAGCGCCGCCAGCGCCGTGACCATGCCGATCGGCCCGGCGCCGATCACCACCGCGACGTCGCCCGGCTGGATGCGGGCCTTGTTGGCGGCGTGCATGCCGACCGCCAGCGGCTCGACCATCGCCGCCTCGCCGAAGCCGACGTTGTCGGGAATCCGGAAGGTGAACGCCGCCGGGTGAACGACCGTCGGTCGGAGCACGCCGTGCACGGGCGGCGTCGCCCAGAAGCGCACCGCGGGGTCGAGGTTGTAGATGCCCAGGCGGGACGCCCTGCTCGTGGGGTCGGGGATGCCCGGCTCCATGGTCACGCGGTCGCCGGCCTGCAGGTGGCGCACCGCGGTGCCCACTTCGACGACGACGCCGGCGGCCTCGTGCCCGAGCACCATCGGCGCGTCCACGACGAACGGCCCGATCCGCCCGTGCTGGTAGTAGTGCACGTCGCTGCCGCAGATCCCGACGGTATCGATGGCGATGCGCACGTCGTCGGCCGCCAGCGGCTCATCCAGATCAATCTCGCGCAGGGCGAGTTGCTGTTTCCGTTCCAGCACCAGCGCTTGCATACGCCCTCCTCCGTTCGCGTGCAAGGATAACATCGGAATTCCGCTTTCCCGACTATGAACGAGACGCTCTACAACGGCATCGCCCTGCCGCAGCCGTGGCCACCGCGCCATGTCGATCCGAGCTCGCGGGATCCGCTGCCGGTTCCCTATCTTGAGCACCCGCCCGAGGTGATCCCGATCGACCTGGGGCGCCAGCTCTTGGTCGATGATTTCCTGATCTCGGAGACGACGCTGAAGCGCCGGTTCGGCCGGCCCCAGGTTCACCCGAGCAGCCCGGTCCTGGTGCCGGCGACGCCGCACGAGCTGGACGGCGGACAGTGTCCGACGGCGGCCCCCTTCAACGACGGCCTGTGGTACGACCCCGCCGACCGGCTGTACAAGCTGTGGTACCTGTCGGGCTGGATGTCGACGCCCGCCCTGGCGACGAGCGCCAACGGATTCGAGTGGGAGCGCCCGGAGCTGGACGTGGAGCCCGGCACCAACCTGGTCTGGCCCACCAGCCCGACCTACGAGCGGGACGGCTGTGCCGTCTGGCTGGATCTGCACGCCGCCGATCCGGGGCAGCGCTACAAGATGTTCCAGTTCTATCGCAACGGTGAGGACCGGGTGGACCTCGGCGAGGAAGGGTGGCTGCAGACTTCGCCGGACGGCATTCACTGGTCGAGACCGGTGGTCACCACGCACGTCGGCGACAACACCTCGTTCTTCCACAATCCGTTTCGCGGGAAGTGGTGCATGAGCGTGCGCCGCGGCTACGAGGCGATCGACGCCGACGGGCGCACGTACTACCACCGCATGCGCGCCTACACCGAGTCCGACGACTTCCTTGACGGAGCGGTCTGGAATCGCGATCGCGACGAGGTCCTGTGGCAGCGGGCGGACCGCGCCGACCTGCCGGATCCCACGCGGCCCGACCACCCCGTGGCTCTCTACGACGTGAACGTGACCCCGTACGAGAGTCTTCTGATCGGCCTCTTCGCCATCTTCCGCGGACCCGAGAACGACATCTGCAGGGAGGAGGGCGTGCCCAAGCTGATGGACCTGGAGCTGGGCTACAGCCGCGACGGGTTCCATTTCAGCCGGCCGGACCACACCCCGTTCCTGGCCTCGTCACGCCGAATCGGGGACTGGAACCGCGCCTACCTGCACGCCGCGGGCGGTCTCTGCGTGGTGGTCGGCGACGAGCTGCGCTTCTACTTCGCGGGCTTCTCCGGCGATTCGCCGACCCTCGGAGCCGGGCAGGCGGGCGACCGCGGCATCAACCGGTACCGCATGTACGCCGGCGCCAGCACGGGGCTGGCCGCGCTGCGCCGCGACGGCTTCGCGGCGATGGCCGCCGGCGACGAGCCGGGTTCGCTCGTCACCCGTCCGCTCTCGTTCAGCGGCGCTCACCTGTTCGTCAACGCCGCCTGCGCGGACGGGGAGCTGCGGGTTGAGGTTCTGGACGAGAGGGGCGAGGTCGTGCCCGGACACTCGGCCGCCGACTGCGTGCCGCTGGCCGGCGACTCGACCCGACACCGGATGGCGTGGCGGGCCGACACGAGCCTGGCGTGGCTCGCCGGCCGGCCGGTTCGCTTTCGGTTCCACCTCCGCCGGGGAGGACTGTACGCCTTCTGGGTGTCCGGAAGCCTCCGGGGCGAGAGCTCGGGCTACGTCGCCGCCGGCGGCCCCGGCTTCGCCGGAGCTGCCGATACCGTCTGATTGACGCAGCGTCGGGAACCGGTCACCGTCGCGCCATGGCAACGGAAACACTGGTCAGCGCGGCGCCGAACGGCTCCGCCGTCAGCCCGGCTCCGCTCGCCCAGGCCGACGTCGACTTCTTTCACGAGAACGGCTTTCTGCGGATCCCGTCCGTGTTCACGCCCGAGGAGAGCCAGGCGCAGGCGGACGACCTCGACCGCCTGGCCCACGACTGGGCGACCATCGACCGGCGCTGGCCGGGGCCCTGGCGCAAGGTCTACATGGACGACGAGGAGGAGAAGGCCGCCAAGCTCGAAGCCATGCACGAGCTGCACTTCTACTCGCGGGCGTGGCTGGACGCGGTGACCAGTCCCAGGCTGATCGCCTGCCTGGTGCCGATCCTCGGGCCGGACATCGAGCTGCATCACTCGGTCATGCACACCAAGCCGCCCGGCGGGCAGGTGTTTCCCATGCACCAGGACCATCCGTTCTACCCGCACGACGACGGGCGCTACCTGGACGTGCTCGTGCACCTCGACGACACCTGTCACGAGAACGGGGAGATCCGCTTCCTGGCCGGATCGCACAAGCAGGGCGCGCTGGAGCACATCACCGGCACGGAGGAAGAGCCCTCGGCGCCGCATCTGCCCACCGAGAAGTACCGGCTGGCGGACTCGGTCCCGGTGCCGGCGCGGCGGGGCGACCTCGTGGTGTTCAGCTACTACACCATCCACGGCTCGTACATCAACCGGACGGACCGGTCGCGGCGCATGGTCCGCGTCGGCTACCGCCACCCGCACAACCCGCCGAGCGACGGCGCGGTCCGCACGCCCGGCCTCCTGGTGTCCGGCTATCGCGAGCGCCGGGGCGACGAAGCCCAGCTGTTCTAGCGGAGGAATCCATGATGCTGTCTCAGGAACAGATCGACTCCTATCACTCCAACGGTTACGTGGGGATCGAAGACGTCATCCCTGCACGGGTGGTCGAGGAGCTCCAGCGGGTCACCGACGAGTTCGTCGAACGGTCGCGCGAAGTCACCGAGCACACCGATGTCTTCGACCTGGAGCCCGGACATTCCCGAGACCACCCGAAGCTGCGCCGCCTGAAGCGCCCGATCGTCCAGCACGAGATCTACCGTGACGCGCTCCACAACGAGGACATCCTCGCCATGGTCTCGCAGCTCATCGGCCACGGCCTGCGCTGCAACGGTGACAAGCTCAACCTGAAGCTCCCCGAGGTCGGGAGCCCGGTCGAGTGGCACCAGGACTGGGCGTTCTATCCGCACACCAACGACGACCTGCTTGCCGTCGGCATCTGCATCGACGACATGACCGTCGAGAACGGAGCCCTCCTGGTGCTGCCCGGATCGCACCGGGGTCCGGTGTACGACCACCACATCGAAGCGGGCTTCTGCGGGGCCATCACCGATCCGGCTTTCTCGGACGAGGACGCCGTGCCCGTCGAGCTCCCGGCCGGCGGCATCTCCATTCACCACGTGCGGACCGTCCACGGCTCCACGCCGAACCGGTCCGGGAAGCCGCGCCGGCTGCTTCTGTTCCAGTACTGCGCGATCGACGCCTGGCCGCTGATCCACTTCACGGACTGGGATACGTTCAACGGGACCATCATCCGCGGAGAGCCGACGACCGTGCCGCGCGTCGAGCCCGTGCCGGTCCGCATGCCCATGCCGGAAGCGCTCCGGTCGGACGTCATCTACGAGCTGCAGACGGCCATGAAGGAACGCAAGCTCGCCTGACAGGGAGGACGGTCAGGCGATGTAGTCGCTGGGGGTCCTGGTGGGCTCGTACCGCGCGGTGGGGTCGGCGTTCCTCACGGCGTCGGGGGTCTCCTCTGTCCACCAGCTCGGCGGCTCCGGGAACGAGAGCACGTCGTGCCAGGCCAGGAGCAGGGTGCGGCGGTGGTCGCTCCGGTTGGGCCACGCGGCATGCAGCAGCCGGGCGTCGGCGATCAGCAGGTCGCCGGCTCCCAGCGGCACGTCCAAGGCATCGGGGTAGTCGGCGAAGGCTGGATGGGTCAGGTCCTCCAGGGCCTGCAGCTCCTCGCCATGGGCATCGGGCAGGAGATCGTGCAGCCGATGGCGGGTGCGGTGACTGCCCGGTATGACGCGCAGACAGCCGTTCTTCCGCGTGGTGTCGACCAGGTAGTAGGAGAGGAAGATCCGGGTCGGCCAGGGAGTGGCCGCCCGCGGGCTGTCCCACTGCATGAAGTCCTGGTGCCAGTAGAGCGGCGGTCCGTGGGCGGGCTTGGAGAGGATGATGACCACCTCGTCCGATCGGAGGTTCTCCAGCCCGATCTCCCGGCACACTGCCCGTTGCGCCGGCAGGTCGATCGTCCGCGCCGCCATCGGGTCGGGGAAGCGCTGCGGGTCGTCCTCGGCCTCCTGCCGCCGCTCCGGCGCCATGGCCGACCAGCCGCGTTCGGTGTATACGAACAGGTCGCTGCCCTGGTAGCGGATCTCGTAGCGTACGTGCGTGCGGGCGAAGATGCCGTCCGACCAGGCGCGCAGCTCTTCCAGCAACTCCGCCGGCATCACGTTCGGAATCGAGGTGTAGCCGCGCTGCACCAGCTCCTCTCTCTTGGACAGGGCGTCAGCAGGGGACAGGATCATCGTGCCCATCCTATCGTCTCGGCCATGATCCCTCACGCGCCGTCCCGCCGGTGACCGCCCCGACAGACGGCGAAGCCAGGCTTCTCACGGACGACGAGGTGATCCGGTTCATCGCCGACGGGTTCCTGGTGCGGCAGGTGGACGAGCTCGGCCCCGACTTTCACCAGGAGCTCTATCGCCGCGCGATCGAGCGCAGGCCCGGCAGCCTGCTGAGTGACGAGGTCGACGCCCGCATGCCGGAGCTCCGTGCGGTGCTGGACGGCCCCACCATGCGCGGGGCGCTGCAGAGCATCCTGGGACGGGGGTACCTGCGGCATCCCCATACCGGGGCAACGGTCGACCGGGACGAGCCGCCCGCGTCGCCGCCGTTCGATCAGGGCTGGCACCGCGACAGTTACTGGGGCGTCCAGCGCGTCCGCCACCACCGGCCTCGCTGGCTGCTGTGCATGTACTACCCGACCGCCATCGAGCTGGCGATGGGGCCGACCGCAATCGCGCCGGGATCGCAGTACTACTCGCTTCCCGCGGACGGCGACGGCAGCGCCCGCCCGACGGAGCCACCGACCCGCCACGACCGCATCGACGATCCGCAGCGTCTCATGCAGGGCGATGATCTGCCCGCGCGCGACCGATTGCTGCGGGCGGCCATCGAGTCGATCGATCCGGCGATACGCGAGGTCCCGATGGCGGTGGAAGCCGGCAGCGTCGGCTTCTTTCACTACGACATCTATCACCGGCGGATGCGCCGCGCTGCGGGAGCCGCCGGAGCGCCGCGGGTCATGTTCAAGTTCCTCTACGCGTCCGGGCAGGCTCGGACGCGGCCGTCCTGGGATCACCGGAATGGCGTCACGCCGTGGGCGAACGGACACGCCGCCGTTCCTTCCGCGCTGGCCGCGTCCATCTGGTCGTTCATGCTCGGCGACAGCGAAGACTCCGCACCTCCACGGAACGCCGGAGCCGCCGCACCATCGGAGCCGGTCAGCGGGACGGTCGACGCGCTGCTTGGCGGCAGGACGGAAGCCGCCCGCATGGCGGCGGCCTACGAGCTGGCGCAGGCGGCGCGCGCGGGAAGCACGGAGTCGGTAACCGGGCTGATCCGGGCGCTCGGTCATGGCGGCGATGCGGCCCGGCGCGCCGCCATGCACGGCTTGACCGGAGCTGGAGGCGCCGCGGTCGACCCGCTCGTCGCAACTCTGGCCGATCCCGACGTGGATGATCACGTGGCGTGCTGCGCCGTCCACGCGCTCGGCGAGGCCGCCGAGGAGCCGTCGCTGGCGATCGTGGACGCGGTCGGGACGGTCATGGATCGGGTCGCCGGCCAGATCGCCGGCGCGGTGCGAGGTCTGGATGGATGGCCGGCCGGCGGCGGAGGCCACCCGCCCCCCAGTGGGTTCGGCCGTTTCTCGCCGAACCCGAAGGAGCGCCAGGCTTGGCCGCCGAAGCTGCTGCACGCCACCTGTGTCCAGGCGCTCGGGTTGATGGGTCAGCGCGCCGCCGCGAAGCCGGGCAACCACGACGTCCTTGGCGCCATCGTCGAGCGCTGCGTGGCGTGCCTGGATGCGCCGGAGCCGGGCGGCGGCAACCCCGACTACCCGGAAGACTCGACGCTGGGACGCGGCCTCATGTCGCGCCAGAATGCCGCGCTGGCACTGCGCATGCTCGCCCCCGCGAGCCAGGCGATCGACGGCCGGCTGCGCCGGGCAGCGGCCGACGCGTGCCGCCGCGCCCTGACCGACGCGGATCGCTTCGTGCCGGGCTACTGTCGCGACGCCCTGGCCGCGTGGCAGACGGGGAGCGCGCCCGCGTCCGATTGACAACGGCCGTCGGATGGAGGCCCCATGCGGTGTGGGCCGCTACCTCGCCATCGACCTTGGCTCCACCAGCCTGACCGCGCTGGCGCTGGACACCGGGCGGCGGGCACCGGTGGCGGTGGAGTCGGCCGCGAACCGGCGCGAGACGACCTCGCCAACGGATCGCCGCAGAGGCCGTTCCGAGTGGGACCTGGACGGCATGGTCGCCGACGCCGTCGAACTGGCTCGTCGCGTGGTGGAGCGGGCCGGCGACGGAGCGGGCTTCGACGCCATCGGCGTGACCGGCCAGCAGCACGGCTGCCAGGTGCTCGGCGCCGACGGGCGGCCGGCAGGCCCGCACGTCAATTGGCAGGACCGGCGGGCGAGCGAGCCGTCGAGCACCGCCGCCGATGCCCCTACGTACATCGACCTGGTTGCCGAGCGCGGCGGGGCGCGCCGGGAGGGCAGGAGCCTGCCGCGCTTCGAGCGGACCGGCTGCCCGCTTGACCCGAAGCACACCGCCGCGCTGCTGTTCCGGCTGCGCGCCGACGGCGCCCTCGCGGACGGGACGCGTGCCGCGACCGCCCCGGACTACCTGGTCCGCCGCCTCACCGGCGGCGCGCATGTCCTCGACCCCACCATCGCCCACGGGTGGGGCGTCTACGACGTGTTCGCCGGCGACTGGGACCGCGAGCTGGCCACCGCGCTGGGGCTCGCGGAGTCGCTGCTGCCGCCGCTCGCCGGCGCGGCACGGGTCGCGGGTCCACTGACGGCACCGGCCGCGTCCCGGATCGGGCTTCCGTCCGGCACGCCGGTCGCCGTCGCGTCGGGCGACCACCAGTGCTCGTTCGCCGGGTCGGTCGCCCGCCACGCCGAATCGGTGGCGGTCAACGTCGGCACCGGCGGTCAGATGAGCATGTTCGTCGGCGAGCCGGTCGAGCCGGGCTGGCTGGAGCTGCGCCCGTTCATGCAAGCGGGCTACCTGCTGGCCTCGGTGGGCCGGGTCGGTGGCCGCAACTTCCGTTATCTGCGGGAGTTCGTGGCACAGGCCGCGACCCTCGGTGCATTCGGAGCAAGTGCCGACCCCGACACCGTATATGAGCGCATGGTGGCCGCGGCCGAGGCGGCCGGCGAGGACGCCGGCGGCGTGCGCTGCGTGCCGCTGTTCGACGGGACACCGGCTGACACGGACGAGCGGGCTCGCTTCGAGGGCCTCAGCTCCGCCAACTTCACGCCGGGAAACCTGGCGCGGGCGCTGCTGAACGGGATGGCCCGCGAGCTGCACGACGCCTACCGCCGGGCGGCGGCTCTCGGCGCGGGAGAGCGGACGATGCTGGTCGGCTCCGGGAACGGCCTGCGGCTCAACCCCGTTCTCCGCGGCGAGCTCGCTCGCCTGTTCGGTCACCCGCCCGTCATCGGGACGCTCACCGAAGAGGCGGCGGTCGGCGCGGCCCTGTGCGCTGCCGTAGCCACGGGCGAGCACACGACGGTCAGTGAGGCGAGCGCCGCGCTCCTCGGCGACGAGCCCGCGTCAGGCGCGTTTGGCTGACTACCGCAGGGGCTTCGATTACTCGTCGGCGGAGACCGTGTCCTGCACGTCGCAGCGGTACACCCAGGTGCCCTCGCTCACGTAATGGACGGCGAACGCCAGCCGGTCGGGCACGACCAGGAAGCCGTGCCGGCGGTAGTGCTCGGTCTGTTCGCGTGCGAGCTCGATCATCGGTGGACCTCCTTTACCGGGTGTCGGGCTGCCAGATCGGGTTCGCGCGCGCCTCGAAGAACCCGTGGTTGGTCGGTTTCAGCTTCCAGATCTCCACGCTGCGGAGCGTCGTCGGGGCCACCTTGTCGCTGCGGCCGAAGACGTATCCCCGCAACTGGTTGCCGTCGCGGTACCCCATGAAGACGCTCAGCGCGGCCTGGCGGCCGTTGGCGAACACCTCCACCAGATACTTGTCGACGAAGATGCGCAGCTCCAGGTGCGCGCCCGCCGGCAGGTCGGCGACGGCGAACGGCGCCTCGGTGTCGCCGACGCAGAGCGTGCCGGTCTCCGGCCGCAGCAGGATCAGGAGGCCGGCATGGCCATCGTCGGCGAACAGCCGGACCCCGAACCGTTTCCGTTCCGCCTGCGCTCGGTCGACGGTGATCCGTATCTCGAACGCGTCGCCGTCCAGGTCGGCGATGCGCGCGCTCGCGTGGTCCGGAGCGTCCCGGCCCGGCGGGGTGAGGGGGACGTCGTGGATCGTGACCGGCTCACGGCGCAGCGACCGAAGCTCCGTGAGCGGCTCGATGCGCAGGCTGCCGTCGTCGTGCAGGCTGAGCTCGCGCGGCAGGGACTGCACGGTGCGCAGGTTGATCGCTGGGTCCGCGGTTGCCAGCCACGCCCACATCACCCGCCTGCCGTCCGGCGTCAGCACGCTCTCCGGCGCGAAGAAGTCGCGGTAGACCGGATCGGCCAGCGACTGGCCGGCGCGCCGCCAGTTCATGCGTCCGTGCCTCTCCGGGACGAACTGCTCGGCTTCGCCGTCCCAGTCACCGAGGTAGTACCGGCAGCCGAGCTGGTGGCTGATGCAGAGCAGCATCCACCGGTCGCCGAGCGGGAACAGGTTGGCGCAGGAGGTGTCCTCGCCCAGGGCGACGTCAGGCATCTCGCGCTGCATGAGCGGACCCACGTAGGTCCAGTCGACCAGGTCCCTGGACTTGCACAGCTCCAGGTTGTCGCCGGCCGAATAGACGTAGTAGGTGTCGCCGACCTGGAACAGGTCCGGGTCGCCGAGCAGCCGCACGTCCTTGCCGGCGGGGACGCCCCGCGGCACGACGGCGTACGGCTTCTGCCACGAGCTCAGGTCGTTGTCCTCCGCGACCACGATGAAGGTGTTGCCCGGCTCGCACACGCCACAGTAGATCGCTGCCGGCTTCCCCTCCCCGGTGATGAACCCCGTGCCGCTGAACATCCCGTGGCCGGTGAAGGAGGGTTGCAACTTCGTGGTCTGCCACGTCCAGTGCAGCAGATCCGGGCTGGTGACGTGGATGAACGAGAACGACGCCTGGCCGTCACGCGGGCGCGCCGGCGCGCCGTGCCAAGGGTGGCGCAGGATGTAGTGCAGGTGGTAGGTGCCGTCCAGGTGGTAGGCGGGATTGGGGTCGCCGGGGGCGCTGTCGTCGCCCGGGTGCATGAGGTGGTAATTGAGCGCCAGCTCGTCGGTCACGATTGCCATGTATCACTCCTGATGACGTCAGACGGCATGGATGCCGACCTCGTCCGCGACGACCGGGATCGGGTCGCAGACATGACGGTTCCGGCCGTCACGCACGGTCCCGAGCAGATACCAGCCGCCCTGCCAGCGTACCAGACGGCTGGCGTACGGCCTGCCGCTATCCCTTGCCGGCAGAATCTCGCCGGTGCCATGCAGGCTGAACGGTCCCGTCGGGGACGCGCCGACCATCGCGTAGTCGGCATCGCGGAAGCGGTGGCCGGGGAACCTTCGCCTGAACGACGGTAGCAGCCAGGCGGCGGGCGCGCAGCAGACCAGGTAGTAGCGGCCGCCGATCCGGTAGACCTGCGGGACCTCGATCTCGGTGGCAATCGGCTCCACCTGCAAGGGCGGCTGGACCCGCCACTTCAGCATGTCGTCGCTGACCGCCAGGCCGACCGTGCCGCGGCGGCTCCGGTCCCGGGCCTTGCTGCGCGCGCAGACGTACTGGTAGATGCGGTCGCCCTCGACCAGGAGATACGGATCGCGCCACTGGCCGAAGGCGGCTCGCGCCGGGCCGAGCCGCTCGTAGTGACGCGGGTCGCGCTGGTTGACCGGCCCGGGGCCGCACTTGCGCCACCGGAACAGGTCGTCGGACACGGCGATGCCGACGCGGTGAACCTTCCGGGTCGGCGGATTCTCTCCCCGGCGGATGGCGCTGTAGGCCATCCAGAAACGCCCAAGATGTTTGACGACACAGCCCGTGGACAACGTCTGGCTGTCCCAGGCACCGGAGCGGCCTCGACGCAGGGCCAGGCCGACGTAGCACCAGTTCCGCAGGTCCTCGCTCACCGCGTGGCCGATGTCCCAGTGCCAGCTTGGATCGGGCTTCGGCGACGTGCAGAAAAAGCAGTGGGCTGTCCCGTCGTGAACCACGAACCAGCAATCGCCGATGGTGTGTCCGGGCGGTGAGAACATCGTCGAAACGGACGTCATGGTACCATCCATGCGCACCATGGGACGGGGATTGTGACCGCACCGGTGCTCGACCCCGAGGACCTCCGGGGTTACGCCGCTCGCGACTGGGGAGCCGCCGAACGGCTGGCTCGAACGCACCGGGCCGCCCTGCCGGTGGACCGCAAGGTCCGGCTCGCCATCGACCTCTACGAAGCGGCTCGGGCGACCAGGCCCGGCTGGCCGGACGAAGCGACTCGCCGCGAAGATCTGGCCGCCCACCGGCGCGTCCGCGCACTCCTCGACCGCGCAGCCCATGTCGGCGCTCGCTGACACGCTGCGCGCGCTGGCTCGGGTGCTCGACGGACAGGGAGTGGCGTGGTTCGTATTCGGGGCTCAGGCCGTGAGCGTGAGGGGCGCGCCCCGGGCGACGCAGGACGTCGACATCACCGTTGACGTGGAGCGCCCCCGTCTTCCGGATCTCATCCGCGCGCTCGAGTCGGAGGGAGTGCGCCATCGCTTTCCGGACATTGCCGAAGAGCTCCTTGCCGAGGGCGCGGTCGTCCCCCTCGTGCACCCAGCGGGAATGGAGATCGACCTCGTGCTCGCCGGCTCCGGACTGGAGGCTCTGGCGCTCGACCGCGCGACGCGCGAAGCGATCGACGGCGTTCTCGTTCCTGTCGCGCATGCGACCGACCTGGTCGTGATGAAGGTGCTCGCCGGCCGCGGCAAGGACCTGGACGACCTGCGTTCGCTGCTCGCGAGCGGCGATGCGGATCTGGATGAGGCGAGAGATCTGCTCGGTCAGTTGGAGCGCGCTCTCGGGCAGTCGGACCTGCTGCCGCTGCTCGAGCAGGCGATTCAGGAGCTGAAAGGCTAGCGATAGACGTCCTTGCGCTGGCCGACCTTCAGAACGATGACCGTCACGCGGGCCGATTCCACACTGTAGAGAACGCGATACGTGCCGACGCGGATCCGATACACATCGTCATAGCCCTGGAGTTTGCGCGTCCCGCGCGGATACGGGTCTTCGGACAGGCTTCTAATGGCTCGCAGGACACGCAGCAGATCGGGCTTGCGGAGGCGGGCGAGCTGCCGCTCGGCGGTGGCCGAGAACTCAATGCTACATCTCGCCATCCAGCCCCAGGTCGCGAACGACCTCCGACCACGGTCTGGTCGGCTCGAATCGGATCGCCTTGAGATCCTCGACGTCCTCCAACTCCTCGAGTTTGTCGAGGAGGGCGTCCTGGATGAAGCGATTCATCTTCAGCCCACGCGTTTCGCAGACTTCCTCCACGGCACGTTTCAGTCTGCTGTCGATGCGGGTCGCCAATTGAACGAGAGCCATGGGCAGGATCCTCCTCGCTACGCAGACATGGTATCATTTGATAGCACACGATAGCTACTGCCGAGATGGCGGTACGGCGGGGTCAGGAAAGCGGGGCGGTCGTCTCCGCGCCGGAGGCGAGGCTGAAGTCGTGCCAGCGGCCGGTCCCCGCCGGACGCCAGCGGCAGGCGATGGCATCGCCGGAGCCATTGTAGTAGCGGACGGCGTCGTCGGACACCAGGGAGAGCAGGCCGGCCGGCGCATCGGCCAGCTCGATGCGGGGCGTCAGGGCGCCCATCCGGTCGCAGGTTCCCAGCAGCAGCGGGCCGTAGCAGCCGGTTACGGCTCCGGCGCCCCAGTTGCGGCCGTGGCCGGCGGCGACCGAACAGACGGCGCCGCCCATGTCGGCGTGCTCGCGGCCGCCGCGCAGCACCCGGCGGGCCATCGCCAGCCTGCCCGCCGCGATGTCGAGGGCGCGCGCCGCGTAGCCGGCGTCGCCGGTCATTTGGTAGGCCAGCGTCAGGGCGGCGGTACACGGCTCGCGGGTGGGACGGGTGGAGCCGTCTTGGTTCCATTCCGCCCAGTGGATCATGTCCTTGCGCCTGCCGACGCCGGCGCCGACGCGGCGTTGCTCCTCGGGGAAGACCATCGCCAGCGGCTGCGGCGACGGCGGCGCGAAGCGCTCGAACTGCGCGCGGATGGCGTCGTCCAGGGAACGGTCGCCGAAGGTCTGGCGGTAGTAGCACAGCGCCGCGGCGGCGGGGTCGGCGTACGCGTCGGTCAGCTCGGCAACCAGCGGCTCCGCCACGCGCCGGGCGGCGGCGCGGTACCGGTCGGCGCCCGATGCGCGGTAGAGGTCGCCCAGGGCGTACATGGCACCGGAGGCCAGCAGGTTCTCCAGGCCGGCCAGCGGATCGCCGGCCACGTGATGGCCCGCCCCCGCCGCGGCGGCGATCGGCTGGCCGGCGACCTCTGCTTCGTGGACGGGCGCGCCGTCCTGGGTCCACAGCAGCGGGAAGCGGTCTTCCATCGCGGCGATGCGGTGCGCCCAGATAGTGCCGTAGCGGTCGGCCCACTCCAGGTAGCGGGACTCGCCGGACACGCGCCAGGCGGCGAGGGCCAGATGCAGGAAGCGGAAGTGCTCGGCGAGCTCGAAGGCGAAGCGGGAATCGTCTCCCACGACCCGCGAACCGATGTGGAAGGAACGGAAGCAGCCGCGCCGGTCGTCGAACCAGGCGGGCACGTCCGCGCACCAGTTGCCGACGTGCTCGGCGGCGTCCAGCAGCAGCCGCACGGCGGTCCGGTCTTGCGGAAACAGCGCCAGGTAGCGCGGCAGGAACAGGATGAACGGCTCGGTGCCGTGGTGGGCCTCCGCCTCCGGCTCGTAGCCGTGGAAGCAACTCGTTTCGACCCATGCGGCGAGCGCAGCGAGCAGCTCGCGAAACCGGTCGGCGATCGCGGGCTCGCGGGTCACCAGGTAGTGCGCGAAAAACGCGAGGGCGTAGTTGGCCTCGTCCTCCCCGCCGCCGTTGGGGCCGGGACCGTCGCTGCGCACGCTCTGCGCCAGCCAGGCCGACAGCTCGGCGCGCAACGCGGAGTAACCGGCAAAGCTGGCGTGCAAATCCGAAGGCGGATTCAAGCGACCTCCGGTGCTCGCATGTCTCGTCGCGCTGGCGGGAGGTGGGTACTCTTCTTCTATCTGCGACTCGGGCCGGTTGCCGCCTCGTTCGCCACTTCGAGCAGGGCGCGAAGAGCCTTGTTCACCGACTCGGAGCTACGAAATACCGTGGCGATGTCCGGGTCCAGAACCACGATGTTGGCGCCATCGGCGTACCTCTTGGCATACTTTCCGCGAACCCCTCCCGAGAAATCGTACTCCTCTCGGAGATCATCACGGTCAGCGGTGTCAGGGGCCTTCCTCATAGCATCGCCTCTCTCGCGCTGTCGCCGGTCGAGCGCTGATAATGCGTATGGTATCCCCACGCAGCGTGTGCGCGACAACCACCATCCGGTCTCGCTCGGTCAACCCCAACAGGACGAAGCGATCCTCGTCGAAGGAGTGGTCGGGGTCAGCGACGGTCACGGATAGCGGGTCGCCGAACGCCGTCGCCGCTTCCTCGAACCGCACACTGTGCTTGCGTGCGTTAGCCTCCGCTTTCGTATCATCCCACTCGAACGAGAGCGCCATGTAAGTGGCAGTTACAGCTCGGCCAGGTAGACCTGTGGGAAGACGCTCACGTCCGAGGTGTAGCTCACGTAGCGTTCGGAGGGGCTGAAGGCCGGGTGCGGGTGGGACCACTGCGGGCCGTAGACGGTATCGGTGGGAGACTCCATCCAGCTCAGCGGTCCATCCGAGTCCATGTGCTCGCCCGCTTCGCGTGCCGCCCGCGCGAAATCCTCCGCCAGCGCGTAGCGGGAGGTCCGCCACTGCGTGCCGCCGTTGGAGCTCTGCGGGTGGCAGACCACCCGCCACCGGCCGGTGGCCACCTCGACGATCAGCAGCCCCCGGTCGGGATGGTTGGTGTCGCAGACGATGCGTGTCCCGGCCCGGTTGGGGGCGATGTGCCACGCGTTGAGCTCCGCGATCGTGTCGACCGCTCCCGAATCCCAGCGCAGGCGGCGCAACGCCCGCGGCCATTCCACGAACACCAGGTCCTGCGAGCTGCCGAGGAAGGTCTCGTGCACGACGAACTCCTCGTTGTCGTGCTCGTACAGGCACTGAAGCCCGCTGCCGTCGCGGCGGACCCGGAACATGCGCGGCGCCGGATCGCCGGCGAACTCGATCCAGTCGGAGTCGGCCGGATGGAACTGCGGATGGATCACCGTGCGCGGGAACTCCAGGGCGACCTGCCCGTCGGCCCCCGAAGTGGCGGCCACCAGGAGCCCGTTGCGGCCGTCGCGCTTCATGGCCGTGACCACCCAGGCGCCGTCGGCGGACACGCTGCACTCGGCGAGTTGCGCGCCCGGCAGCCGGTAGATGACGCGGCGCGACAGGTCGCGGCGGCTCACCGCCTCGATGACGCCGGCCGGCTCGGCGCCCCCTTCGCTGCGCGTGTAGAGCACCTCGCTTCCATCCGCGGCGATGACCGCGGAGTAGGGGTGGAGGCCTTCGACGTCGGTGAGCCGGCGGATCGGACCGTCGAGCAACTCCACCTCGTAGAGCTGTGGCGTTCCTCCACGGTAGGAGGTGAACAGCACGTGCCGCTCGTCGGGCGTGAACGCGCTGGTCAGGAAGAACGGCGCGTGGTTGATGCAGGCGGCGGTGGTGAGCTGGTGGATGGTGGTGCCGGTGACCGGATCCGTGCCGCTCCGGTACTCGCTGGGCAGCGCCGCTCCGAGCGCGGTTGTCACGGCCCGAGGGTAGCGGAGGCCGGGTACGGTGTCGACGAAGCTGGTTTGATCGGGTGCATTCCGTCAGCGTGACAGGTCAGGCAGCCATTCGTTCGTTCTCCT
>JAPPKD010000201.1 GCA_028820215.1 Spirochaetaceae bacterium | reverse complement strand
ATGGGCTATGGCCGCTCCAACGAGTGCGGCGATCCCTGCGACGTCAACGCGGAAGGCAATATCGGCGCCTACGGCGGCACGGACGATTCCGACGACAGCGGGTTCATCAAATACCTGGTGATCCGCCACGCCGGCAACGACATCGACGGCAACGGCAACGAGCTGAACGGCCTGACCCTGTTCGCGACCGGTTCGGCAACCCGTTCGTCCTACGTTCAGGTGCACTACGGGTTCGATGACGGCGTCGAGCACTTCGGCGCCACCGATCACATGGACCACGTCGTGATCACGGGCGCCCGGGACGACTCCTTCGACTGGGGCCAGGGCTACCGCGGCAGCGCCCAGTTCGTGCTGATCATCCAGGCGCGGGACGACGGCGACCGGGGGATCGAGGCCGACAACGACGGGGACAACCCGCTGGCCGTGCCGGTCTCGCGGCCTACGCTGGCGAACTTCACGATCCTGGGCGCCGCGGACAGCGCGGAAACCTCATCCGACGGCATCCTGCTGCGCCGCGGCACGGGCGCGCGCATCTACAACTTCCTGGTGGCCGACTTCCAGGACGCCTGCCTGGACGTGGATGGAGCCGCCACGGAGGATCTGTTCGGCACCGATCTCACGATCGAGAACTCGCTGTTTTACTGCCCCGCAAAGGAGGTCTACGAGAGCGGTGACGACGACGTGTCCGGAACGGCGATCGCCAACTGGGTGGATAGGAATCCCGACAACCGGATCGCCAATCCCAACCTGCGCGCCGACTACCGGCCCAACGAGGTCGAGGCGGACGTGGCCAATTCTATGTTCGTGGCCACCGATTACGTGGGCGCCTTCGCGCAGGACACGGACGACGACTGGACCGAAGGCTGGACGGTTTCCCTGAACGGCAACACCACCGTCTGGGAGCCCGCGGTAGCCAATCCCGGCGCCGACGGGAGCTGTCCGTCCGGCACCTCGGCCGACGGCAGCCTGGACCTTCCCTCCGCCGTGGGCGGCGGCCGGATGGACTTGTGCCGCTTGCAGCGCCGCTACGACACCGTCGGCTCGACGCTGACCCTCACCAACGACAATATCTACGCGCCGGCGTCCGGTTTCCCGGGCACCTATATCGGCAACGGCGAGGAAGCCGATGGCGACGCGTCCGATAACGTGTCCGTGACGCTGAAGATCGAACCGGGCACGCTGGTGCTGGCTTCTTCCGGCGAGGCGGTGATCATCACCCGGGGCTCGCGGATCGAAGCCGACGGCACGGCCGAGGACCCGGTCGTCATGAGCTCGCGGCGCCAGTTCGATGACTGGGCGGGCGGCGGGGACGGCACCGCGGGCCGCGGCGAGTGGGCCGGCCTGGCGCTGATGGGCTACGCGCGCTCGAACGAGTGCGGCAGTCCCTGCGACGTGGCCGCCGAAGGCAACATCGGCGCCTACGGCGGGAATGACGACGCCGACGACAGCGGCTACATCCGCTACCTGGTGATCCGCCACGCCGGCAACGACATCGACGGCAACGGCAACGAGCTGAACGGCCTTACGATGTTCGCCACGGGTTCCCGCACCCGCGTCTCCTACCTGCAGGTGCACAAGGGACTGGACGACGGCGTCGAGCACTTCGGCGCCAGCGACTTCATGGACCACATCGTGATTACGGATGCCGCCGACGATTCCTTCGACTGGGGCCAAGGCTACCTGGGCGGCGCGCAGTTCGTCGTGATCCGCCAGTCCTCCGACGACGCGGATCGCGGCATCGAGGCGGACAATGACGGCGACGCTCCCAACGCCCAGCCGATTTCCGGCCCGACGCTGGCGAACTTCACGATGATCGGCACCGACGAAGGCGGCACGAATACGATCGGCGTGCTGCTCCGCCGTGGTACCGGCGCAACCATGTGGAACAGCGTGATCACCGGCTTCAATCGTTGCGTTGACTTCGATGACGAGGCCACCTTCGGCCGCTACGACACCGGCGCGGTCGGGTTCCGCAACAACGTCGTGTCCTGCGCCACCAACTTCGACGAAGAATGAGTGTGAAGCCCTGTGTTCGGCCCGCCTCCTCGACGGAGCGTTGGAGCAGCACCTCGGCCGACGGCAGCCTGGACCTTCCCTCCGCCGTGGGCGGCGGCCGGAT
>JAPPKD010000068.1 GCA_028820215.1 Spirochaetaceae bacterium | reverse complement strand
GGATGCGCATCGCGTCGTCGTGCGGAACGGCAAGCGCGAAGGCTCGCGACAGGTCCCGCACCGCCTGCACGCAGCGCTCCTTCCCGTTCTCCTGGGCCAGGATGTGCTCCTGCGCGGTCGGCAGCAGTGCAAGGCGCTCCTGCGGGGTCCCGGCCGTCCACCGGGAGCGATCGAAGCCGTGGAACAGGCTGCAGCAGATCTCGTACTTCTCCAGCATCACGGCCACCGCCTCGGCCTGATTCAGCGCGGTCTGCCCGGTGCCGCCGCTCTCGGTATAGGTCGCGAGCGCGCGCTTGAGCTCGTGCGCCAGCCCGAGGTAGTCGACGACCAGGCCGCCCGGCTTGTCCCGGAACACCCGGTTGACGCGGGCGATCGCCTGCATCAGGCCGTGGCCGCGCATCGGCTTGTCGACGTACATCGTGTGCAGGCTCGGCGCATCGAAGCCGGTGAGCCACATGTCGCGCACCAGCACGACCCGCAGCGGGTCCGACGGGTCGCGGAACCGTTTCGCCAGCGCCTCCCGGCGAGGCTTGTTGCGGATGTGCGGCTGCCAGTCGAGCGGATCGGAGGCGGAGCCGGTCATGACCACCTTGAGCCGGCCCTTGTCGTCGTCCTCGTCATGCCACTCCGGGCTCAGGCAGGTGAGCTCGCGATAGAGGTCGATGCAGATGCGCCGGCTCATGCAGACGACCATCGCCTTGCCGTCCATGGCTTCGAGGCGCTGGTCGAAGTGCGCGACGATGTCGCCAGCGACGAGCTTCAGGCGCTTCTCCGCCCCGACGACCGCTTCGAGCTGCGCCCACTTGGTCTTGAGCTTCTCCTTGCGGTCGACCTCCTCGCCCTCGGTCGCTTCCTCGAAGCCCGGGTCGATCGTCGGCCGCTCGCGCTCGTCGAGGGTCAGCTTGGCGAGCCGGCTCTCGTAGTAGATCGGCACCGTCGCCCGGTCCTCGACCGCGCGCTGGATGTCGTAGACGCTGATGTAGTCCCCGAACACGGCGCGGGTGTTGGCGTCCTGAAGCTCGATCGGCGTCCCGGTGAAGCCGATGAACGAGGCGTTGGGCAGCGCATCGCGCATGTGCCGCGCGTAGCCGTCGAGGAAGTCGTACTGGCTGCGGTGCGCCTCGTCGGCGATGACGACGATGTTGCGCCGGTCGGAGAGCAGCGGATGGCGGTCGCCCTTCTCCTCCGGGAAGAACTTCTGGATGGTGGTGAACACGACGCCGCCGGCTTCAACGGCGAGCTTGGCGCGCAGGTCCGCCCGGCTTGCCGCCTGCACCGGCGGCTGGCGCAACAGATCGTGGCACCGCGCGAAGGTGCCGAAGAGCTGGTCGTCGAGGTCGTTTCGGTCGGTCAGCACCACTACCGTCGGGTTGGCCATCGCCGGCTCCCGGATGATGCGCCCGGCGTAGAAGGCCATGGTCAGGCTCTTCCCCGAGCCCTGCGTGTGCCATACCACGCCGATCCGCCGATCGCCGGGATCGCCGCCAGGTTGTCGGCCGGCCTCGTACCGTCCGCCCGTCTCCGCGACCTGCTGCGCTTGCTGCTGCAGCGCCACCGCGCGCAGGGTCTCGCCGACCGCCGCCTCCACTGCGTGGAACTGGTGATAGCCGGCCATCTTCTTGACGAGCGCGCCGCCGTCGTCCTCGAAGACGATGAAGTCGCGCAGCAGCGACAGGAAGCGGCGCTTCTCGAAGACGCCCTCGATCGCCACCTGAAGCTCGGTGTAGAGGCCGGCGCCAGCTCCTGGCCGCCGATGGTCCGCCACGGCTTGAACCACTCCCGGCCGGCGGAGAGCGTCCCGAGCCGCGACTGCAAGCCGTCCGACACCAGTAGCACCGCGTTACAGGCGAATAGCGCCGGCAGTTCCGCCTTGTAGGTCTGCAACTGCTGGAACGCCGACCAGATGGTGGCGCTCTCGTCCGCGGGGTTCTTGAGCTCGATGACGGCCAGCGGAAGACCGTTGACGAACACTACGATGTCGGGCCGGCGGGTGTTCCCGTTCTCGGAGACAGTGAACTGGTTGATGCCCGACCACGTGTTGGCGTCCGGCTCATCGAAGTCGATCGCGCGCGCCTGGGCGCCGCGCACGGCACCTTCCGGGTCCCGGTACTCGACGTTCACCCCG
>JAPPKD010000213.1 GCA_028820215.1 Spirochaetaceae bacterium | reverse complement strand
CCCGGCGCGGTCGCCGGCTTGCTCCCCTCCGGAGCGACCGCCATCGCGCGCCGTCGCAGCAGAAAGAACGCCAAGAGCCCGGCGCCGATCATGATCGCGGAGAGTATCTGGCCGGTGGTGAAGTTGAGCAGCGACGTCTGCGACGCATTCGCCACCGGTACCAGCATGATCGGGAAGTCCAGGCCGGGGTCCGGCTGCCGGAGGTACTCGACCGCGAAGCGCACCACCCCGTAGCCGATCAGGTAGGCCGAGAACAGCACCCCCGGGAAGGGTGCGCGCTTGCGCAGCACGAACCACAGCACCACGAACAGCAGCAGCCCTTCCAGGGCAGCCTCGTAGAGCTGGGAAGGATGGCGCGCCAGGTTCACCAGCGCCTGTTCCGGACCGATCTCGATCCCGGACCTCCCCGCCATCTCCCGCACCCACGCCTGTTCCGCCGGGAAACCGGGGGCGTCGGGGAAGACCACTCCCCACCGCACGGTGGTCACCCGGCCGAACAGCTCGCCGTTGATGAAGTTCCCGACCCGGCCGAACGTATAGCCCAGCGGTGTGCAGGTCGCGATCATGTCCATCCACTCCGCGACCGGCAGCCGCTTGGCCCGGCAGTAGAGGGCGACCGCGACGATCGCCCCGAGCAGGCCGCCGTGGTACGCCATCCCCTGCAGCCCCACGAAGCGCAGCTTGCCCCCCTCGCGGGCGAACGGAACGATGATCTGAAGCGGATTGCGCAGGTAGTGGCCGCTCGGGTCGTAGACGATGACGGAGATGAGACGCCCTCCGATGAGCACGCCGATGATCCCCCAGAAGAACAGGTTGAGCACCGTCTCGTTGTCGACGGTCAGGTCCCGCTCCGCGATGCGCACGCGCAGCAGCCGATAGGTAAGGTAGAACGCCACCAGGTACATCAGGCCGTACCAGCGCAGCGGCAATCCGGGTACGATCTCCGGATTCAGCCAGGTGGGAAACGGGATGTAGCCTCCGTCCATCAGACCGTCATGATAGATCGCATCCATGATAGATCGCATCGCGCGTTGACACACGCTCCGGCGCACTTCGAGAATCGGAGGCGACCATGAAAGGCACCGAGCCGGCCCGGATCAGGCTCGGCGCACGTCGCACGTTCTGGATGACCGTGTCCGCCACCGCGGTCCTCGCCTGCATCCTGATGGTCCTGGCGCCCCAGGTGCTGGCACAGAACCGTGACCGCGATTCGGAACGGGCCCTCGCCATTCTGCGCGACGTATTCAACTTCGTCCGGCTGAACTACGTGAACGCCGCCGCCGCCGATACCGACCGGTTGCTGACCGGGGCGCTGAGGGGGATGTTGGAGGCGGTCGGCGATGACCACACGAAGTTCCTCGATCGAGACGAAATCGACGAGTTGAACGACATGACGATCGGCGAGTTCGGCGGCGTCGGCCTCTATCTCAGCCGCGCCGACGACGGCGTGCTGGTCATCGAGCCGTTCGTGGGCTCGCCGGCCCACGCGGCCGGGATCATGGCCGGCGACCTGATCGTGGCCATCGACGGCACGGCGGCCGGCACCCTGGACCAGGACGATGTCGTGGCCCGCCTGCGCGGCTCTCCCGGCACCGACGTTCGCGTTTCGCTGCTGCGGGCCGGCAACGAGACCCTGGAGGTTACCGTCACCCGCCAGCTCATCGAGGTCCCCACTGTCCGCCACGCCGTGATCGACCCCGGAATCGGCTACCTGCGCGTCAGTCCTCAGTTCACCAGCAAGACCCCGGACCGGATCCGGGAGGCGCTGCGCGACCTGGAGGGCCGATCGCGGTCGCTGATCCTCGACCTGCGCGGCAATCGCGGCGGCCTGTTTTCGGCCGTCGTCGAGATCGCCGACCTGTTTCTGGAAGCGGGGACGATCGTGCAGACCCGTTCGCGCGTCGAGAACGAGAACCAGCAGTACACCGCCACACGGCGTACCACGCTGGTCGACCCCGATCTTCCCATCGTCGTGCTGATCGACAGCGTGTCGGCGTCGGCCGCCGAGATCCTGGCCGGCGCGCTCAAGGACCACGAGCGCGCCTACCTGGTCGGCCAGCAGAGTTACGGGAAGGGGTCCGTGCAGCAGGTCATGCGCATCGAGGACGATCGCGCCGTCAAGGTCACCACCTC
>JAPPKD010000378.1 GCA_028820215.1 Spirochaetaceae bacterium | reverse complement strand
GCCGCCCCATGATCCCTCCCTGCCTCAGACCGTCCGCCACGGCTGAATAGTTACAGGACAACAACAATGCGAATCGTGAAAGGGGGCGGACGTCTCGCCGCGACGGCGGCGCTCATCGTCGCGCTGGCCGCGGGGCTGACGACGCCGGTAGCGGCCGACGACGGCGAGATCGTCTGGGGCGGTTCCGTACCGCTGACCGGCATCTACGCGCAGGCGGGCGCGCTCGGCTCGCTGGGCATGGACGCCTACGTCGGGTACCTCAACGCCACGGGCGGGATCAACGGCCGGCCCGTGCGGATGGAGACCCGCGACTCCGGTTCCGAGCCGGAGAATGCGCTCGCCATCTTCAAGCAGATCATGGCCGAGGAGGAGGATGTCGTGGCGTTCTACGGCGACTCCACCGAATTCGCGATTCTGTCCACGCCGGAGGTCAACGAGCGCTACCAGGTGCTGATGATCGGCGCGTCGCTGGCCACCGTGCTCGCCGATCCGGTGAAGTACCCTTACCAGGTCCTGACCGGACCCACGTACGCGGAGATGGTGGGCATCCTGCTGGAGTACATCGCCGAGCAGGGGGGCAAGGACGGCGCGGCGCCGCGCGTCGTGCTGTTCCACTCCAACCTGGAGGTCGGCCGCGACCCGATCCCGGCCGCCAGGATGCGGGCGGCGGAGCTCGGCGTCGAGATCGTGGCCGAGATCGAGACCGAGCCGGCTGGCATCGACGTGGCGCCGGAGGTGCTGAAGCTGCGCCGGGCGGAGCCGGACTACGTCATCTTCCAGGGCTACGTGACCACGGTCTGGCCCGAGGTGATGAAGCAGGCGGTGCAGTCGGGCGTGGACGCGACGTTCATGGGCACGTTCTGGGCGATGGAGCCGCTGGTGATCCAGCAGCTCGGACCGCTTGCCGACCGGTACATGGGCGTGTTCCCGTACCGGTATTACTGGGATCAGGAAGAGTCCGCGACGCTGCGGCTGATCGCGCAGGTGACGCAGCAGGAGTACGTGCCGACCTTCGCCCTGCAGGGCTGGTTCACTGGCATGATCCTGACGGAGGCGATCAAGCGCACGCTGGACGCCGGCAAGGAGCTCACCGGCGGCAACCTCAAGGAGGCGATCGACGGGATCGAGGACTGGGACACCGGCGGCCTGATCGGCGTGCCGGTGACGTTCAGGAACAATTCGATACCGGTCGGTCGCATCTACCAGGGCAACTCGGCGACCGGGCGCATGGATCCGGTTTCGGACTGGATCGTGCTCGACGACTAGGTCGCGCTCGACGACTGAGCTGACGACGGCCCAGACGGCGGCGGCTGGCGGCGGCCCGCCAGCCCCTGCCGCCCCCGCGCTGGAGCTCCGCCGCGTCGAGGCGGCATACGGGCAGGCCGCGCCGGTGCTGCGCGGCCTGTCGCTGCGGGTGCCGCGGGGGCGCATCGTCGCGCTGCTCGGCGCGAACGGGGCCGGCAAGACCACCGCGATCCGCGCCGTCGCCGGCCTGCTGTCCTACGAGAAGGGTGCGGTCACCGCCGGGGAGATCCTGCTCGACGGGCGGTGCATCGACCGCATGCGGGCTCATCACCGGGCGCGGCGCCGCCTGGTCGCCGTGCTGGAGGGGCGGCACGTGTTCGCCGATCTGACCGTCGACGATAACCTGCGGGCCGCCTCCTGGGCCTTGAGCGGCCGCCGCGCCCATCCCCGCGGCGGCCTGGAGGCGGTGTACCGCTTCTTTCCGCTGCTCGAAGCGCGCCGGCGTCACCGCGCGGGCTACCTGTCTGGCGGCGAGCAGCAGATGCTGGCCATCGGCCGGGCGCTGCTGACCGAGCCGGCCGTCATGGTGCTGGACGAGCCGTCGCTGGGCCTGGCGCCCCGGCTCCGGGAGGAGATCTTCGCCGGCATCGCCCGCATCAACCGCGAGCGCGGAGTGTCGATGCTGCTGGTGGAGCAGAACGCGGCGATGGCGCTGGAGGTCGCTCGCTACGGCTACGTCATCGAACAGGGCCGCGTCGTCGTGGAGGGGCCGGCGGATACTCTCAAGGAGATGCCGGAGGTGCGGGAAGCCTATCTTGGCTCCGCTACCGGCTGAAGCCGGCGCATTGCCTCACCAGAAATCTAACCCTGCCGAAAGCGTGCCTCATCTAAA
>JAPPKD010000183.1 GCA_028820215.1 Spirochaetaceae bacterium | reverse complement strand
CGCTCTCCTCATCGCGATCGTCCTTGAGGTCGTCGGCGGTGTCCGAGCGGTTGACGGACTTGAGCTCGATATCGCCGTAGGTGCCGATGGCAGGCACCACCAGCTCGTCGATCTCGTCCTCCATGATCAGCACCTCGAAGCCCTTCGCCCGGTACGCTTCCAGCAGCGGCGAGCGCCGCAGGTCGGCCGAACGGTCGCCGGTGATGTAGTAGATGGCGTTCTGGTCGGAGGACATGCGCTCCTTGTACTGGGCCAGGCTGACCAGCCCCTCCTCGGAGCTCGACCGGTAGCGCGTAAGCTCCAGGAGCTGCTCCCGGTTGCCCGGATCCTGGTAGAGGCCCTCCTTGAGCACCCGGCCCAGCTCCGTGAAGAAGCGACCGTAGGCGCCTGCGTTGTTCTTCGCCAGACCGGCCAGCTCCGACAGGATCTTCTTCACCGACGCCTGCCTGATCGCCGCCATGGTGCGGTTCTGCTGCAGGATCTCGCGCGAGACGTTGAGCGGCAGGTCCTCGGAGTCGATCACGCCGCGGATGAAGCGCAGGTAGGTGGGCAGCAGGTCGCGGTCGTCGTCGGTGATGAACACGCGCCGCACGTACAGCTTCACGCCCGGCTGGTAGTCCGGGTAGTAGATGTCCGGCGGCGCCTTGGCCGGCAGGTAGAACAGCGTCGTGTACTCCAGCGTGCCTTCCGCGTGCGTGTGTACCCAGTGCAGCGGATCCTCGGTGTCCACGGTCAGGGTCTTGTAGAACTCCTGGTAGTCGTCGTCGGTCAGCTCCGACTTGGCGCGCTTCCAGAGGGCGGAGGCGGCGTTGATCTGCTCCACCTTCTCCTCGGGCTCGGCGCCTTCCTCGGTGCCGGCCTGATCGGTGCGGGCCGGCTCCGCGTAGTGCAGGTGGATGGGATGCGGGATGTGGTTGGAATAGCGCTTGACGATCCCCTCGATCCGGTACCGGGAGGCGAACTCCTTGCCGTCGTCGTTCAGGTGCAGGATGACCGTGGTGCCGGACTGCGCCCGCTCGGCCGGCTCCACCTCGAACTGGCCGCGACCGTCGCTCGTCCACGTGTGCGCCTGGTCGTCCCCGGCGCGCCTGCTTGTCACCTCGACCCGGTCGGCGACCATGAACGAGGCGTAGAAGCCGACCCCGAACTGCCCGATCAGGTTGGTGTCGGCCGCAGCATCGCCCTTGGCGTCGTCCAGGAAGCGGCGCGTGCCCGAGCGGGCGATCGTGCCCAGGTTCTGAGCCAGCTCGTCGGCGTCCATGCCGATCCCGGTGTCGGACACCGACAGCGTCGCGCGCTCGGAGTCGTCGAACTCGACGTCGATGCGCGGCACGAACGGGAAGCCCTTGTAGTCGTCCTCGGTCAGGGTCAGGTACTTGAGCTTGTCCAGCGCGTCGGAGGCGTTGGAGATCAGCTCGCGCAGGAAAATCTCCCGCTGCGAGTACAGCGAGTGGGTGATCAGGTGGAGGAGCTCCGCGACCTCCGTCTTGAACTTCTTCTTGGCCATCGGTCGAAAGGTAGTATCGCGGTTCAGGCGCCGGCCAGCACGCCGGCGGCCACCTCCGCGAACTTCAGCCCCATCGCGGCGCGCACCTGCTCCATCGTCTCCCGCGCCTCGCGCCGCATGCGCGCGTTGCCGGCGTCGATGATCGCCTCGATGCGCTCCGGGTCGGCGGCGTACGCCGCGCGCCGCTCCCGGATCGGATCCAGGAACGCGTTCAGCGCACGCGCCAGCGTGCGCTTGACCTCCACGTCACCGACCGCGCCGCGGCGGTAGCGGTCCTTGAGGTCGTCGACCTCCGCCGTGTCGGGGTTGAAGGCGTCGTGGTACTGGAAGACCGGGTTGCCCTCCACTGTCCCCGGGATGTCCGCCCGCACCCGCTTGGGGTCGGTGTACATGCCCATCACGCGGCGCTGCACGGTCTTCTCGTCGTCGGACAGGTAGATGGTGTTGTCCAGGCTCTTGCTCATCTTGGCCTGACCATCCGTTCCCAGCAGGACCGGAAAGTCGCCGAGCAGGGTGCCGGGCTCCGGGAAGACCGGGCCGTACAGCTTGTTGAAGCGGCGGCAGATCTCGCGGGTAACCTCCAGGTGCGACTCGTTGTCCTTGCCGACCGGCACCAGGTGGGCGCGCGGCA
>JAPPKD010000198.1 GCA_028820215.1 Spirochaetaceae bacterium | reverse complement strand
TCCGCGTCGCGCCCTGTTTCGGCTTCCATGAAAAACTGGCCGCCATCGCCCTCGAGCGCGTCCTGACCGTCGACCCGGCGCCGGGCGCGTCCAACGGGACACAGTCCGCACTCCTGGTCATGGCCCACGGTACGCCCCTGGAGTACGCCAACCAACCCGTCAGACAGATGACCGCTTGGCTGCACGCAAAGACCCGCTACCCCCTCGCCGCAACCGCCTATCTCGACTGCAACGCCCCCCGCATTGCCGACGCCATCGATGATCTCGCCGCACAGGGCGCCCGCAAAATCGTCTCCCTGCCCTACTTCCTCCACCGCGGCCGTCACCTCCGCCAGGACCTGCCGCAGCTTCTGGCCGCCGCCCGCCGCCGCCACCCCAACCTCACCCTCCTCGAAGCGCCACACCTCGACTACGACCTGCGCCTCGTCGACGTCATCACCGACCGCATCACCGAGTTGACCCTCTGACAGCAGCCTTTCCCCTTGCGCTAAAGAGCAAACCCGATGAAAATGTAGCGCACACATTCGCTGTAGGCGCCCACGGGCCACACTGACGACTGACCATTAACCACTGATCACTACAAAATGACTACCCAAATCGATTTCTCCCCCAAGCCTATATTCTCGCTCGAAGGCACAGACCGGGACACCCCGCCCACCGGACTGATCGCGCCGGCACGCTACGTGCAAGGGCCCGGTCTGCTCGACCAACTCGGCGTTTTCCTAAAGCTGGTCCCCAGCACACGACCTGCTGTCTACATCAGCGCCGGTGGAATGCGCCGCCACGGCGAGCAACTGCTCGGCGGCCTGCGCGCCATGCACATCGAGGCCGCGGTCGAAATCTTCGAGGGCGAGTGCTCCTACACCGAGATCGAGCGCGCCGCCGCCAGCCTGGGAGCAAAGGAAACGCCCTTCGACAGCCTGATCGCGGTCGGCGGCGGCAAATGTCTCGACGCCGGCAAATGCGTTGCCGTCCGGCTCAATATCCCCGTCGTCATCGTCCCCACCATCGCCTCCACCGACGCGCCCTGCTCCGCCCTGTCCGTCATCTACACCGACGAGGGCATCGCCCACGGCGGCGAGTCCTTCCCCGACAGCCCCGCGTTTGTAGTGGTCGATTCACAGCTGATCGCGGCCGCGCCCGTGCGCTACCTGGTGGCCGGCATGGGCGACGCACTCGCCACCCGCTACGAAGCCCGCACCTGCTACCGCAACCCGGCCGGCCGCGCCGTCATCGGCGGACGCCCCACAATCGCCGCCCAGGCCATCGCCGAACTCTGCGCCCAGACCGTCTTCGATGATGGCACCACCGCCGCCGAGGCCAACTACCGCGGCGAGACCAATCCCGCCCTCGAGCGCGTGATCGAAGCCAATACGCTACTGAGCGGCATCGGCTTCGAAAGCGGCGGTGTCACCGCCGCCCACTCCGTTGCCATGGGCTTCACCCGCCTCCCCGTCGCACGCGAAAGCTACCTGCACGGTGAAATGGTTGCCATGGGACTGCTCACCCAACTGACTTTGGAGCAGTCCTTGGACGAATGCAAACAGGTCGCCCGCTTTTGCGCCGAAATCGGCCTGCCCACCCACCTTGCCCAGCTCTCCATCGACGCCGCAGCCGACGGCCCCGACCTGCAAGAAGCCATGGCCCACAGCGCTGCCACGCCGCTCATGGACAACGAGCCCTTCGACGTCACGCCTGATAATACCTGGACCGCGCTCCTGCAGGCCGACGAAATCGGCCGCGCCGCCACCGCCGCCGTCGGCGACCAGGCCTACCACCGCCTGCGCGCGTAACCCGCCTCTTCTCCCCCGCACCCTGTTCCAACATCGCGCCTCCTCCGGGCAGGGCCGTATGCGTCAATCCTTGCGCCAAACGTCCGGCCCGCTATAATGGATCAATCCCTACTCCGCTGGCGCGCGCATCCCTTCCACTCGTATGCACGTGTCCGCCTCGCCCGCAAAAGGTGAATTCGACCAATGCCGCGCACTCGTTTTGTCACCCTCTCCGAAGCCGCATCTCTCATCCCCGACGCCGCGATGGTCGCTGTCAACTCCTCCAGCGGACTGCTCTGCCCCGACGCACTCCTGCAGGCCCTGGGCGAGCGCTTTGACCAGCACGGCCATCCGCAGAACCTGACCA
>JAPPKD010000069.1 GCA_028820215.1 Spirochaetaceae bacterium | reverse complement strand
GAGGCCAGCTACGAGGGCGAACTGAACACCGCCTGGGTCGGCCTGGAGGCGGCTGCCGCCGACAGTGCGTGGCTGGCGGGGGTGGCGGTGGCGCGCACCCTGCACGGCAGCGCCGAATACGCGGTGGAGGGCGGCGACGATCGCGGCGAACGGGGCCGCGTCGAGGTGGCGGTGACCGGGCTGTATCCGTACGCGTGGTACCGGCCGGACACGGGCACCGAGTACTCGGTGGTGCTCGGCGGCGGTCAGGGAGAGGCGGTGCACGAGCGCGACGGCGCGGAGCGGGAGAGCAGCGCCCTGACCCTGCTGCTCGGCTCGGTCGGGGCGCGCCACGGGATGCGCGCGTTCGACGGGCGGCTGGAGGTGGCGCTGCGCGGCGATGCCGGCTTCGCGCACCTGCGCACCGGGAACGGCGAGGAGGCGCTGGATGAACTCACCGCGAACGCCGCCAACGTGAGAGTCGGGGTGGAAGGGGCGGTGCCGATCCCGCTCGGCAGCACGGAGCTGCGCCCGTTCGTGGAGGTGGCCGGCCGCTACGACGACGGCGACGACGTGACCGGCTTCGGCGCGGAGGTGGCCGGCGGGGTGCGGTTGGCGGGTGACCGGTTCGAGGTGGAGGCGCGTGGCCGGGTGCTGGCGCTGCACACCGCCGCCGGACACCGCGAGCACGGCGCGAGCGTGACGGCGCGGCTGACGGCGGACAGCGAAGGGCGCGGGCTGTCGGCGGAGCTGAGCCCGCGCTGGGGCGCCCCCGCCAC
This sequence comes from Spirochaetaceae bacterium, assembly GCA_028820215.1. The sequence continues at coordinate 1,388 of JAPPKD010000069.1, read as the reverse complement.
CGGCGGCGACGTGCTGTGGCAGGACTACCTGCCGGCGGCGGCGGGCGGCGCGGCCGAGCAGCCGGCGTCGCTCGACGGGCGGGTGGGCTACGGTGTGGCGCTGGCGGAAACCGGCGGCGTGCTGACCCCGTTCGCGGAAGTGGGGCTGAGCGACGGAGCGGCGCAACGGGTGCGCGTCGGCGCCCGCTTCGACCTCGACCACACCGCCGGCAAGGGCCTCGTCGTCGAACTCAGCGGCGAGCGCCGCGCGAGCGCGGGCGTCGCCCCCGACTACCAGATGATCCTGGAGCTCAGGTTCCGATACTGACGCGCGCGCGCCGCGCCGCGGGCGCGTCGGCGACGGCGGTCAACTCCCCCAGGACGCCCGCGAGCCGCAGACCGCCGTCGCGGGCCGGACCCGCCAGGCGGGCCGCGCGGCTGTCGAGTGCCGGGCGGCCCCCAGGGGCCGTTGCCTGCCGCAATGGCCGCGTGCCGACATGGCCTGCCCCCGAGGTCGGGGACGCCTGCCGCAGCATCACGCGCATGGTCGTTCCCTTGCCGGCGCCGTCGCTGAGCGCTTCCACGCTGCCGCCGGACGCCGTCACGTAGTTCGCCACCGAGTGCAGCCCCAATCCGCGTCCATCCTGTTTCGTGGTGTAGGTGGGAGCAAACAGCAACCCGCGGCACTCCGGCTCGATCCCAGCCCCGTTGTCCACCACGTCGATCACCACGAACTCCTGCCGGGGATAGGCGACGATGCGAATGCGCGGCTCCTGCACTTCGTCCCGCAGCGCGAGTTCGTCGATCGCCTTGATGGCGTTCGTTACCAGGTTGACCAGCATCTGGTGGAACCGGCACTCGTGGATCGCGACCCGGGCCGGAGCGCGCACACAGTCTACCTGCAGCTCGATGCCTCTCGCGGCAACCGCATCGGCCAGCATCGCCGCGGCGTTCGCTATCGATTGGCGCAGATCAACCGACGTGCGCGCCGTCGCTTCCGTCTTGACCGACTCTTGCGAACGAACGATTCCGGTGATGTGCTCCACGCCGCGCCGGACCCGGTCCACGGTGTTGCTCAACCGCTCGTTCTGAGCCTTGAGGTCCGCCGCCAACTCCAGCACGAACGGTATCACCTGTTGTCCCTGGGGGTTTCGCTCCAGGTAGCCGAGCCAGTCTTCCCGATGAGTCTCCAACGCTTCCGCAAGGGCGCAGAACCGGCGCAGCATCGCGTTTTCCCGCAACTCGGCGCGCAGCGTGCCGACGCCGATCGCCACGCTGTTGATCGCGTTGCCGATGTCATGCACGGTCTCATTCAGCGTCTTGTTCAGCATTGCGGGCCGCCTTCGAGAGAGTGTGTGCGCCTCTCCGCCTGATCGCGTCGAGTGCACCATGATCGATCCACGACCGCG
>JAPPKD010000106.1 GCA_028820215.1 Spirochaetaceae bacterium | reverse complement strand
GCTGTAGGGCTCGCCGAACAGCCGGATCTCGCCGCCGGTCGGCTTCACCACGCCGAGCAGCATCAGGATGGTGGAGGTCTTTCCGGCGCCGTTGGGCCCCAGGAAGCCGTAGATCTCACCGGGCGGAATGTTCAGGTCGATGCCCGCCACCGCCGTGAACGAGCCATAGCGCTTGGTAAGGCGCTCGGTGCGGATCATCGGCGGCCTCCCGCGACGTTCCAGGAGGTGAACTGGTACGCGCTCAGCGTGCCCGCCTGTTCGTGCTGCTCCAGCCGGGCGGCGATCTCCTCGGGCGGCAACTCCCACGTCTGCTCCATGAGGCGATCGATCTCGCCGGCGTCGGTCGCCGTGGGGTCGGGGACCACGATCAGGTAGTCTATCACCCAGTACGGGGCGGAACTGGCCTCGATTTCGGCACCGGGGATGGCTGCGCCGTAGCGGAAGGTGGTTTCCGGCGCCGCGTCCCATTTCCACTGCAGCTTGCCCCGGTACAGCTCCTCGCCGCGGGCGGCGCCAACGTCGGTCTCCTCGCGCACCGGCACTCCGTCCTTCACCTGCACGGAGACACGCGCGCCGATCCACAGGTCCAGGGCGGGGTGGTTGGTCACGGCCGGTCCGGCGGCGCTGACCGGGCGCAACTCCTGGACCAGGTCGCCGCCCTCCCAGCCCTCGAAGATGATCCAGCTTGCCAGGTCGGGAATCTCGCGGCCGACCAGCTCCACCGGCTCGGCGAGCCGGTTGTCTCCGCGCTTCAGGTTCACCGGTATGGTCTGCGCCACGTAGGAAGGAGCACTGATCGCCAGCGTCGCCTGACCCGGCTGCAGCCGCGTGAACACCTGCGGGCGCGGGCCGCGGTCGCTCTGGAAGTGCGACCTTATCACCCTCCCCTGCAACCGGAAGGTGGCGTCCCATACCCAGTTGCCGCTTACCGCATCGCGCACCACGAACTCGTAGGTGGTGTCGACCGGATTGCCCGCCACGTACACGGCCGCTGCTATTGCCAGCGCGGCGGCGGACGCCAGCGCCGCGATCAGCGCCCGGCGACCCTTCATGGCGTAACTCGCCGGGCGACGTTCCGTGGGTACCTGCTCAATCATTCCGGGTTCGGCCTGGAGGCATGCGCATCCTGTTCCGAATCGGAGGGATTTGACAACCGAGGGGCAACGCGACATCGCGGCATCGCTGCGTGCGCCGTACGAACCGTTGTGACGCCTGCTCGCCGGCAGGCAGCCCGAGTACGAGTCAAGCACGGGCAAGGCCGTCCGCGTGCCGGTAGAGATGGCGATCGCCGCCCGGCCGGCGCACGTCCGCGGCGCGCGCGGCACCATCCCGGTGACCGAACCCGGTGACCCGTTCGATAGCTGGCGCTGGCAGCCCTCGGCGGCACCCCGGCGCTGCTGCTGGAATGCCGCCGCTGTTGCGCCACGGGCTGCCATATCTGCCATACTGCGGCCATGAAACTGATGTATGCGTTTCGCGGGCGCACGTTCCATCCGTTCCACCAGGAGCAGGCGTTTCCGGTCCATTTGCCGCCGCCGGAGGTGCGCGCCGGGTGGCTGCGCAAGGTGCGGGAGATCGGCTTCGAGGGGCTGGAGCTGGGCCTTGAAGACCTGGCCGACCGCAGCGACGCCGAGGTGGACGACCTGGGCCGCGAGCTGCGCGACGCCGGCCTGCCGTGCCTCGGCATCCGCGGCGGCGGCGGTCTGCACAACCCGCGGGTCGGCGCGCACAACCGCGCCCGGCTGGAGCGCGGCGTCGACCTGGCGGCGCGCATCGGCGCCGGGGTCCTCAATACGCTGATCAACGCGCCGATGGTGCCCGAGTTGCCCGGTGCGGAGAGCGGCGTTGGCGAGCCGGTGTCGCAGAACTCCAGCCGCGACGCGAGCGAATCGGACTACCGCATCAACGCGGAGGGGATCGCCACCGCCGCGGACCGCGCCGCCGGCGAGGGCGTGTCGATCAGCATCGAGCTGCACCAGAACACGCTGTGCGACAACAGTTGGTCGATGATTCACCTGCTGGAGCTGATCGACCGGCCCAACGTCGGCGCCAACCCCGACCTGGGCAACGTCTATTGGACCTACGAGACCCCGGAGGAGAGCTGCGAGGACGCGATCCTGGCCCTGGCCCCGCACGCCAACTACTGGCACATGAAGAACCTGGTGCGGGTGCC
>JAPPKD010000338.1 GCA_028820215.1 Spirochaetaceae bacterium | reverse complement strand
CCCCTCCTATATCTCATTGCCATCATTGCACTTGGAACACCGCAATTGGCTCACAACAGGCCGGTCGCGAGACCGCCCACCTGCGCGTTGGGAGCGAAGCCGACCACGAACATCGTCAGGCCCGCCATCGTTAGCGCGGCCAGCAGGAGCGACGGAATCAGGCCCCAGGTGAGATCCCACCCCACGTCGATCGCCGCTCCGAAACCGAGGAGCACGACCAGCGTCACGATGCCCGACAGCGACGCATGCAGCAGGGATCCGAGCACGAATGCGCCCTTCGACACCGGCATGGCGATGAGGAGCTTGAGGCTGCCCTGGAAGCGCTGTCCGTTGAGGTTCTGCCCGACGAACATGCCGATCGAGAAGGCGACGCCGAACACCATCGTACCGGCCAATAGCCTGAGCACGACCTGCGGATCGTCCGGGGCGATGGTGCGGGTCACGAAGAACCACGGCAGGGGGAACGCAGCGGCCAGCACCACCGTGACGTACCAGTACCGGAGCGAGGGAATGGCGTTGATCTCGAAGATGCTGATGGAGTCCAGCAGGAACTTGCGGACCCCGCCTGTCCTGCACCGGTCGTCAGTCGGACGAAGGGTGCTCATCGTCGCCATCCTCTTCCGCGGCTGACTCCGGTCCTGCGCCGGTCAGCGCCAGATAGACGTCTTCCAGGGTCGTGCTTGTCAGGCTGTACCGATCGATGCGCATCGCCCGCATCCGTTCCACGAGCTGCCGGTCGTCATTGCCGTGGAGGCTCCGCGTGCCCGCGGTGGTGGTGAAGGTGACCTTGTACCGGTAGCCGTACGCGGACTGCAGGGCGCCGACCGTGTCGAGCGCCAGCAGGGAACCATCCTGGACGATGGCGACGCGGTCGCAGAGCGCTTCCGCCTCCTCCATGTAATGGGTGGTCAGGAGGACGGTCTTGCCTTCCTGCCGGTAGCGCCGCAGCAGATCCCACAGACCGTGCCGGGCTTCGGGGTCGAGTCCGACGCTCGGTTCGTCCAGGATCAACAGCGGGGAGTCGGCGATCGCGGCGATCCCGAGCAGGACGCGCCTCCGCAGTCCTCCGGAGAGCGTCTCCGTGCTCTTGCTCCGGTGTTCCTCCAGGTCGAGATCGGCGATCAGCTCATCACGCCGCCGGCGCGCGATCCGGGCCGGCAGGCCGCGGAGCTTGCCGAAGATCCGGAACTGGTGGTGGACGCTGAGACCCCAGTAGAGCGTTGCCTCCTGCGGCATCACGCCCATCAGGCCCTTCACCTCGCGCGGACGCGCGACCGCGTCGATGCCGAACACGCGCACCTCGCCGGACGTGGGAAGCAGCTCCGTCGTGACCTGGCGGACCAGCGTGGTCTTGCCGGCGCCGTTGGGACCCACGACGCCCAGGATCTCTCCCTGGACCGCGGACAGGGTGATGTCGCGGTTGGCCCACGTGCCCTGCTTGTACCGTTTGTGGAGACTCCTGACCTCAATCGGCGGGGAGCTCATGCTCGGTCGCAGGCACGACGAAGACCTCGACCTCCTCGACGACGATGCTGTCGGCCGCCTCGGGGTCGCTCGCGGTGAGCGCGAGGCCGAGCCGGTTCTCGCCGCGTACGCACAGGTCGGCGGTGAGCGGGAACCAGTACGTCACGCACGGGCGGGCCTCGCGGGTCATCGCCCCGCGGGCGAACTCGTACTCGGTGTCGTCCGGACGGAGGTCGGTGCGGATCTCGTCGTCGCGGCGCTTGCGGCCACGGGCCGGGACCGGCTGCCCGTTCAGGGTGATCGCGAGGTCGTCCGCCAGCGTCATGTGATAGGCGCGGAATAGGAGCTGGGCGAACGCGATGCCGTCGAAGTCCTCGTAGAGGCGAAAGACGTACTCCGCGGCGCCGGCCGGCCGCTCGATGATCGCGCGCTGTGCCTTGACCGCGCCGGTGGAGGTGCAGCCGTCGCCGAAGCCGGTGAAGCCGCCCCAGGTGGCGTCGAACACGTAGTGCCTGCGCCCGCCCAGGGCGCATCCGTCGGAACGGACGTGGCGGGCGTCGTGCAGCGCCATCGGATAGAACGGCGCGTGCGCGCCGCCGCCGCCGTGCATGATCTCGAAGTGGTTGTACAGCGACACGCCGTCGGCGCCCTGCGCGTACATGGTGTGCGCCAGCGCCCGCTGCTGGTCCTGGTCGGCCGGCTGCTGGGCGTTGCGGCGGCGGGCGATGATGCCCGTCCAGGGCATGATCGACGGATAGAGCCGGCAGGCCGTGTCCGCGGTCACGGCCGCCCACTCGTCGTAGGGCAGGTTGTACTCGGCGTACATGCAGTCCGCCGGGCTGAGATAGTCGACCAGCCCGTCCTGCGCCCAGGCCGGCGCGTCCAGGCCCAGGTCCGCGCACTCGTCGATGGTGGCGAACACGTGCGCGCCCAGGAACAGCCGCTCGGTCGTGCCACGGCGCTCGCCGGCGGCATCGAGCATCGAGCGGATGGCGGCGACCAGGTCGGTCATCCGGTCCCGGCGGTCGCGGCCGGTGCCTGGCGGGAAGTAGCGATGGTCGCGGTAGCAGATCTCGATGCCGCCCACGTCGATGGTGTCCACCAGGCGCGTGATCGCGCTCAGCAGGAAGGCGCGCACCTCCTCGTGGGTGAAGTCGAGCGGGGTGGACTCCGCGTAGAGCACGCCGGGCGGCGCTTCCTGAAGCTGCAGGTGCGGGTTGTCGACGATGAAGCCGGCGCCGGCGCCCACCCCCTGGGCGGTGGAGACGGCGCCGTGGTTGTCGTTCATGCGGATGCCGGCGCCGAAGCGGACGCCGCGCCTGCGGCACTGGTCTGCCAGGATGCCCAGCGGCTGTCGGCCGCTGTCGAGCAGGGGCAGGAACCGGCGGTGCTGCGGCCTGGCGTCGTAGTCGAAGCCGTCGGTGCGCCAGTAGGTGGTCCAGCCCTGGGTGTATGCCTCCTGGATGAACAGGTCGATGCCGGCGTCGGCCACGTCGTCGATCCACTCGCGGAGCGACTCCTCGGTGGCCGGGTCCGGCAGGTAACGGGTGGCGACGCTGGACGGATCGCTGATGTAGATGACCGACATGGCGCCTCCCACGGTAGACCTCTTGCGTGGCGGCCGCAATCGTAGGACGCTGGCCGCTCTGCGAAGGAGGCGGCGGATGGCCGAATTGCGCGAGGTATCGTTGACGGATCGGATCGAGGCGACTCCGGTCGTCGCCACCGGCCACCGCTGGCTGTGCGCGCAGGAGGACAAGCCCGAGGCCGTTGAATCGTACTTCCTGATGTACCCGGAGTCCCGGGCCGACCCGGAGCGTGCCTCCTTCGGCTCGGTCACCGACCCCGTGCCGCCGTTCTCCCCCGGCGGCGGCCTGATCCCGGTGCTGCTGAAGATGGACGACGGGCGGCTCGCCTGCCTGACGCGCACCGGCGCGCCGCACGTCGGCACCGGCAGCGAGGTCAGCATCTCGTTCTCGGAGGACCGTGGCGCCTCCTGGTCCGACTACCGGCTGGTGGCGCGCGGCGAGCCGGACGATCAGCTCGACTATCGCGACCACTCCCTGGGACAGGCGTCCGACGGCACGCTGGTGGTCGTGTACGGCCTCCTGTTCGGCGAGGTGGAGGCATCGCGGGAGGACGACCCCGACCCGCGCGCCCGCCGCGAGGAGCACCTGGAGGTGGTGCGCTCCACGGACGGCGGCGCCACCTGGTCGGAGCCGACGCTGATCGACATGCCGGGACGCGGCATCTTCGTGCGCCCGCACGGGCAGATGGTGCGGCTGGCCGACGGCACGCTGGTGTTCATGGCGCGCGGCCACCAGAGCGACGAGATCCACGAGGCCGACCCCTCCGCGCACGAGCGGGTGAACTTTCTGTACCGCTCGACGGACGGCGGGCTCACCTGGGAGGAGCCGACCGAGATCAGGAGCGGCTGGAGCGAGACCGGCTTCCTGCCACTGACCGAAGACCGCTGGGTCGCCTACGTGCGCCACAACCACCAGCCGAACTGGCTCGCCTGGTCCCAAGACGGCGGCAGGACGTGGCCGCGCTGGGAGGAAGGTTGCCTGAGCACCGGCACGCCGCCCGAGCGCCTGGCCAACCTGCGGCGGCCCGGCCACTGGCGGATGGTCAACGGCAAGCCGCAGAAACCGTCGCCCGGCAGCGTCACGCGGCTGGCCAACGGCATCGTGCTGATCACCTACGGCTACCGCGCCTATCCGTTCGGCGTGCGCGCCATCGTCAGCCGCGACGGCGGCGAGCACTTCGACCTGGAGACCGAATACGTGATCTCCGACCGCGCATTCAGTTGGGACTGCGGCTACCCCAGCACGGTCTGCTACGACGACGGGCTGGTGGTCACCACCGCGTACTCGCTGATGGACCTCGACCACCCGGACTGGGGCACGTGCTGCCTCGCCTACCGCTACTCGCAGGATCTGTTCGCGGCATGAGACTGAACTGGGTCAGGACCGTGTTCTCGAACGGCCGCCACAACCTGTGCGTCGGCAACTTCGTCCGCTGGCGCGGCGCGTACCACATCTGCTTCGTCGACGCCCACCATCACGGCGCGCTCGACGGCCACTTGCGCGTCATTTCCTCCACCGATCTGGAGACCTGGGACACCTGCGTCGCCATGGCGGCCACCAGCTTCGATCCGCAGCTCCTGCCGCTCGGCGACCGGATGCTGATCTACGGGGTGCAGGGCGACTGGGAGGGAGACGACTTCCAGGGCTTCCCCTCGCGCGAGGTGGTCGCCGAGACGCGCGACCTGAAGACGTGGACGGAGCCGCGCCGCTGTTTCGTGGCCAACCACGACTTCTGGACGCCGATCGAGCTGGACGGCCGCTACTACCTGACCTGCGACGACTGCGGCCACGTGTCGGAGGGCATGAGCGGCACGGTCGACCTGTTGACCTCGACCGACGGCGAGCGCTGGCACTGGGTCTCCGAGGTGGTGCGCGGCTCCGAGGAGTACTCGCGCATCCCCAGCGAGACGGCGCTGTGCCCGCTGCCTGACGGGCGCCTGCTGGCCGTGGTGCGCACCAAGCTGCCGCGCGCCGTGCTGGCGACGGCCCCGCCGCCCTACGTGGAGTGGGAGCGCACGATCGTCCCGCACGCGCTGCAGGGAGCGGCCCCGGCGCGGGTGGGCGATCGCGTGGTCATCGCCGGCAGGGCCGCGGACGAGAGCGGCGAGCCCAGGACCGCCGTGTTCGAGTACCGGGACGGGGCGCTGGAGCTCGGCCTGTATCTGCCGAGCGGCCGCGACACCGGCTATTCAGGCCTGTATGCGGTCAGCGGGAACGAAGTCCTGATCGCCTACTACTCCGGGCACGAGTATCCCGATTCCGACGAGCGGGTCACCCACGGCCCCTGCGACATCTACCTGGCGTCCGTGTCCCTCTGAGCCGCGGCTGACTACACCTCTTCGAGGATCGCGCCCTCGATGCCGCGAAGGTCGTCCTCGAAGTGGTGCCAGTAGGTGACCAGCACGCGCCCGTCGTCGAGCTCCACCGACCAGGGATAGCCGCAGTCGGGGCTGATCGCGTCGTCGCGGATGATGATCTCCGGTGCGGTGTCGAGGTTCTCTCCCTCGGGATCCAGGATGCGCGCCGAGCAGCCGCGCTGGCCGGCCCAGCGCGTGCCGACGGTCAGGAAGATGCGTCCGTCGCGCAGCCCCAGCATGTGCCCGGGGCTGCCGTGGATCATGGTCGGCCGCCACGGCGACCAGGTGCGCCCGCCGTCGTCGGAGTGGACGAGCACCAGCAGGCGGTCCTCGAAGCTGGGGTCGGTGACGTGCGGCCCGGTGAAGCCCTGCTGGCGGACGATTTCCGGCCCCAGGGCGTTCGCGTGGCACCGGTACAGCACCAGGATGCGGCCGGAGGGAGTGCGGTGGATGGTCGGCTCGCTGAAATGGGCGACTTCGTCCTCGCAGATCCGGCCGCCGTACTCCCAGGTCTCGCCCATGTCACGGGAGATCCGCAGCATGCCGAAGTAGCGGAACTCGTGGCTGATGTCCGTGGCCTTGCTCGGCAGGAACAGGCGTCCGTCCGGCATCGCCAGCAGCCCGCTGCGGCTCACGCCGGTGTGCTCGGACGGATGGCCGTTGATCGCGTCCGGGAGCGGCGGGAAGCGCACCGGCATGGTCCAGGTGTAGCCGTCGTCGGTGGACCGGACCCAGAACGGCATCCCGAAACGTACGGTCCAGTCCCGCCCGTGCGCGGGCGATCCTTCGGCCGGCACCAGCTCCGAGCACGAGGAGTGCAGGAAGATGCTGCCGTCCGGAAGCGTGTGGCAGCTCCGGTCCATGACCCCGCCCAGCGGGTCGATGGTCACCAGGTACGCGTCGCTCCAGGTCCGCCCCTCGTCACTGGATCGGCACGCTTGCACGTTGAATAGCGGATGCTTGTGGTTGGGCAGGCTGACGTGGGGGGCGCGCTGGAAGGTCATCAGCAGGTCGCCGCCGGGAGTCCGGTTCACGCAGGGCGAGAGCGCATAGAAGCCCTCTTCCCGGTAGATGGTCATGCGATCGGTCACTCGCCAACTCATGGCGTCCCATCATAAGGGAACGCGTCCGGACGCGGCCACACAACCAGCCGCTTGGTAGTACGGCCGAGGTTGATTCATACTTGCGCGTATGCGTAAACCGAACGCGCATGTCGTAGGAACCAAGGGGCAAGTAGTGATAGCGAAGCCGATCAGGGACTCGCTTGGCCTCGCACCTGGATGGATCTCCATCCAACGCCTCGTCGACGACCATGTCGAGCTCTATTTTCTGCCGCCCGACCATCGCGAATCGCTCAAGGGATGCCTGGCGCCCTACATCAAGACCCGGATCCCTCCGGGCGACGCCTGGCAGGAGGCGCGAGAGCGCGGTTGGAGCGATGCTGCGCGCCGATCGGTCCCGTGAGCGCACTGCTCGATACGTCGATGCTCGTCCGGTACCTCACCGGTGACCCGCCGGACCTGGCCGACGCGAGTGCGAAGGTGATCGACGCTGAAGCTGAGCTCCTGATCACCGACGTCGCGCTGGTGGAGACCGCTTACGTTCTTGGCTCGGTCTACGGCGTACCTCGTGAGACCGTGGTCGATCACCTGATCGCCCTGCTCCGAAAGGCGAACATCGCTACCTTCCGGTTGCCCAAGGAATACGTACTGGAAGCGCTTCGCCTGTGCCGGCCTTCCGGCCGCGTGTCGTTCGCGGATGCGCTCATCTGGGCGGCAGCACGGACTGCGGATACGACGATCTACACGCTGGACGAGCGCTTTCCCAGCGTGTCCGTCACGCTTCAGAAACCGGCGACGGACCAGCCGTAGGCGAAGGCTCGGTTTAGCCGACCGCGACCGTGGCGAGCTTGATATCGCTGCGTTTGGGGACGCCGGGCTCGTAGGGCTCCCCGTCGTAGTAGCACATCACGACCGTGCGATCGTCGAGCGCGAGCATGCCGGCGTAGGACTGATCGCCGCCCCACCCGGTCGGCAGGTTGGCATGCCACGTCAGCGAGTAATCGGATGGATCGACCGTGAACAGCCCGGTTCGGCTGTCTCCCGGCTGGTCGTCGGGGTAGTGCTTGCGGCTCGTGCGGCAGGAGAAGACCAGCGTATCGGCGACCTGCACGGCGGCGGGGCCGGAATAGCCCGGCGGGTGCTCCCGAGCCCGGTCGTCCGAGGCCGCTCCCGCGACGGACCACGTCGTGTAGGGCGGCCGCGCGATCGACACGAAGTGGGGCCGGGTGAAGGCGAGCAGCGAGCCGTCGGCGAGAAACAGCAGCTCGGTCTCCGTGCAGCGCGAGGCGCGGACGATGACCGACACCGGCTGCCACAGGTGGCCGTCACGTGACGACAGCAGCTCGACCTGCTGGTCGAGCTCTTCGACGTCGGGCGGCGTGACGTCCACGTCGGCCGCCACGTAGTGGACGCCGCTGTGGGTCTGCGGCTTCCAGTACCCGTAGTTGTAGCGATAGGCGGACACCGGGTGGCACCACGTTCGCCCGTCCTCCGTGAACGACAGGTAGGTCTCCTGCGGCATCGTGAGCCGCGCCGGTCCGATGATGGTGGTGCTGAAGACGTAAAGCCGCTCCGGGGTCGCGAGCAGCTTCGGGTCACGGTCGTCGTACTGGGTGTCCAGGATCACCGACGGCCTCCACGTCGTCAGGTCGGCCGACTCCAGCAGCATGATCCGGCCGTACGTGTCCGGCACGTCTCCCCAGCCGTCCTCCCACGTCGCCGCGTGGGTGCCGGCGGATCGGAACGCGACGTAGTACCGGCCGCGCCACCGCGCCATGCTGGTGAAGGCGTTGTGCCGGCCGTCGGAATGGATGGTCTCGGCGCTCTCGATCGTCAACATCGGCCCGCTACACCTCTTCGAGGATCGCGCCCTCGATGCCGCGCAGGTCGTCGTCGAAGTGGTGCCAGTAGGTGACCAGCACGCGCCCGTCGTTCAGCTCCACCGAGTAGGGGTAGCCGCAGTCCGGGCTGATCGCGTCGTCGCGGATGATAATCTCCGGAGCCGTGTCGATGTTCTCTCCCTCGGGATCCAGGATGCGCACCGAGCACCCTCGCTGGCCGGCCCAGCGCGTGCCGACGGTCAGGAAGATGCGGCCGTCGCGCAGCCCGAGCATGTGTCCGGGGCTGCCATGGATCATGGTCGGCCGCCACTTGGACCAGGTGCGTCCGTCGTCATCGGAGTACACCAGCACCAGCACGCGCCCCACGAAGCTGGGGTCGGTGACGTGCGCACCGGTGAGGCCCTGTTGCCGGACGATCTCCGGCCCGAGGGCCCCGGTATGGCAGCGGTACAGCACCAGGATGCGGCCGGAAGGAGTGCGGTGGATGGTCGGCTCGCTGAAGTGGGCGACTTCGTCCTCGCAGATCCGGCCTCCGTACTCCCAGGTCTCGCCCATGTCTCGGGAGATCCGCAGCATCCCGTGGTAGCGGAACTCGTCGGTGACGTCGGTGGCCTTGCTCGGCAGGAACAGGCGTCCGTCCGGCATCACCAGAGCCCGCTGCGGCTCACGCCGGTGTGCTGGGCCGGGTGCCCGTTGATGGCGTCCGGGAGCGGCGGGAAGCGGACGGGGTTGGTCCAGGTATGGCCGTCGTCGGTGGAGCGCACCCAGAAGGGCATCCCGTAGCGCACGGTCCAGTCCAGGCCGTGCGCCTCCGACCCCTCGGCCGGCACCAGCTCCGTGCACGAGCAGTGCAGGAAGATGCTGCCGTCGGGCAGCGAATGGCAGCCCCGGTCCATCACCCCGCCCCGCGGATCGACGGTCACCAGGTACGCGTCGCTCCAGGTCTGCCCCTCGTCACTGGAACGGCACGCCTGCACGTTGAACAGCGGATGGTTGTGATTGGCCATGCCGATGTGCGTGGCACGCTGGAAGGTCATCAGCAGATCGCCGTTCGGCGTCCGGTTCACGGTGGGCGAGAGTGCGTAGAAGCCCTCTTCGTGGTAGATGGTCATCCGGTCGGTCACTCGCCAGCTCATGACCGACCATCATAAGGGACGCGAGCGAAGGCGGCCATGCACGCAGCGGTCTTGGCAGCGAGCTACTGACTTGCATCGAGCTGCTTGAGGATGTCCTCCGCAACCTCCATCACTTCCAACGGTGCACGGACCTCCTCGCCTGCGCGAATGCGGAGAGCTACAACCAGCGGGGCCAGCGCGCCGGCTTTGTCCCGGTCGCTCGCCACGATTTCCACGATTTCCCGTTCTGGCACGCCGAAAGCGATCAGTTCGACCGTCAGCTCCAGGAGCTTCGTGATGGTCCCACCCGTTGGACGGAATTCGGCGTACATGGAGTGAAACGCCTCTATTGCGTCCGCATGTCTTCCGCAACGAACGAGCGCTCTCGTCCTCAGCCATGCTGCCCACCACGCAAAGGCGATGTCGTTAGAGTCAGTCAGAGAACCGTAGCCTTCTATCGCTTTGCAGGCGTGCAGGGCATCCCTCGGGTGATTGCGCCCGATCTGCATAGATCCCTTGTTGACCAGCGCCGTCGCGACTATTACCCGCACCTCCGAAGAGTCACTGTCCTCATATCGGCGGATGAGTTCCTCGTACGTGGCGACTTCACCAGCTATGTCGGCGAGTTCGAATTGATTGACTGCCATGGCGGCGAGGGCCTTGGCGGCCAAACCCTGAAGTTCCTGCGAGCCGCTGTCACCGTATCGCTTGACGACTTCGGCGTACGCTGCGTTTCCTTCGTTGATGTTGCCGAGTTGACTTTGGGTGAATCCCGTGTTCGACAAGGCCATGGCTACCTGCACACGGAGATCAGGTGACCCGCTGGCGCCATACCTGCAGACGACTTCGTTGTAGGAAGCGATCGCTGCGTGGTGCTTTCCGAGCCGACCTTGTGCGTTTCCTATGTTGACTATCGCCTGCGCGACCCAAATCTGAAGTTCCCGTGCATCGCTCGCGCCATAGCGACTCACGACATCTCCGTAGGTGGCGACTTCGGTGTCGGAGTCGCCAATCCGACGGAAGATGATTGCCTTGTTGAACAACGACTTAGCAACGCTTACCTGAAGTGCTAGCGTATCGCTGGCAATGTGCCTTTTCACCACCTCTTCGTAGGAAGCGATGGCAGCGTGGTTCTTTCCAAGCCGACCTTGTTGGTTTCCCAAATTGAATAGTGCCATCGCCACCGCTCGTTGTAGTGCTGGGTCGTCGCTGGCACTGAACCGTTCCACAACGGTCTGGTAGGATGCAATCGCAGCTTCGGCGTTCCCGAGTCCTGCATGGGCGAACAATCTGGCAGAGACCAAAAGATCGACGAAGGGCGTCGAAGAGCGTAGTACTTTTCCGCTTCGGGAATCGAGGAAACGGTCAACGAGCGCGATGAGCTCTTGGCAGTTCCCATCCTTGATGGCCCGTATTATCGCCTCGATCAGCGCAGGGTCTCTATTCACTTCGATGAGGTCTACGGCTTGAATGAGGATCTGCTCGAAAAGAAGAATGTTCTCCGGAGAAACGAAGTCGCCGGTATTCGCTGCTTCGGTGAGCGTCCGCTGGATTCCCTGGCGAATGGCTAGGGATTGCGCGGCTTCTATGCTCAGCGCATCGGTCATGCTCGCCAGCTCGGACTGGCTGTAGAACATCACCATGAAGCGAATGAGGTTGCTCACCACGGCAGCTTCGTCGCGCTCCCGTCGCAGCTTGTAGTAGATGGTGTAAAGACGCTCGGATGCCGAGTATCGGCGTCTTCTACCAGCACCCTCCGAGATCAGCGCGCCACGGTGGAGGAGTCGTCCGATCATGGTAGACACGGTACGGGTGTCGAGTCGTGCACGAACGGTGATCTCGCCAGCAGTCGACGGTTCCCAGAGATCGACGGTCGCGAGATAGACACGGCGCTCGGTCTTTGCAAAGCCTTCAAGATGGCTGCGAAAGTACTCAGTGTGGTCGTCGATCAGCTTTACCAGTTGTTCCATCAACTGGCGGACGGAACGGTGCCGCACGAAATCCGCGACGAAAACTACGAGGCGGGGACTGCCCCCGGTCAGGATCTGCAGAGGTCTGATCTCTCGCTCTTGCAGGGCATCGCCGCTGAGGACGTGCCAGAGGAGCCGGCATTCCTCTGTGTCCAGAGGGTCGAGACCGAGGATGCGAAACAGCTCAAAGAATGGCTGTGTCGCGTCGTCCAAGCCCCGAAAACGGCTAGTGGCGGTGGCAAGCAGCATGACTTGAGGTTGGGTTTGCAGTTCCTCGCGCAGCTTCCACCCGAAGCGCTCGTCGACGTCGCCGGACAGGTCTTGCAGGTTTTCGACCATGAGGACGATCCTCTTTCCAAGCCGATCTGCCGCGTCCAGCACGGCGGTCCGGGCCCACGCTTCGATCAGTTCTTCCTGACGTCCTCGAGCGCTCAGAGCGCGATGAGTGTCCCGCAGCTCGCTCCTGAGTTCGGGAGCGCACACCGCACTCTCCCGTGAGAGATGGAACAGGCACTCGAGCCAGAAGTCGGCCATATCGAACACCTCGTGACTCTCCTCCATGAACCGGACCGGCAACAGGTCGCGGCTCAGGTCCTCACGGACCCGTAGCTCAGCGGCGACACGCGCCAGCAGCATTGTCTTGCCGCGGCCTCGCGGCGCGACGAGCAGGACGTGCTGGCATGAGGATGTCTTGGTGTTCCCTCGAAGGATCTCCATCACGATGTCGAACTCGCGGTTTCTGACCACGAACTGCCGGATGACTTCGTGGTCAGACTGGAACGTGCCGGGATTCGCCTTTCGGATCGGTGCAGCAAGCGATTGGTTCATCGGAACCACTTTGGCCTTGCGGAGGGACGCTTCAGGAGTGGGGTGTGGTGGTCTCGGAAACGGGCTGACCACCAGTCCTTGAGCAACCGGGAAAGGAAACGGTGACCGTCGTCGCCGGCTTCCAGGTAACCGTCATGAATCAGCACTTCGAGAGCATCGGACACACGGCCGGGTGCATCGTCGACCAACGCGGAATACAGTCGTTCAAGGCTGCGCCGTGCATTCACGGTGAACACATCCTGGGTAGCCGCTTCGGCAAGAATCTCCATGGACACTCGATAGGTGTCGTCGTCCATGCCTTCCTGCAGGCGTGTCTCGTAGTGCACGAGGTCGTTTTGCCCGGAAGGACCGAGAAGCTCGTTGCGGTATACCTCGTCCACGTCGGCGACGATGATGCGGTCCCGACCATGCATCGTTGCGAAGTCGCGGAGGCGAGCGAAAAGAGACTGCACGTGCTGAGGGATCCCGAGACCGAGTGCCTCGTATGCGGCGTCAGCAACCCCTTCCTCGACCTGCAATTCGTAGCTCTCGGCAAGACGTTCGAAGCACGCCACGCTGGTTTCGCGGCTCCACGGCCCCAGGCGAAAGGAGTCGAGATGGTTTATGCGGTCGGGGATCCCGAGCCGCTCCACAAGAGGCCTGAGGCCGATGCTGCCGGAGATGATGAGAACCAGCGAACCGTCGCCGAGATCCTGCAGCACGCCGCGGAACCAGCTCAGGAACTCGTCGACCCGCAAAGCGTTGCCGTCTTCTTTGAGCATCCGGTTGAGGAAGATCGGAAGCTCGTCGATCACGAGGAGTACGGGCTTGTCGTGATGAGCGCAATCATGGAGCAGGTGTTCTCCGTGGCGACGCCAGTTTGCAGCATCCAATCCTGAACGGATGCGAACACGAAAGTCGTAGGCGCTGACCTCCTCGATCCTGTCTCCCATCCAGCGCTGCATGGAGGTGGCAAAACGGCGCGCGATCGACCGAATCGGGTGGGCCTTCTCGGCGATGCCGGCGATCACGTCCTCAGGGCAGGTCGCTCCTTGGACATCGGCAGGGACGAACCCCCATCCTTTGGCTTCCACGCGTCGGCCGAGCTCCCTGGTGATGCTGGTCTTTCCCATGCGTCGCTGGCCGGTCAGCAGCACATGGTTGAAGTCGCGAACGCGGCTCTGCAGCGCCTTCAGCTCAAGCTCGCGATCGAAGAAGTCGTCGCCGCTCACCCAGCGGCCTGTTGATGATCTCATCGGATGCTCCCGATGCGAGACCGTCTCATACAACAATATCGTTGTCAACAATATGGTTGTATATCGATGGAGCAGATCTCCCAGGGCGATCGGACGGACACGGGCTACTCCGGCGGGGCTTCAGATCCGAGGGCGGCGAGGGAGCGGCTGACGACCGAGGCGCTGGCGGTCGCTTCCGCGGTGACGATCACGGTCGCGCCGGCGTGGTGCAGCGATGCGCGGTCCAGCTCGTACGGGGCGCGCGCGACGATGGCGAGGTCGGGAGCGATCGCCCGGATCCGCCGGACCGCAAGCTCGGTGGCGCGGGCGTCGTTGACGGTCAGCACCACCAGCCGTGCGTCCTTGCAGCCGAGCTCCTCCAGCACCTCCCGCTGCGTCACGTCGCCGAGCACGGCGCGGTCGCCGATGGCGCGCGCGGCGCGCACGTTGTCCGGGTTCGCGTCGATGGCCAGGTAGTCGAAGCCGGCATCCCTGACGGCACGGCACACCTCGCGGCCGGCAAGTCCGTAGCCGGCGACGATCACGTGGTCCGAGTGCGGCTCGTCCGCCTCGATGCCGGGCGGCTCCGCGCGCAGGAGCCGGTTCAGCCACGGAACCCGCGCCGCGCCGCCGGCCAGATGGGGACCGAAGGCGATCACCAGTGGGGTGAGCAGCATCGACAGGATGATCGCCATCATCAGGTGCTGGGACAGCGCGGCACCCAGCAGCCCGGTGCCCGCGGCCACGCTCAAGAGCACGAACGAGAACTCGCCGACCTGGCACAGTGCCGCCGCCGACAGGATGCCCACCCGCAGCGGCAGGCGGAGGAGGAGGGCGGTGACCAGGATGATCGCGAACTTGCCGACCAGGATCGCGCCGAGCAGCCCGGCGGTGGCCATGATCTGACCGGACACGCCGGAGACGTCCAGCAGCATGCCCACCGAGACGAAGAACAGGCTGGCCAGGATGTCGCGGGCCGGGATCAGGTCCGCCATCGCCTGGTGGCGGAACTCGCTGCCGGCGACGATCAGGCCGGCCAGGAACGCGCCGAGCGCCAGGGAGATGCCGGCCAGGGACAGCGCCCAGGTCGTGCCGAAGCACACCAGGAAGACCGTCAGAATGAAGAGTTCGCGTTCCCGTGTCTTGGCCACGAACGCCAGCAGCCGCGGCACCAGGAAGCTGGCCGCCACCAGCACGCCGGCCAGGACCGCGACGGCCGTGCCGACCGTGAGCAGGATCTCCCGCGGGGAGCTGTCGCCTCCGGCCAGCAGGGGGACGGCCAGAATCATCGGCACCACGCACAGGTCCTGGAACACCAGGATGCCCACGGCCAGGCGGCCGTGCGGGGCGTCCAGCTCGCCACGCGCCGACAGCGCGCGCAGGACCACGGCCGTGCTGGAGACCGCGATCACGCATCCCAGGAACACGGCCGTCCCCGGAGCCAGACCGAACCCACGGGCCAGGGCGGCCGTGCATGCCAGCGTCACGGCGACCTGAATGCCACCGCCCAGCAGCACGGCCTTCCAAAGGCGGCGCAGGCGGTCGACCGCCAGCTCCAGGCCGATGCCGAACAACAGCAGGACGACGCCGACCTCGGCCAGCATCTCGACCTGATGGGTGTCGTCCACCAGGCCCAGTCCGGTCGGCCCGGCCATCACGCCGGTCAGGATGAACCCGGCGATCGACGGAACGCCGATGCGGCGCAACAGCGCCACCACCACCACGGCGGCCCCGAGCACGATGACCAAGTCCTTGAGGAAGCCCAGCTCAGGCACGCGATGGTTCCTTACGGCACGGCAAGGCTACCGCGGATGGTATCTCGGCTCGTGGGGGGTTACCTCGCGCTGCAAGCGCAGCTCGCTGCCGGCCAGCGGCAGCGGCGTGCGGGCTCCGCCACTCAGATGGGACTCCAGGCAGGCGAAGATCAGCTCGGTGTTGGTGCGCGCGACGCGCACGCCGCCGCGCGTCGGGGCGCCGGTGTCCAGCGCCTGCACGAGGTCCAGGATCAGGTGAACGGCGGGGCTGCCGGGCTGGAACGCCGGAAAGGTGCCGGGTCCCAGCGCCGGCCGGCCGCGCAGGTCGACGCCGTTCTCTTCGCGCACCTGCCACTCGCTGCCGACGGTGGTGACGATGCCGCGCTCGCACACCACCTCGGCCTCGAACGGACGGCCGCTGTCGAGCAGGAACGCCGGAACGCCGTTCGCGAACTGCAGGCGGCCGCCGCCCGATGGATCGCCACGCAGCGTGTCGGCCTCGATCCGGTCCGCTCCCTCCGACACGTGGAACTGCACCCAGCTCACCTGCTCGTCGCCGTTCAGCATCAGCATCAGGTCGATCGCGTGGCTGCCCATGTTGAACACCCCGTGGCCGCAATGGACGGTGAGCGAGCGCAGCGCGCCGTAGCGGCCCTCGGCGATCAGCGATAGCAGAAGGCGGAAGCCGGGATGCCAGCGCCGGTTGGTGCCCATGTTGAAGGCGGCGCCGTTGGCCTCCACCGCCTGCACCATCGCGTCGGCCTCCGCCAGCGAGGCCGCCATCGCCTTCTCGGCGTAGATGGCGCGCGCGCCGTGCTCGGCGGCATGGATGACGATCTCCGCGCGCTGCTCGGGCTGCGTGGCGACGCTGACGATGTCGGGCCGTTCCGCGGCGAGCATCTCGCGGTAGTCCGTGTACTGGTGCGCGGCCGGCACGGCGTAGCGCGCGCCGGCGCGCGCCATCACGTCGGCACGCTGGTCGGCCAGGGCCACCAGGGTGGTCCGCTCGCACGCCTCGTACGCCGCGGCGTGCGAGTAGGGATTTGGATCCGCGACCTCGTTGTCGATGAAGGCGCCGATGCGTCCGCAGCCGATCAGGGCCGCTCGATAGGTGGTCATGGTACAGGCTCCAAACGGTAGATTGAGGCGTTGCGCGCGTCCTCCAGCAGCCACAGCAGCCCGTCCGGTCCCTGCTTGACGTCTCGCACGCGCCCCACGCGGCGGTTCAGGAGCACCTCCTCGGCTACGGCCCGCTCGCCGTCGAGCTGCACGCGGCGCAGGTGCCGGCCGGCCAGGGCCCCGGCGAACAGGTCGCCGTGCCAGCCGGGGAAGCGGTCGCCGTCGTAGAAGGTCATGCCGGACGGCGCGATCGACGGCGTCCAGTGCAGCACGGGCTGCGCCATGCCGGGCGCCGCCGTGCCGACGCCGATCCGCGCGCCGCTCCGGTACTCGGCGCCGTAGGTGATCACCGGCCAGCCGTAGTTGACGCCGGCCTCGATCACGTTGATCTCGTCGCCGCCCTGCGGCCCGTGCTCATGCGACCAGACGCGGCCGGTCGCCGGGTGGACGGCCAGCCCCTGCGGGTTGCGGTGGCCGAAGGAGTACACCTCCGGGGCGCCCCCGCCGGCGGAGAACGGGTTGTCGGCCGGCACCGAGCCGTCGTCCCGCAGGCGGATGATGGTGCCGGCGTGGTCGGAAGGATCCTGGGCGCGGTGCCGCTCCCCCCGTTCGCCGAAGGTGGCGTACAGCATGCCGTCGGCGCCGAACGACAGGCGGGAGCCGAAGTGCAGGCGGGAGCCCGACGGCCGGTTCATCGTGAACAGCACCTCAACGTCCTCCAGCCCGGCGTCGGTGAGCCGCCCGCGGGCGATGCTGGTCGAGTAGCTCCCGCTGCGGCCGGCGGCGTAGGAGAGGTAGACCAGCCGGTTCTCCGTGAACCGGGGATGCGGCTCCACGTCCAGCAGACCGCCCTGACCGACCGCGGCGACCGCGGGTGTGCCGCTCAGCGTCCGCAGCGCGCCGGTCTCCGGGTCCAGGCTCAGCAGGCCGCCGGGCCGCTCGCTGACCAGCGCGCCGCCGTCCGGCAGGAAGGCGATCGACCAGGGGTGGTTGAGCCCCTCGGCGACACGCACGACCCGGAACGTCTCCCGCTCCGATTCGACCCGCTCGGCCACCACGGTCGGCTCGGCGCCGGCCGCGAGCGTGACCAGGAGCGCCAGCAGGGAGGCGGCTCCGGCGCGCATCAGGCTTCCTCCGCGAACGCGAAGACCTCGCCGCCGGCCAGGGTGCGGTAGTCGGCGGTCTGCATGATGATCGAGTCGGTCAGCGCTCCCGCGTTGAAGGCGATGCGGTCGTTGGCCAGCACCGACGGGTCCACGTTCAGCGGTAGCGGCAGGATCGGCTCCCCGAAGGGCGGCACGCTGCCCGGCACCAGCCCGGTGAGCTCCAGCAGCTCCGGCGCGCTCGCGAAGCGGATGCGCCGCGTCCCGAACCGGGCGCGCACCGCGGTCGAGTCCAGCCGCAACGACGCGCTCAGCACGAACAGCCGGAACCCGTCGCCGATCTTGACGACCAGCGCCTTGCCGCCGATGGACAGCGGCTCGCCGCGCACGCGCGCCGCCTGCTCGGAGGTGCGCACCGGCTCGTGGTGGACGTGCCGGTACTCGACCCCGGCCTCGTCCAGCATCGTCCGGATCCGCTGCAGGACGCTCTTCACAGGCGCACGCTCAGAGCAACTCGAAGACGAACGTTCCCGCGAACGGCTCGCCGTCGGTAAAGCCGGCCCCGCTCTCGGTCAGCGCCGTAATGGGCGCGGCCGGGTCGGTGACGGCGTTGTAGACGCTGCCGTCGTCGGTGCCGGCGTCGTAGACGCGGAGGTTCACCTCGATCCGCTCTCGCCAGGCTCCGTTCTCCATCAGCGGGAGCGCCGACACGCCCACGAACCAGTCGGGGCTCGGCGCCACCATGCTGACCAGCGTCACGTACGGATGCGTGGAGACGGCGTCGAACGCCAGGCTGACCATCGACGGTGAGGTCGACAGCCCGCCGCCGGAAAGCTCGCCGTACCCGTCTCCGTCCTCGATGAGATGCTCGATCTCGTGCAGCAGCTCGCGCTTTCCGCCGGTCTCCGCCATCAACTTGATGCCGTCGGAGGCGATTCCGCCCCTCTGCCAGATGCGGACGTCGCCGTGGTGCGTCGCTCCCACCAAGCCGGAGAAATGGGGCCCGCTGGGGAAGTTGGTCGGATGGGTCTCCGCGCTCCATGTGGCGTTGAACGTGACCCGGTAGCGGGCCTCGGCCGGCTCCGTGTCCGCCATGGCGCACGCCGCGCAGAGCAGCAGGCCGGCAAACGAGACGAACGCGAGGTGCAGTCTGATCATGGCGGCCAGCATAGCCGAACGCCCGGTCGTTGTGGACGCCGAGTGTCCGACCGCCGCCGCACCCCAAGGAATCGTTGCGTGTGGCTCCGATTGTTGGCCGATCCAATCTCACGATGGATTCGGGACCGATCTGGTCGCCGACGCCCTGAGAGCCTGATAGATTGCGCTACAATACGAACTTGACTCTTTTCTTGCGACAGAACGTGTTCCCCTCGGCTCTCCCTCGATAGAATGGGTGTCAGCGGGTCGAGAAACCACCCATGAGCGGCTCGGGATCGTTGACCTCGAGTGCCTCGTCACATCAGTACAGATGCCGCGCAGCATCGTCGCGCCGTCGGTGGATGACGGCATCAGGCACTTCCACGGAGGACTCTCTGGCACAGCAGATGGAATGTGAGCGCAGGCAGCCGCTCGGCGTCCGCCATGATGATCTCTTCAAACGCTTCATTGCATGCCCTCGCCAGTTCCCGGTGGGCGAGAGCATGCAGTGTTGCAAGCGGATGTCTTCCCAGACGGGGGCGTACTCGAGCGTACTCGATGGGCGCCCAACGTATAGGCTCGGCTATGTCAAGCACCGCCAAGTAGCCCTGCTCGTTATGTTCCTTGGGGGCGACCGCGTCGGCGTCGTCCGCCTTGATCACATGATACCTCTCGCGGGATGAGGCTACCTCGACCTCAACTCTCGTCAGCCGTCCTCCAAACAGAGCGGTGATGTCAGGGTGCCCTTGACTTCTAACTTCGACCACGGACGCGCCGATGTGCTTCAGCACCTGAGCGAATAGACCTTGGGCTCGATAGCCGAACTCGATGTCCCCGATCTCGGCCCTCAGGCGGCGCAATGTCCCCACGACGCGCATATGGTTCAATCGGCGCACTCAAGCGTCGGTCCGAGATCTGGGGCGAAAGAGGTCACCCGAAGCACGCGATATGATCCCGACCGGAAGTACTTGTCAATGTAAGGCTCAAATCTATCCTTCTCATGGGAGGCCACGATGAGCTGGGCATGCGTTGCTGCGCTCGCCAACTCCCGCATGAGCAATTCCACGCGTGACGTGTCAAAGCTCTGCGACGGATCGTCAATGAGGAGGCAGTCCAGCTCGAGTGCTTCAGCTTGGAACTGCGAGAAGACGAAGTATGGTACCAGATTCAGTGCATTGAACGCTTGGCCGTTGAGGACCTCGGACGGTTCGAATGACTCCCCGGGCGTTCGATCGGAGGTCACGCGGACGCGCAGAGTCCGTGTCTCCTCGGCCGGCCCGGACTCCACTACGATCCTGGGAAAGGACGACTGTTGTGTGAGCCGGCCGTAGACCTCGGTCATTAGTTCGCTGATCGAGGGCAGCACTCCGTCTAGCATGTGGTTGAACGACTGCTGGAGCGCTTCCCGGATTGCGCGGAGAGTCTCCAGTACGTCTGCGAACTCTTGATGTGCCTCGCGCGCTGGCTGAAGGCCCGCCTCAAGGTTGCGATGCAGTCTCTCTTCACGAAGCCGGTACCCCTGGAACCTCGTCTCCGCGCGGAGGTTCTTCATGGTGCGCTGTTTGTTCGCGAATAGGCTTCCCGAGTCTCTGAGTTCAAGTTCAAGCTGCCGGATGCGCTCAACGAGGCGCTCGACCGTCTGTTCGCCGCTCGTCAGGTCGGCTGGATCTTCCAGCAGCTTCTCAAGCTGTACTCGGGCTACCGCAGCTTTAGACTCGACGGACGTGCAGGCCGCCTTTGCCGCCGTCAGGGCCGCTTCTAAGTCAGCGACCTTTCCCAGACGTGCTTGAACGCTTGTTAAGCCCGGCTTATTCGTGCTGGGGTTGAAGAGTTGGCTGAATTGAGGCTCCGAG